>JBDKUG010000381.1:0-17939 GCA_039679815.1 Smithella sp.
CGATGCTATCCGACGAAAAGAGATCTCTAGAGCGGATGTTCAGAAGAAAATCGATGCCCTGCGTCGAAAAGAGCTCTCTAAAACCGGAGCCGGCGAAACGCCGGGTGTTCCTTACGGATCAGCAAATGCTCGTATGGGCGCGGCATCGTCGTCTGCCAATTCGTCTAAGATAGACGAATATAGCCGCTTCGTCTGGGCCAAAATTAAAAAGAACTGGACATTGCCGTCCACAATGATGCCGAAAAACAACGTAGAAACCATCGTCGAGGTAAGAATAGCACGGAGCGGAGCACTGGAATACATCGATTTTGAAAAACGTTCCGGCAACGCCTATTTTGATGAATCCGCCATGCGCGCGGTAAAGAAATCCGCACCCTTCCATCCGCTTGCCGGATGGATAAACGAGAGTTTCATCGATTTTGGCATCCGGTTTCACTCCGAGGACTTTCGCTAAACAAATTCAATGATGGATGATGAATATTTATGGACAAAAAAAATATTGTTAAAATATTAATCCTTCTGGTCTTCTTTGCAATCTGCGGCACCCGCGGCAACGCCGTGGCCAAAGTGTATATTGATATTGATGCGCCGGGCTTTCAACAATTCCCCATTGCGATTTGTGATTTTCAAAATAAAAGAACGGGGACATCCACATCTTCGGACTTCAATTCCGCCATTGCCGACGACATCAAAAACTACCTCGACATGACGGGGATTTTTAAAATCCTGGACAAAAAAAGTTTTTTGGAAGGCGTTGAACCCGGGTACCCGGAAAAAATCCGTTTTCCCGATTGGACAGCCATCGGCGCTGATTTTCTGGTGCGGGGTGACCTGACTTCGGGGAAAGACATGCTTGCAGAGGCCCGCCTGTATGATGTTGCACGGGGCGAAATGCTTTTTAATAAAAGATATTCGGCCCAGGGCGGC
Source organism: Smithella sp. (assembly GCA_039679815.1). Classification (GTDB taxonomy): domain Bacteria; phylum Desulfobacterota; class Syntrophia; order Syntrophales; family Smithellaceae; genus UBA8904. The sequence goes on from JBDKUG010000381.1 coordinate 928, forward strand.
GACACAAAACCCATCGCGCTTGCCATTGCCCGCGATATCCTGATGGCGCTGACCGGCGACGCGGGCGACTTTAATACGAAAATTGCTTTTATCATCAAAAGAAAATCCGGTTCTGATATTTACTCGATGAACTACGATGCATCGGGCATGAACAACTTGACAGGTCATCAGAGTATTGTTACATCGCCCCGGTGGTCGCCGGATGGTCAATATCTTGCCTTTACATCGTACAAAAACGGACGGCCGCAGGTTTATCTGCGTAATTTGAAAACCGGCAGTGAAAGAGCCGTTGCTTCATTCGAGGGCCTGAATCTATGTGGTTCCTTCTCGCCGGACAGCAGAAAACTTCTGCTGACGCTGAGTAAAGACGGCAACGAGGATATTTATGTCCTGGATATCGGCTCCATGCAGATCAAACGCCTGACCAACAGCTATTCCATTGACGTTTCTCCGACCTGGTCGCCCGACGGCCAAAAAATCGCATTTGTATCGAACCGCTCTGGGTCACCGCAAATTTTTGTCATGAATGCAGATGGCAGCGGTGAAAGAAGAATCACCTTTCACGGGAAATACAACACCTCTCCTTCCTGGTCTCCCCGCGGCGGTAAAATTGCGTATGAAGGTCTTGCCGGCGGCAGATATCAGATCTTCACCGTTGATGAAAGTGGCGGTAACCTGATGCAGATGACTTCTGACAATGCAGACAATGAATATCCATCCTGGTCCCCGTCCGGCAGACAGATTGTTTTCAGTTCCCGTCAGGGCGGCAGAAGCCGTATTTGCATTATCAATGCCAACGGCATGAAAACACGGGTTCTCTTTGAGAGTGCAAACCATCTGGTCATGCCTTCCTGGTCTCCTTCATTAAAATGATTTTTTATGGGGGTTGTATTTTTTTCATCTTTGTCGTATAGAAGACACCATGTTCATCCAGAAATTTGCAACGGATGCTAAAAATCGGTTTTGTGCGTCATCTTACTGAAATCACATCGTATTTAATTCAGTTGCCCATTATTTTTATTGACGCAGTTTGGTAAGATATGTTTAGAATAATTAACTTTAAGCAGTTTTTTTCAAATCGTGAAAGGAGAGAATCATGAAAAAATATTTAGCACTTATCGGGGTATTTCTTGTTTTTGCATTTTGCTTAACCATGTTCAGCGGTTGCGCGGATAAATCAGCTGTTGTAAGGGATGATGCAGCTGCAGAAGACGAAGCTGCCCGCAGGGCACGGGAACAGGCGGAACGCGAGGCTGCCATGAGGGCGAGGGACGCGGCACTTTTAACTCCCCAAAATATTTACTACGACTACGATCAATCCAACATTCGTCCGGACGCACGTGAAACACTGAAAAACAATGCTGCGATCTTTACCCACAAAAGCGGAAAGATCATCATTGAAGGATACTGTGATGAAAGGGGCACCGACGAATACAACATGGCTCTCGGACAGAGGCGGGCTCAGGAAGCCAAGCAATACCTGATCAACCTCGGCATCAGCGCATCGCGTATGCAAGCCATCAGTTATGGCGAAGAGAATCCTCTGGATCCCCGCAGCACGGAAGAAGCCTGGGCAAAAAACAGGCGCGCGGAATTTCATTTAAAATAGTGATGACCTGATGAACCACCTCGCAGCAAGCTGTCGAGGTATGAAATGAACGTTATGATATCACAGCAAGTTACGGAGAATTAACACTCGTCCCGCGCGAGCGGGATAAAAGGATAAAGTTTTGAAACGTTATCTGTATCTTTTATTGCCGTTTATGGTGGTGTTGATTACAGCCTGTGCTACGTCTTCCGACCTCAAGACTGTCCGTACGGAATTAAACCGGGAGGTGGAGGATAAAATTGCCGCTTTGGACATCCGCATGCGAATGATGCAGGAAGAACAAAAGCAGGCCATTGAGGCCATGCGAAAGGGACAGGCCAACACCAGCGCAGACATGTCGGAATTGCGCGAGCAGATCCAGCAGCTGCGTGGACATGTCGAGACGCTGCAAAAAGGTTCTTTCCCGGACGCAAGAGGGGACAGCGCATATAATATAAAACTCGAGCAGCTTTCCCAGAAAATCAATTTCATTGAAAATTTTCTGGAAATCAGCAAAAAAGATTCATCCAGCGTTATGGATGGTTCTGTGTCGACTCAGGATTCCTCTTCCGATAAGCAGAGCAAAGCCTCCCAGTATGCGGCAGCTTATCAGCTTTTCAAGAGCGGCAATTATGCAAAAGCCCGGGAAGCATTTCAAGGTTTCCTGGCCGCTTATCCCACGGGCGAGTATTCTGATAACGCGCAGTTCTGGATTGGTGAATGTTATTTCTATGAAAAGCAATACGAAAAAGCCATTCTGGAATATGACAATGTGACTAAAAAATTCCCCAGCAGTAACAAAGTTCCTCATGCCCTTTTAAAGCAAGGCCTCTCCTTCTTAAGCCTGGGTGACAAGGCAAGCGCACGGCTGCTTCTACAGCAGATCATAAAAGACTATCCCAACACCAACCAGGCAAAGACCGCGCGTGCCAAGCTTCAGCAAATCAAGTAGTCTATCCGATCACCAGACACGATAAAGGGGGATTCACAACCAGCCCCCTTTATTTGCGTCTGTATCCCGATAACAGGTTGCGGGGGAACATGCCACCATGTGCTGATTAATCCCAGATTACGCAATAGACAAAGAAGACATTTCTTGTGTCATTTCGACCGAAGGGAGAAACCTTTAAGAGTATAGAATGATGAAGATTTCTCGTCGCTACGCTCCTTCGAAATGACACAGAGAAACAACAAATCTCTCTATTGCGTAATCTGGGTTAATTCCGGCCAAAAAATCATCTTCAGATACCAAGTTGCATTCAAAGGATCAGCTTCGGCAAGGAGGAGGCTCCGCAGGCGTATTATTGATACGCTGAGGAAGCCGACCCCCATGTCTGGGGGCACGCGACCGATGCCAACAAAGTTAGCCAAAGAATGCGACCTGGTATCAGCAGAGTTTCTGCACTTATGACTATTGATCCAAACTGATGTTTTGAATACCTGCCGGGACAGGCAGTTCAAAAACGGTTAAATTCGTTGTTTTGACTATTTTCAGATCAGTATATTTTACTAAAATACGTGTCTTATGGTCTGTCTGAATAATGGTTATCTTCCGGGCCAGGCTGCTCCCTGATACATAATCATCGTATCGTACCTGAAATATTTCCCTACCATCCGGGGCATGGCGAATCAGCTTTTCTACTCTTCCGTTTTTACCAATCCAGAGCGTTTGCGAAAACCCCGAAGGGGTTTTTAGATCAAATTTCGTCGGGCCAGCCTCTTGATCACCTGCCCGGGATGAATCCTTTCCTTCATGTGTTGGAAAATCGCAGGAAAGAATCATTACAATATCTTCAACATTGAATCCCCATGGTAAAAAACGAGCCAGGTTTTCAGCGGATGGCTTCCCTGAATAAAATTCTTCTCTCGACGGAATAAATATTTGCAGATGATCAGGCGTAGCCGTCAGATATAAATCGGGTGTCCCGATCACAGGAAGTATCTCCAGGCGAAGATAGGAGGGTTTCTGTACAATCAATACAGCCCGAACCGGATAATGCCCCTGCTCCGTATCCAGGTCAATTTCCGCAGTAGCCACAACCCTGTCTGTTTCCTGGATGGCCGGGGCAACGATTGTTAAAGATTTTTCAGGTTGTACGGAAGGCGAAAACACATTCGTCCCTGTAGCACATCCGCAGATGAGAACCGGCAGCATAAACAATAGGATGACAGGTATGCAGAAAAAATGCATCTGAGATACACTTTCAGGAAAGACAATAATGATACTGGGAATCCTTCCTTATTTTTTGTTGATCAGATTTTCCAGTTTCTCTTTCAGTTTAAGGTTATCAGGATCAATCTTCGCTGCCTTCCGGTAATATTTCAGCGCTTCCTGCTCCCGTCCGGTCTTCAGATAAACATCCCCCATATGTTCGTTAATATTGGGATCATCCGGCAAGAGCTCCAGAGCTTCCTTGAGATGCGTAAGCGCTCTGTCGTATTGATTTTTCTTAAAATGAACCCAGCCCAGGGAATCCAGAATATATCCGTTTTCCGGTTTAATCTTAAGGGCCTGAAGAATCATTTGCTCTGCTTCGTCCAGGTGAATGCCACGGTCTGCATACGTGTAGCCGATAAAGTTAAGAGCGTCGGCATGCTGCGGATCAATGTCCAGCACTTTTTGCATCGACTTGATACTCTCCTCAAAGCGATTCGTTTTTTCCTGAAGCGTGCCCAGAACATAATACATATCGGTATTGCGGGGAAAACGCCCGATACCTTCCTGGATTGTTTTTTCCGCTGAGGTCATATCTTTCTTCTCTTCATACAGCGATGACAAATAGAGATAAAGCGCTGCCTGATCGTTTTTCTTTTCAATGGCCCGGATCATAATTGCAATGGCGTCTTCAATTCTGCCTTCTTTTTTGCAAATCATGGCTGCAAGGACTTGAGCATTCGCATATAATTCAAAATCAGGGGATATTTTTTGATACTCCGCCAGTGCGACAGGCAAATCACCCTTTTGCTCCAGCGCACTGGCCAGAAGATAGCGGATTTTGTCATCTCCGGGCAATGCTTGCAAAAGCGTCAAAAACTGGGCGGCTGCCGCCTCAAACTGTCGCATTTCGTAATATAACAGGCCCAGCATGGTTCTTACATCCCGGTTGGCGGGATCAACCTGTAAAGCTTCTTTCAACTCTTTTTCTGCAAGTGACTGCTTTTTCGCTTTCACCAGCTGCTGCGCGATCTTTACACGAAAAATGATACGGGCTGGGTTTATCTCCAGATAAGCCCGATAAACAGCAATGGCCTCATCATGTTTGTTCTCGCTTTCATAAAGCGCGGCAAGACTCAACCAGGCCGCTTCAAACTCCGGTTTTTGCATGGTCATTTTTTTATAAAGCGCCTCCGCCTCTGACGGACGGTTCATCTGGGTCAGTGTTTTCGCATAATAATACATCCCGATAATATTGCCGGGATCCATTTTCAGGATTTGCTGATAAGCCTTTCGCGCCAAATCATACTTTTTCTCTTGAGTATAGATTGTCGCCAAAAATAAGCGGGCAACCAGATTCTTTGGGTCAATCTCAATAATGGTCTGATATTCACGAATCGCTTTGTCGTATTTGCGTAAATTGAAATACAAACCACCCATAATCGACCGCAGTTCGATATTGCCGGGATTCTTAGCCAGCATGGCCTCACCCAGAGACAGGGCATTGTCAACATCGCGGTGTTCAGCGTACAGTGAAACCAGTTCGGTATTCAGATAGAGCGAATCCGGATGAACGGCGAGCGCCTTTTTCATCTGGTCGATTGCTCCCGGCAGGTCATTATTCAGCCGCGACAAAACAGCCAGTGAATAATGATAGGCAGCCTCTTTGGCGTAGACTTCAGAAACGGATGGATTGGATGACAGACGGGCATTTAGAGGAGAAGTGCAATCGCCTTTAGTCGCGGAAAAAAGAAGTCCGCAGATAACGAAAATAATTATTTTTTTTTGCATAGGGATACGGCTGCTTTCAATTCGTATATAATCAGGATACGCCTTGCGAAGATGTCATCTTGATCAGTTTTGATACCGGGATGATGGAAATACCTTTTTCCCGAAAAACTTTGCTGGCGTCTCTGATCGCCCGAATCGTTTCCGGATAGGGATGACCAATCACAATCAACGGCGCTCCGCCGCCTGGTGCATTAGCCACCTCCATCAGAATTTGATAGATTTTCTCATAGTCCCGATCATTGTCGAGAAAGACCCTGCGTGACGCGACGGTCAAATGGACTTTTTCGGCAGCAGACAGGGTTTTGGATGAACGGGTTGTTCGTGAATCGATAAAAAACAACCCTCTTTGCTTCAACTGCTTGAAAACCGGCATCAGCTTCTCTTCGTCAGCCATGAATTTGGAGCCCATGTGGTTGTTGACACCGGAAACATAAGGTACGCTGGCCATATTTTTTTCCAGTTGTAAAACGATTTCTGTATCATTCATCTCCGTAAAAAGAGCGCCTGTGCCGGGCTTTTCCTTCGGATAGGAAAGTGGTTCCATCGGCAGATGCAGCAGGGTTTCACGGTTGGCGCTATGCAGGGCTTCCGCCGCCGCATGTGAATGGGGCAGAAGCGGTAAAATGGCAAATGTGATATCCGCGTCAATATTCAAAAGATCCCGCACCGGTTTCATGTCATAGCCGATGTCGTCAATAATAATGGCCACCTGTTTGACGGATAGCCGTGGCGGCACAATCTTGGCAACAACAATTTTTTCCTTCTTCGTACTTTTCCCGATTGAGGATTGCGACACAGAAACGTCACTGGTTTTTTCCTTTTCCTTTATCTCTTTGACCCGGGTCAATGTCTGCGATTTTTCTTTAGGGGAAACCTTTTGCTGCGACGATAACTTCTTCCCCGCAGGCCGTAAACCCGTTTCTTCCCGATGAAAGAAACTCACGTACAAAATGGCGGCAATGGATGCGACGATCAATACCGTTAAAAACGCTGTTAAAAATCTTTTGTTATTTTTTTTCTTCTTCGCCGCCACGTTCGGGTCTCCTGAAGCAACAGCATCAGTTGGCTATAGTCTTTTTCATCATATGCCAGCCTCTTAAAATATCGACGGCTGTTCTGAGCTGATTGTCTTTATCCAGATCGTCTACTTCTTTTGAATTGTCGACTTTATGATCCTCCCCTTCCCTGCCGCCTTCTCCGGCAGGCAGGATATGACCTTCAAGATCTTTTTCCCGCATCATTTCATCGGGTTGACCATCCGCCGTATCCTTCGACGGCATCTTCAGCCGAACGATCAGATCCGGTTTGATTCCTTCAGCCTGAATAGACCTGCCCTTGGGTGTATAATACCGGGCGGTCGTCAATTTCAGTGCCGACCCGTCTTCCAGGCGGATCACGGTCTGTACGGACGCCTTGCCAAAGGTCTGGGTCCCTACAATCAGCGCACGTCCATTATCCTGAAGGGCGCCTGCTACAATTTCCGCTGCACTCGCTGTTCCTTCGTTCACAAGAACAACCATGGGGACAGTAACTTCCAGGGCACCGTCATCCCTGGCCTGCGTCCTGGTTTCCATGCTTTTCGTTCGTCCGCGCGTGGAAACGATAACACCCGATCTTAGAAACATATCGGATACTTCGATCGCCTGATTTAAAAGTCCGCCCGGATCGTTTCTCAAATCAAGCACCAGCCCCTGCATGGGATTCGATTTTGCTTTTACATCAGCAAGAGCCCTGCGAAGATCCGCAGCAGTTTGTTCATTGAAAGAAGAAATGCGGATATATCCGATATTGTTATCGAAAGTTTTCACCTTAACGCTTTTAACTTGAATTTCGGCTCGGGTCAGAATGATATTTTGAGGTTTGATCATACTCTCCCGCATGATCGTGATGGTCACTTTGGTGCCCTTCTTACCGCGCATTTTTTTCACTGCTTCCATGATGGAAATATCTTTCGTTGATTTACCGTTAATCTTGATGATCTGATCACCGGCTTTCACGCCGGCTTTATAAGCGGGTGTATCCTCGATGGGAGACACAACGGTCAATACATCTTTCACCAGGGTAATTTCTATACCGATGCCTCCAAAATGCCCCTGTGTCTCCTCTTCCAGTCCCTTGTATACTTCAGGAGTCATAAACGAGCTGTGCGGATCCAGGGTTTTGATCATACCATTTATTGCACCCTGGATTAACATGGACGAATCCACCTGTTCCACATAATTCTTCTGCACCATATCCAACACTTCGTTGAACGTTTTGATCTCCTTGTAGATATTTTTTTCCTTTGCAGAGACCTTACTATCGGAAGAAGGCCAGAAAACAACCAAAAACCCGAGGATTACGATCACGGTTACCAACCATTTAGCGGATATGTTTTTCATGTCTTGCCTCACACGGAAAGAGGTATTTTGTTAAAAATGATATTAATAAAATTAAGTATATACCATTATATTGGTTCTTTTCCATAACTTTCATGAATCAGGAAAGAAATATTAAGAAGACCTGCCTGTAAGGCTGCATAAAAATGGAGGCTTGTTCCCTATTCTATCAACCAGGTCGTATGATCTGCCGAATCTTTTAAAATAATACCCTGAGAAGCCAGCTCCCGGCGAATATCGTCAGACCTGTTCCAGTCTTTGTCTGTACGGGCTTTTTGCCTCTTCAGTATCATCGACTCTATTCGGAAAACATCCAGGCCACGTTTGCCGGCTTCAATATCGCGATCAGCATGAAAGAAGACGTCCGGATCGTATTGAAAAATACCCAGGACATCGCTGAAATGAGAAAAAACACCTGCTGCAGCATCTAAAATATGCTTTTTGGCTCCCGTTGCCATTTTCTTTTCTACGGTGTTGATATTGTTGATCAATCTGGCAGCTTCAAAAACATAACCCAAAGCCTGTGCCGTATTAAAATCATCGTCGAGGGCCTCGTTGAATTTATCGTTCAGTTCATCTAATTTGTCCGCATACTTGTGCTGATCACTATGAAGCCTGTCACCGGTCTGAGAAACTAATTTTGCCTGTGTTTCTTTCATCAGCTGCAGAGCGGAATAACAGCGAATTAAGGCTGTCCTGGTTTCCTTCATTGCCGTATCAGAGTAATCCACAGGGCTCCGGTAGTGACTCTGGAGCATAAACAGACGCAGTACTTCCGGATGGTACTGCCTGATAATGTCCCGTATCGGGGAAATATTCCCCAATGACTTTGACATTTTTTCCGCGTTGATCTTCACAAATCCATTGTGCATCCAGTAATTGGCCAGGGGTTTCCCCGTTGCTGCCTGGGATTGAGCAATTTCATTTTCGTGGTGAGGAAAAACGAGGTCTTCGCCGCCGCCGTGAATATCGAAAGTTTCACCTAGGTACTTCCTGCTCATGGCCGAGCATTCAATATGCCAGCCTGGTCTGCCTTTGCCCCACGGGCTCTCCCAGAAAGGTTCGCCTTCCTTGCTCTTTTTCCAGAGCACAAAATCCAGCGGGTTTCTTTTTTTATCATTGACGTCCACCCGGGCTCCAGCCATCATATCATCCAGATGACGTCCCGACAATCCGCCGTATGCAGGATATTTGTCAACGGCAAAAAACACATCTCCGTCCACCGCGTAGGCAATGCCTTTATCTTCCAGCGTTGAAATCAAGGCAATCATGTCCGTCATGTGCCCGGTTGCCCTGGGCGTCACCGTGGGTGTTAAAATATTGAGCGCAGCCATATCTTCGTCATGGAGCTTGATGTAACGTTCGGTGATCCGGGTGATATCAACACCCTCTTTATTCGCCCGGTCAATAATTTTATCGTCAATATCAGTAAAGTTTTTAACATACGTCACGTCGTAGCCGCGCGCTTTTAAATGACGGAAAACAACATCGAAAACAACCGCGGCGCGGGCATGACCGACATGGCAGACATCGTATGCCGTGATCCCGCAGACATACATGCCTACAGCGCCTTCTTTGATCGGCTGCAGCGTTTCTTTTTTTCTTGTTTTCGTATTAAATAATTTCTGAGGCATTTTACCACTCTCTTCAGGGATAAAGCGGCGGCATATTCAAGCCGCTGTCTTCCGCCAGAGAACAGACAAGGTTCATATTTTGAACGGCCTGTCCGGCCGCTCCCTTGATTAAATTATCAATGGCGGAAATAATGATTATGCGTTTAGTCCTCGAATCCAGGGCGAGACCGATATCACAGTAGTTTGACCCGCACACAGAGGAAATGTTGGGGTACGCCCCGGCAGGACTTATCCGGACAAATTTTTCTCCTTCATAAAAAGACGCATACATGGCATAAAGGTCGGCAAGCGTGATGTCCTTCTTGAGGGTTGCGTAAACCGTGCTCAGGATGCCTCTTTTCACCGGCAATAAGTGCGGTGTAAACGTAATCGCAAAATTAATCCCGGCCAGCCTGTTCAGTTCCTGCTCAATTTCCGGCATATGCCTGTGCTTTCCCACCTTGTAAGCCTTGAAACCTCCGTCAACTTCGCAAAACAGCGAAGTGACCTGGGGATCTCTTCCGGCACCGCTCACGCCGGATGCCGAATCAGCAATGATCGTGGATACATCCACAATCTTGTTTTTCAAGACGGGCGCAAGTCCCAGAATAATGCTGGTCGGATAACATCCCGGATTGGCAATCAACCGGGATGTTTTGATTTCATTCCGGTAAAGTTCAGGAAGACCGTAGACTGCCTGTCCGAGAAGATCTGCACTGCTGTGTTTTGCATACCATTTTTCGTAAACAGCCAAGTCCCGCAGACGATAGTCGGCAGAAAGATCAATCACCTGCCTGCCCGTCCTCACGAAGACGGGAGCAATTTCCATGGAAACACCGTGCGGCAAAGCCAGGAAAGCCACATCACAGATGTTGGTAATCTCCTGTGGAGTTGCATTTGAATAGGTCAGGTTCGTCAGACAGGACAGTGACGGATATATTTCCGCAACCTGTCGTCCGGCATAGCGCCTGGATGTCACCGCCACCAGATTCACCTGCGGATGGCCGGATAAAATCCTAATGAGTTCCTGGCCGGTGTATCCACTGGCCCCGAAAATCGCTGCTTGAATTGCCATAAAAAACCCCAAAAAAAAGGGAGGCCTGAAAGCCCCCCTGTTTGATCAGCGTTTGGAGAATTGGAATCTCTTGCGGGCTCCCGGCTGGCCGTATTTCTTCCGTTCCTTGATGCGGGCATCACGCGTCAGAAATCCCGCCTTTTTCAAAATGGAACGCAACTCGGCGTCAAATCCCAGAAGCGCTTTGGAGATTCCATGTTTCACGGCACCGGCCTGGCCGGCAACACCGCCTCCGCTTACATTAACATAAAAATCGAACTGGTCCTGCTTGCCGGTAATTTCCAGGGGCTGCCGGATGATCATCTTCAAGCTGGGACGGGAAAAATACTCTTCGTAGTTTCTTTTGTTGACCACGATATTCCCACTCCCTGACTTCATATAAACACGGGCAATAGCGCTCTTTCTCTTACCGGTTGCATAAAATCGTTGTACTGTCATGACTTCTCCCAAATTAAAATATAATCAATCAACAATCAGCAGGGGCAAACTAAACCGCCAGGGTCTTTGGACATTGTGCGTCATGCGGATGTGCATTGCCGCTGTATATCTTTAATTTTTTCAGCATCTTTTTGCCAAGGTTATTCTTGGGCATCATTCCGGCTACAGCAATGCGAATCAAGTTTTCCGGTTTTTCCGCAAGCATCTTACCTGCGGCCGTTTCTCTCAATCCTCCCGGATAACCGGAATAGGAATAATAGATTTTGTCCGTCAACTTTTTGCCGGTCAGGATGATCTTTTCGGCATTGACCACCACAATAAAATCGCCGGTATCGACATGGGGCGTATAAATAGCCTTGTGTTTGCCCCGAAGGCGCAGGGCGATCTCACTGGCCAGTCTTCCCAATACCTTACCGGATGCATCAACCACATACCAGTCTTTCTTTGTCTCTTCTGCCTTTGCTGAAAATGTTTTCATAATAAACCGTCACTTTACTAAAAATTTAAAGATGCAAACTATGCAATTCCCTTCCGTTTGTCAAGGAAAATATTTGAATCAAACAGTGATTTATTATTGATCGGATCCGGTAACGAAAAAAACGGCTCTTTTTAAGTCATGTAAGGGGAAAATATCATTAAATTCCCAACATACCTAATCCGGCCAATGATATTTTCAGCATAACGTTTTCATCGTCGTGCGTTCTGGTATAATCCACCCCCACACCCCAGCACTGTTTTGAATAGAAAAGCCCGACCGTGGTTTCCACCGTCCGGTCGTTGAAACGATCAAGGCGGAGAACAAACCTGCCCGTCAGGTGGTCTGTAATGACCGCTCTCAAGTCCGCATTGATCTCTTCGATGGAATCAAGCGTATAGCGGTAACCGAATATCAGTCTGTCGCCGCGCCAGTCATTAAGGCTCAGATCGTAATTCATCTCTTTCCAACCGCTGTATGGACTGTATCGGTTGCGGGCATAAACGGAAACGTAGGGGTGTGGCTGGAAATTGAGCTCCATGCCGAGATCCGACAGGGGACGACTTTCCGTGGTTGAATCGCTCAAATCTCTTCTGGACTCGTGAATGTCATAAACCTGAAACAGTTTGAAACGCAATATTTCCAGGTAACTGCGCTCGCCATTTTTACTTTTTACCCGGGCGGTCAGCGTATTGGTAAGTGCCCATGCCACTGCGTTTTGCTGCTGCAGGGCGTTTGCACTGAGTATATCATTGGGCAGAAAACTATCCAGCAGCGTGTAATTCCGCGGCAAATAATCGGGAAGATTATTTTGACGGATTTCCGGAATGTAGGAATAAAAAACTTCCGGTTTGATTTCATGTCTTAATTTCTCCCAGTTCTGAATGTTGACGTTAAAGACACGGGAAAGCCTGCTGCTGGCGGACACACCTGCATTATAGATCGTTCGGTCGCCGCTTCGGTTTTCAGAATCAGCTCCCGAATCGTCACGATTCCAGTAAAATTCTCTCAGCTTAATTTGCGGTATAATCTTTGCGTATTTGGAAACCGCAAAAGGAATGGATAGCGTTGGCGCAAAATCAAGATAATGCCCTTTTTGACCTTCGCCCCGGTAAAAATAGTCATAATTGCCCTCAAATTCCAGATACAGCGGTGTGGAAAAAACACGCTGTTTAATACCGGTGAAAATGATTTCCGGGTACCTTTGCAATGTCCCTTCATTATTGACCGTTGTAAAATTGTCCACGGAACTTATGCGGGCCATTATGTTGTAGTTATTCCATCCTTTAAACAGGCGGACGGACGATTCCAGAAACGGCAGAGACTCGTTTCCCTGAAAAGGTACTTTTTGAAACGGGTTATCCTCCGTAGCAGCGTAATTCGTCAAATAGTAATTATGGGAATTGAAATCACGGAAATACCAGGAGTCGGAAACCCGGCGTAAATCCGTCCGGAAATAAAATTGCGGATCAAAAGTGGTCTGATGATTGATATAATAAGACCAGCGACGGTGCATGTCCTGCCAGTCACGGTTTTGCGTCGTTCCAAACGTGTCATTAACGCTTTTGTTGTCTTCCAGGTAGTCCGCATAGATCGTTCCAAAGGACTTGGTACCCGCAAAATAGCGGAATTCCACACCTTGCTTCAACCCTCGTTTTTCCATGTAACGTGTATATAATGTCGCGTCCATCTGGGGATTGATCGCCCAGAAAAAAGGGATTTCAACATCAATACCCTGTTTATCTCTCGAGTAGGCTAAATACGGAAAAAGAAAGCCCGACTGTCGTTTAGTTTTCGCGGGAAACGCGACAAGGGGTGAATATAATACCGGAAAGCTCTTTGTCAGAAAGCGGGCGCTGTTCACCCAGCCATATCCTTCCAGCGTCACTTTCATTTTAGAACCGGCCAGCTGCCAGTCAGGATCATCACCGTCACAGGTTGTGGCCAGGGGGTTTTCAATATAATAAGTGTTTTCCCCTGTTTTTTCGATCTTATCACCTCTTATGTAAAAATGATTACGGGCATAAAAGGCTTTGGAGTTGTATGCCACACCGGTTTTATCTTCCACATTCACTACAATTTTATCACCCGCGAGCGAGTCTTCGGCCATCTTTAAAAATGCACTGCCCTCGGCAGTTGCCAGTTTATTCTTGCGGTCATATTCAGCGGTGTCAGAGGTTAAAACACCGTCGCCGTAATGAATAATGACATTGCCTTTGGCATAATAAATATCGCGTTCGTTATCGTAGGACAGAGTATCCGCCTCGATCTTCACCGGACTGTCTTGGGGCACTTTAAAGTCCTGAGCCACAACAACGCCGCTCAATGAAAATAAAAATATGAAAATCGCCGAAATGGCAATTTTACATTCATGTTTAAATTGAATCAACAAAGCCATCAACCTTCTTCATCCGTTTGCAATCGTAGCAAAACAGCATTCATCCGCTTTCGACATCATTAACCCGGCACCCCTTTGGGGCGATTCAATGGTCAGATCCTACCCGATTTCCTTATCGCCGTGCTGCTTACCACAAGAATGGATTTGATGAAATACCTGTTTTACCTCTCCCGCAAGATAAAATGATCCCAAGGCACAGATGATGTCTTTATCATCTGCCATCTTCATAGCCTTCAGAATCGCCTGGTCGATACTCCTGGACACAACTGCCCGGTACCCCAGACCTTTCATCACCCGGGCCATCTCCCGCGGCGAAACGGCGCGGCTGGTCCGCAAGGGCGGCAAAACCGTTATAACGGCTAGCGGCGCAATTTTTTTCAGCATGGCACAATAATCTTTATCCGCCAGCGCGGCAAAAATGAGGATCAACCGCCGCCAGGAAAAATCCCTCATAAGTGCACTCCGCAGGGCGCTGACTCCGGAAGAGTTATGCGCGCCGTCGAGCAGGAAAAGCGGCCGCTCACAAAGGATTTCCATCCTGGCTTCCCAGCGCGTTTTTTTTAATCCGGCATAAATTGCTTCAGAATCCGTCACAAAACCGTTTCCCTCAATGATTTCAACTACAGCCAGCGCTAGCGCAGCATTGGACAATTGGTGCCCGCCCCGCAGCGGAACAGTGAGACCGTTTAATCTCTTCTTCATTCCATGATAGTCGGCCAGCCCGTCCTTTCTCCGAAGCATCTTAAAATCCGTTCCCAGTCGGTATAAAACGGCTTTATTCTGACGACAGACAGAAGTCAATGTCTGCACAACCTTCTGTTGCGCGGCGCCGGTAATACAGATACCCGCCGGTTTGATGATCCCGGCCTTTTCTCCGGCAATCGCCGTCAGCGTGCGTCCCAGATAGGCCGTGTGCTCCAGTCCGATGTTGGTAATAATCGAAACAAGCGGACGGCATACATTCGTCGCATCAAGTCTGCCGCCCAGGCCTACTTCCATCACGGCGACATCAACATGCGCGCGTTGAAAATAAATAAACGCAGCGGCGGTTAATACTTCAAAATAGGTGATGCGTCCGCCCCCACGGTTCTTGATCTCCAAAACAATGCTGTCTAACGCCCGAACCGGGATTTTTACCCCGTTGACAACAATCCGTTCACGAACATCCACCAGATGGGGTGATGTATAAAGCCCTACCCGGCGGCCTGACTGCTTCATAATGGAAGCCACCATCGCGGCAGTAGAACCCTTGCCGTTGGTACCTGCCACAAGGATCGTTGGGTAGTCATCCTGAGGATTGCCGAACTTCGCAAGAAGCCCTTTCATCGCATCCAGACCGAAGCGCATGACATCAATGTTCAGACTGGAAAGATAATCCCCGCAATTAAATTTTGTCATGGAAGTACAGATACCTTAAGAAAAATTATATCCCGGATATGATCCAGGCGGGAGTCTGTTACAAAAAAACATAATCAATGAATAGCTGTTATTTTGACGTCAGCACTGTCGAGACCGTTTACGCATCTTTCAGGACAGTATTCTCAAGCAGAAAACGTTATATGGTGATACCAAGTCGCATTCTTTGGCTAACTTTGTTGGCATCGGTCGCGTGCCCCCAGACATGGGGGTCGGCTTCCTCAGCGTATCAATAATACACCTGCGGAGCCTCCTCCTTGCCGAAGCTGATCCTTTGAATGCATCTTGGTATGACGAGACCACTGTAAGCCGTGGCAACCCAATCCGCGCATTTTCATCTACAAACCCCGCCTTATGGAATACCCGAATAAGTTCGCGTGAAACTACCATACCTTCAACAGGCAGGCAATGACTTTATCATGTACCGGACATCGGTCAAGAGTGAAATTTCCTGCTGCGCGCCGCGGCGGATTCTGCAAAGAGATTCGCTAAAAACATCAGCGAGGCAGTTTTAAACGACCATCATGAAGATGTCAAAATCAGGTTTCATATCAACTTGAATAGTATTCATATTTATTGTATTATATGAATTACAGGCACAAACACAAAAGCAATCTGTTGAGGTATTATACCTTCCGCGTCACGAAATTGTTTCACGAAAAAAAGCCGGTGAATTTTAAAAAATCTGCCTGCAAGGCTATCGCATATTTCGGAAGAACTGTGCTATAATTGTTAAACACTTTTCGTCAGGCGTGAAGCGTCCCGGAGATTTATATATGCAGGTTTTTTTATTGTAATTTTTATAAAGGAGATCATAATTATGCCGAATGTCAGCTCTGAAGTAACCAATTATCAGTATGAGGTTCGGGCCATGGATGCAGAAAATGCCGCATTCCTGTATTTGTTTGATGCACAGAACAAGCTTCTGTGCATGGCGGCATTCGTGGACAGGACCGGTCCCCTGCCAGGCCCCAGACAGGGCATCAACGGCACGGTTTTCCTGAGTTTTCACCGTTCAGATCTTTCTTCCTTCACGGATATGCAGCGCAATGAAAAACCTGTGATGTTCAACTGGTCAGCAGACAACCAGTCGGCACAGATCACCACGGGCAAAGAACCGGTGGGTGAAGAAGAAGGCAGGCACATCGCATCCTTCTTTGCCGTGAAAAAGCCGTCTGTCCGAAAAAGCAAAAGAAAGACAGCAGCAAAAAGAAAAATGAAAAAGTAGGCCGCACAAAAAACGTAAATCTTCAGAGACCTGATTTTCATGATTCTCACCTTGATAATTTCAGTTGAAATGATGAAAATATAATTAAAGATATTTGGAAATTGGCTTGTAAAAATTAGTATTTTTTGAACTAATCATTTAGAACCGGATTGAGCCGAAAACTTGTTTTCCATAACAAACCGGCATGCCTGCAGTGAGGGAAAAGAGACTTGAGAAAAAAGGGGAAGAACGCTCTGATTCTCCCCCTTTTTTAATGCACCAAATTTCAGACGCACAGTATCGGCATCTGAATACTTTTCTGTTTATTCATTCATCGCGTATTCGCCGTTTAAAACGGAAACATACTTTTCCCAGACCTTGTTGTACTGCTCGGGATTAGGAACTGCCTTAATAAGCATAATCTTCGTGCAGTAGGCCCGTTGCTCGTCCTTGGTTGTGTGGTTACCGTAAATCTGCA
>JBDKUG010000096.1:0-11950 GCA_039679815.1 Smithella sp.
AACCTTGGTAGGATCGATAACGCCGGCCGCGATCATATCTTCATAAACATCGGTACGGGCATTGAATCCAAAGGCGCCCTTCTTCTCTTTTACTTTTTCGACAACGATAGCGCCTTCCAGACCGGCATTAGCGGCAATCATCTTCATCGGTTCTTCAATTGCTTTCTTCACAATGTTCAGGCCGACATTCTCATCACCTTCGAGGGCCAGTTTGGCCAAAGCAGGCAGAGTGCGCAGATAAGCAACACCGCCACCGGGAACGATTCCTTCTTCCACGGCAGCGCGTGTGGCATGCAGAGCATCTTCCACGCGGGCTTTCTTTTCTTTCATTTCAGTTTCTGTTGCGGCGCCGACTTTAATAACGGCAACACCGCCGACCAGCTTGGCCAGTCTTTCCTGAAGTTTTTCTTTGTCGTAATCGGACGTGGTCTCTTCGATCTGTGCACGAATCTGTTTGACACGACCTTCGAGATCGGCTCGTTTGCCGGCGCCGTCGATAATGGTGGTGTTGTCCTTATCGATGGTGATCTTCTTGGCGCGTCCAAGGTCTTCGATCTTTACGTTTTCAAGCTTGTAGCCCATGTCTTCGGAGATCATCTTGCCGCCGGTAAGAATTGCGATGTCTTCGAGCATGGCCTTGCGGCGGTCACCGAAGCCGGGGGCTTTGACGGCTGCTACATGCAGGGTGCCGCGAATCTTGTTGACCACCAGGGTGGCCAGCGCTTCGCCTTCGATGTCTTCGGCAATGATAAGCAGCGGACGGCTCATTTTGGCAATCTGTTCCAAAATCGGCAGCAGATCTTTCATGCCGCTGATTTTCTTTTCATAAATCAGGATTAATACATCTTCCAGAGCCACCAGCATCTTGTCGGCGTTGGTGACAAAATAGGGGGAAAGATAGCCGCGGTCAAACTGCATGCCTTCGACAATCTCCAGTTCGGTTTCCAGACCTTTGGCTTCCTCAACCGTGATAACACCTTCCTTGCCGACTTTGTCCATCGCGCCGGCGATGATATTGCCGATGGTTTCATCGTTATTGGCGGAAATGGTGCCGACCTGGGCGATTTCTTTTTGATCCTTGGTGGGTTTGCTCATCTTGCTGAGCTCTTTGACAACGACTTCGACGGCCTTGTCGATGCCGCGTTTGACGTCCATCGGGTTGGAACCGGCCGCGACGGCTTTGACGCCTTCACGGTAAATGGCCTGTGCCAGAAGCGTTGCCGTAGTGGTACCATCACCGGCGACGTCGCTGGTTTTGCTGGCAACTTCCTTCACCATCTGCGCGCCCATATTTTCAAATTTGTCTTCCAGTTCGACTTCTTTGGCTACGGTCACGCCGTCTTTCGTCACGGTGGGTGAACCATAGCTCTTGTCAATAATGACGTTGCGGCCTTTCGGACCGAGGGTTACTTTCACAGCATCGGCCAGGGTGTTGACACCTTTTAAAACCGACTTTCTCGCTTCTTCATCGTAAAGAAGTATTTTTGCTCCCATTGTATATATTCCTCCTTATTATTTTTCTTATTTTTCAATAACGCCCAGAATGTCGTCTTCTCTCATGATCAGGTACTCTTCGCCGTCGATTTTGACTTCGGTGCCGCCGTATTTGCTGAAAAGGACTTTGTCGCCTGCTTTAACATCCAGGGCGATCAGTTTACCGTCGTCTGTCTTCTTACCCTTGCCCACCGCAATGACTTTACCCTCGATGGGTTTTTCCTTGGCTGAGTCGGGAATGATAATGCCCCCCTTGGTTTTGGTCTCCTCTTCCAAACGTTTTACAATGATTCGATCCTGTAAAGGTCTGATTTTCATGCTTTTATTCTCCTTTCGCTTTTGTTTATATTAATTTTATGGTTTTTAATTTAGCCGCGCTATTTTATGCACGATTTCACCCATGTCAAGGTTTTTGATAAATTTTTTGAACAGTTTTTTAACAGGCCGTATCAGAAAAGATTTTCCAGCAAGTCCTTGAGTGAACTTATCGCACATATTTCCATTTTTGCTGTTTTGGTCAACGAGGCCATGTTCGTTTTGGGCAGGATACATTTGTTAAAACCGAGGCGTGCCGCTTCTTTCACCCGAACGTCCATTTGGGACACAGCCCGCACCTCGCCGGTGAGTCCTACCTCCCCCAGAATGACCGTTCGGGGATCAACCGGACGATCCAGAAAACTCGACGCCATCGCCGCGACCACGCCCAGGTCAACTGCCGGTTCTTCCACCCGGACTCCACCCGCAACATTGATAAAGATATCCGAACCTCCCAGATGCAGACCGCAGATTCTGTCCAAAACAGCAACCAGAAGCGACACGCGATTGTGGTCCACGCCAATGGCCGTACGTCGCGGCATGCCCAGGTTGGACTGACTGACCAGCGCCTGAATTTCCACTAAAATCGGCCGGGTGCCTTCGAGGCTGGGTACCACGACGGAACCGGGCGCATTTTGAGGCCGCTCAGCCAAAAAGAAGGCTGACGGGTTGGGGACTTCTTTGAGACCCTTGTCCTGCATTTCAAAAACGCCGATTTCATTTGTCGGTCCAAAGCGGTTTTTTATGCTGCGGATGATCCGGTAAGCATGTCCGGAATCTCCTTCAAAATAAAGAACGGTATCCACCATGTGTTCAAGGACCTTTGGCCCGGCAATTGAACCGTCCTTGGTGACATGACCGATCAAAAACACGGGAATTCCGTTTTTCTTGGCCGAAAGAATGAGTCTTGAAGAGGCTTCTCGCACTTGCCCGACACTGCCCGGCGCCGACATCAGATCACCCGAATACACTGTCTGAATGGAATCAATTACCACAATAGCCGGTTCAATCTTTTTCACATGGTCGAGGATTTTCTCCAGGGACACTTCCACCAGGACCAGCAAATCTCTTGCCGACGCGCCAATCCGGTTGCTGCGAAGTTTGATCTGATGAGCGGATTCCTCTCCGGAAACATAGAGAACTTTCCTGCCGCCATCGGCAATATTTTTCATGACCTGAAGCATCAGCGTGGATTTGCCGATGCCCGGTTCGCCGCCGATCAGAATCGCGGAACCGTTTACGATTCCACCGCCGAGCACCCTGTCAATCTCCGCAATGCCGGTGAGCATCCGCTCGCCCTCATCAGCCGAAATCTCTTCGATGGGCAGCGGCTTGCTGTCAAAAGACATACCGGCACGTCCCCCCGAATCCGGCTGGGAAACCAGCTCCTCGGCAAAACAGTTCCAGCCGCTGCAGGACGGGCATTTGCCCAGCCACTTGGGTGACATATAACCGCAATGCTGGCAAAAGAAACTGGTTTTGGATTTTTTCAACATTCTGCTCCCTGATGTTGCATTATAAAAGCATATCCTTCCGCCGGATGTAACGGTGGAGGCAACGGGTCATGGATACGCCTGTTTCAGCCTTTTAACCGCGGACACTTTTCCCAAAATGGCAAATACCTTCTCCAGTTCGGGGCCCTTGACTTTTCCGGTAAGCGCCGCCCTCACCGGCATAAATAAATCCCTGCCCTTGATCCCGGAGCTTTCCCTGGCATGCTTTATTGCCGCCGCATAAATCTCCAGCGGCAATCCTGCGGCTGTCTCCAGATACTCACCAAAAGCCAAAACCACTTTTCTCGCATTTGCAGTATCGAGGACCTGTTTAGCCTCGGATGTGATTCGGTACCGGCTATCAAAAAACAAAGCAATGTGTTCACCAATATCGGCCAGCTCCGTCAATTCATCCTTTACGGTTTCGACAACCTGTTTAAGCCACAGCGGATCGAGCTCTTCCGGGTGATAACCGGCACGGCGTAAAAAAGGCCAGAGCCGGTTCATTAAATCATCAGCAGTCAGGCTTCGAATGTAAGTTGCATTGAGCCAGCGCAGTTTCTCTTCATCAAAAACAGCTCCACTTTTCGATGCACGCTCAAGGGAAAACGCTTCAACCATTTCGGACTGAGACAGCACTTCGCGGGCATCGGCAAACGAACTTCCCAGAAGCCCCAGATAATTCAGAAGCGCTTCCGGAAGATAGCCCTTTCTGCGGAACTCGCCAACGGACACGGAACCGTGACGTTTGCTGAGTTTGGCGTGGTCTTTGCCCAGAATCAGGCAATGATGGGCGAAAACCGGCGGTTCAAAACCGAAAGCCCGATAAAGCATGATTTGCAGGGCAGTGTTGGACAGGTGGTCTTCACCGCGGATCACGTGGGTAATCGCCATTGAATGATCGTCGATGACCACCGCAAAGTTATAGGCCGGCATGCCGTTGGAACGGACAATGATAAAATCGCCGATGGATTCACCTTCAAACCTGATCAGCCCCCGGACCAGATCGTTGAATTCCACAGTTTTCGAGGGCACCTTAAAACGCCACGATGGTTTTCGTCCTTGTGCTGCGAGCGCATCGCGCTCACCGGCGCTGAGGTTGCGGCACTTCCCCATGTAGCGGGGCATGCGTTTGCTCAAAATGAGCGCCTGACGTTCCTCTTCAAGTTCTTCCTCGGTACAGTAGCAGGGATAGACAAGATCCGCATCAATCAGCTTTTTCAGATGTTCCGCGTATAGATCGAGTCGCTCGCTTTGTTTATAAGGACCATACGTTCCGTCTTTCTCCGGCCCTTCATCCCAATCCAGGCCAAGCCATTTCAAATCATCGAGCAGATTGACCTGATAGGACAGCGCGCTGCGGGATTCGTCCGTATCTTCTATGCGCAGAACCAGACGGCCGCCGTGATGACGGGCAAACATCCAGTTAAACAGAGCTGTGCGCGCGTTTCCCACATGCAGTTCACCGGTGGGTGACGGCGCAATTCTTACTCTCGGCCTGTCAGCCATTCTTTATCCTTTCCACGCCGCTGGCTATGGCCAGCACGGCCACACCTTCCCCGCGCCCTACAAACCCCATGCTTTCATTTGTTTTGGCCTTGATATTGACGGCTGTCTGCGGGATATGTAACGTTCCGGCAATATTGGCCGCCATGGCATCGGCATAAGGCGCCAGTTTTGGTTTTTCCATCATGACCGTGACATCAATATTATTGATGATCAGTCCCTTTGCCATGATGATCTGACCAACCCGTTCTAAAAGAACGAGGCTGGAGATATATTTATAAGCATCATTCGTATCCGGAAAATGCCTGCCGATGTCCCCCGCCCCGGCCATGCCCAAAAGCGCGTCGCAGACGGCATGCAGCAGGGCATCCGCGTCAGAATGCCCCTGCAGTCCCCGATCGAAGGGAATTTCAACTCCCCCGAGGATGAGCTTCCTGTCCGGTGAAAATCGATGGCTGTCATAACCCAGACCGCTGCGGCTAACCATTTTTTCTTTTCTTTTATTTTCCACCAATGCTTCCGCCATCAGTAAATCTTCCGGTGTTGTGATTTTGATGTTTTCATGTGAACCGGCAACCATTCGGACGTTCACGCCCATTCTCTCAACCAAAGACGCGTCGTCCGTTCCATAAAAATGATCTCTTCCGGCTTTCTCATAAGCCCGGCATAAAATATCATACCCAAAAGCCTGGGGGGTTTGCGTCTGCCACAAATTTTGACGGCGCAACGTCGCCGTCACGATGTTTTCATCTGTTGTTTCCTTGATCGTGTCTTTGGCCGGAACACCGATGGAGGCGGCGCCGCATTCAGTCGCCGCGGCAACGACCCGGGTAATCATATCCCGGGTAACAAAAGGACGAACACCGTCGTGGACAATCACAATGTCGCACGTTTCGGGAACAGCCTGCAGACCATTTTGGACTGAATCCTGGCGCTCTCTGCCGCCGGCCACAACCGTCATTACTTTTGCCAAACCATATTTTTCGACGATATTCTTTTGTACAGACGCCACATCTTCTTCCGGCACCACCAGAACAATGGCCCAAACAACTTCCGTTGTCTGAAACACGCGGATCGTGTGAACCAGCACGGGCAATGAATCCAGCGGAATATACTGTTTTGCAACATCAAGCCCCAGTCTTTTGCCTGCGCCGCCTGCTGGAATGATTGCAACTGTTTTCATGATGCATCCTAACAATAAAACGGGCCCGGAAAATCATTTTCCCGGACCCGTTCGCCAAAGGTATTTTCTTTCCGGTCAAAAAGACAGCAGAAATATGGGTTATGAATTGTTGCTTTTCTTTTCGGCGGCTTCTTTCAGTTCTGTGAAAATCATCCGGCCGGCTGTCGTCTGCAACACGCTTGTGACAACAACTTCAACATTCATGTTGATCATTTTTTGCGCACTGTCCACGATAATCATGGTTCCGTCATCCAGGTAACCGACACCCTGCCCCTGTTCCTTGCCTTCGCGGATGATTTTGACCAGCATCTGTTCTCCGGGAAGTACCACCGGTTTCATCGCGTTGGCCAGTTCATTGACGTTGAGCACCCGGACGCCCTGCAATTCAGCAACTTTGTTCAGGTTATAATCATTGGTCATCAGTTTGGCGTTTAATTTCTGGGCGAGGGCCACCAGTTTGCCGTCCACGCCTTTTATTTTCGGAAAATCCTGTTCAACGATCTCAATATTGATGGACGAACTTTTTTGCATCCTGTTCAGGACATCCAGACCACGCCTGCCCCGCGAACGCTTCATGGAATCCGAGGAGTCCGCGATGAATTGGAGTTCATTCAGGACAAAGCGCGGCACAATCAGTTCTCCATCCATGAAACCCGTATCGCAAATATCAGCGATTCTCCCGTCAATAATGACACTGGTGTCCAGCAAGCGGTTATCAACGGCATTCTTACTTTCAACTGCATGGAAAGTGAACTCCTCCGCTTTTTTCGATCCGAGAACAAGACCCAGATACCCCAGAATACCTATCAGAAGCAGATAGATCCACGGAACAACCTGCTGATCCTGTGTAATCTTGATGACCATATTCAGGCCAAAACCAAGAATTAACGCGATCAGCAAACCGATGACCATACCGATGACGCCGCCAGCGATGACTTTCAGGGAAAGTTTGCGGATGTCCTTTTCAACCTGAATGACCAGCAGCGCAACGACAAAACCTATAATAAAGCCGACAATTGCCTGCAAATAAGCATATGAACTACTTGGTGCCGCCATATAAAAAACGATAAAATAACCGCTTACGGAACAGGCTAAAACTAATAATGCTCTTATGATCAATCGATTCACCTCCTTTCTATAAAATCAAATTAAAATATATACATGTATGAATATAATCCTGCTTTTCGAATACTTCTTTAAAACGGAGGTCTTCTTATTCCCCTAAATCAGGAAATCCGATTTATCCTTTTTTCAGTTTTCAAAGAGCATAAATCATCGTAAAAATTAATCAATCACTTTGCGGCAAGCTACGGAGAATTAACACACGTCCCGCGGGAGCGGGATCAAACTTCACTGCACCGTGAAAATCATCTGCAGATCACGTTCAACTTTGGCTTCCTGTGCATTCGTGGCGACAGAAATTTCCTTGACCAGCAGATTCTTCGCAGTGTCCATCATCTTCCGCTCTCCGAAGGAAAGATTCTTATCGCTCTTCAAAATGAATAAATCCCTTAAAACACTGGCAATTTCAAACACAGAACCGGTTTTGATCTTTTCCAGATACTCCCGGTAGCGCTTGTTCCAGGTTTGTTTGTCAATGGTGACATCTTTATTGCGGAGAATTTCATAGACCTTCGGTATTTCCTTCTCCAGAATCACTTCACGCAGCCCTACGGCCTTGGCAGAACTGGTCGGGATCATGATTTTCATACCATTGCCCATGATTTTCATTACATAAAAGGGCTGCTTCTTCCCCATAACCTCTCTATTTTCAATGGCTTCAATAACACCGACCCCCTGAGCCGGATATACCGCCAAATCGCCTACTTTAAACATTTTACATTTCCCTGCCTTTCCGTAATAACGTAGCAGATTACCACTTTTTATTCAATTAGTCAATGATTAATACAATTTACTGAAATGCTTCATAAATGTCAGTATCAAGGCGCCTGTCATGCTTCTAGGGCAGATACGGCAGAGGATTCTGTGCTTTCCCGTTGCGGCGGATTTCAAAATTGATATAGACGCCTCCTTTTTCATCCATTTCTCCGGCCTGAGCAATGGCTTCACCCTTTTTGACAGTTTGGTCCGCCTTAACATATCTTTTTTTGAGATGCGTATAAACCGTCGCAAAACCATTTGAGTGACGGATGATGATTGTTTCTCCAAAATCTTTCAAATTAGCCGAAAAAATAACGGTCCCCCTGGCAGCCGCTTTTACCGGTGTTCCCGCCGGACAGGCGATCTTGATCCAGTTGTGGTATGTTTTGTTCGGCTGAACCCCGAAACTTGTTTTTACCTTTCCCTTGACCGGCCATACCAGTTTGCTTTTATCCGGATAGGCTTGATCATTTGTTTCGACTGCCGAACGTTTGTCTTCATCGGTTCCATCAGTATCCGGAGGGGTTCTGGTGGGCGCACCTTCGGGCCTGGCATCCGATGGTCCGGGCAGAACCGGCGCGGATGTCTTTTCCCGCCCTGAAACTTTTTCCTCCCGCCATACTGTGCTTCTACGGTTATCCGTATCGGCTGTTTTTGAGGCCGCAATCACGTCGTCTATCACCTGCACGGCATCGGGGATAAAGATAACAGAACCCACCTTAATATTTGAAACATCTTTGATGTTATTGATTTTTGCCAGTTCCGGCAGGCTGATCGAATAAGCGCGCGATATGCTGTATGCCGTTTCGCCTTTTTTGACAATATGATACACACCTTTTACCGGTGCTTTTTGAACTTGCGGCCCGGTGCAGGCAATCAGTAAAGACAAGCCGAAGAGCGTTATCAAAAAAAAGATAAAACAATTTTTCCGCCTTTGTTCTGGACGATCACAGGTCTGTCGCATCAGGATTTCCATCCACTCTCACCTATCAGGCTGACAAAACGAACTCCGCCCAGGTCTTCCTTTTTCATTTCTGAAGGATTGTCCACGGAACGCGTCAATTTATACAACGTCTGAACATCACGGCTGCCAACCGGAACAACGAGCCTGCCTCCCGGGACAAGCTGATCTGCCAGAAACGGAGGAATCTGCGGAGCGGCGGCTGTTGTGATAATTGCATCAAAAGGCGCTTCCTCCCTCCAGCCATAAGAACCGTCTCCAACACGAATAGCGACATTGTAGCAGTTGAGTCTGTCCAGAATTTTTCTTGCCCGCGTGGCCAGTGCTGCCACCCGTTCAATGGAAAAAACCCGGTCAGCCAGTTTTGCCAAAATTGCCGTCTGGTAACCTGACCCGGTGCCGATCTCCAGAACGCGTTCCCGCCCCTTCAGCTCCAGAGCTTCCGTCATTAAAGCCACAATATAGGGCTGGGAAATGGTTTGGTGTTCTCCGATGGGCAGCGGATTGTCGCTGTATGCCTGATCTATTAAGCCTTCATCTACAAAAAGATGCCGCGGAACGGTCTCCATTACTTTCAAAACACGTGCATCGCTAATTGAACGGGCCCGGATCTGCGTCTCGACCATCCGTATGCGTTGCTTTTTGTATCTGTCCATTAAATAGCCTGTATCTTTTTCTTTTTCGGAGGGACCTGGTAGAGTTGTCGAACCGTCTCATGCCTTCTGAGCCCCAGGGCTTCACGAGTCACGATAAAATAATAATACTGAATTTCTGCTTTCTGACGGGCCGTGTTGTACTGATCGATGATGGCGTTAATTTCTTCATATATCGACATCTGATCCGGCAGGCTTTTCTGGCCGGATGCGTCATTCCGACGCGTCCGCAGTTCATTCATCTTCTCCTCAATCTGCCGATCAATCTTTATGACCTTCTCCAGTGCATCTTCCACAGCGAAGCCCGCACGGCTTAAAACAGCCGCTCTTTCCCGCAGAAGTTCTTCGCACAAGCTATCATGTGAATCCTGTTTAAGCGCACTGCATGTCTGCATGATAAAATCCTTTTAAATTTCTCTTGATTTCTTATCATTGAAAAAAATAATTTTCAAGGTTAAAGGCCTTTTCAACCAATAGGCAGAATTTTTCCCCTTTACACTTCGGGATTATTTCGTTAGATAAGCAATGAAATGAATAAAGACTTCAAACGGATAAACTGGTGTTTTCATGTGTCCTGATGCAAAATTTCCAATCTCACAAGCCGTCCGCGGCGCCTATTCCCGCAACGAAGAAGACGAAACGCTCTTCCCGCTGGTTCTCATAGACCGGCACAAGAACCCCGCAGGACGAATCCAATCGGGCGATTCCGTTATTTTTTACAATATCCGGGGTGAGCGCGAAATTGAATTAACCCGCAGCCTGACGGAAAACACGTTCCGGGAATTCCCCGTTGATCCCGACCTTGTCGTAAACTTTGCAACCATGATCGAGTATCAAAAAGGGTTGAACGTCAAGGTCGCTTTTGAGCCACAGGGAATTCTTTCCGATACCTTGAGCGATGTCATTGCCGCGCAAGGTTTGACCCAGGCAAAAATTACGGAAGCGGAAAAAGCCGTTCATGTCGGTTATTTTTTCAACGGCAAGAAATCCGACCTCTTGCCGGGAGAAGAAAGAATCGTTATTCCGACACGCAAAGACGTCAGGCTGTTTGATGAAGCTCCGGAAATGTCCATTGCAGACATCACCCAAACGGCCATCACCAGGATCAAAGATCCTCACTGCAATTTTGTCGTTGTGAACTTCCCCAATGTGGATGTTGTCGGCCATATTGAAAATGAACCGGCGGTTCTTCGGGCGATTCAGGCGGTCGACCGGCACACCGGCCTCCTCATCGACGAGGCACTACGGCAGGAAATAACGGTGATCGTCACAGCCGATCATGGAACAGTCGAAAAATGGCTTTACCCTGACGGCGGCGTTGACACCGGACACACGGACAGTCCCGTCCCGTTTCTCCTTCTACACCCGGACAAAACATTGACCCTCAAGGCACAGGGATCACTTACCGATGTCGCCCCGACGGTTCTGGATCTCTTCGGTCTGCCCATACCCCCCGCCATGACAGGTGTTTCGCTTATTGAGCAGAGCAAAAAATCCTACACACCTGTAAAGCGTTTATTGTTTTTGATTCTGGACGGCTGGGGCCTCTGTGAAAACACAAAAGGCAATCTGATTACCTGCGCCGAAACGCCGGTAATGGACAAACTGCTGACGAGCTACCCGTCAGCACAGCTCGCCGCATCCGGCGTTGACGTGGGACTGCCGCCGAAAACCGTGGGCAATTCAGAAGCGGGACATTTGCACATCGGCGCGGGCCGCATCATTTATTCCGACCGCCTCCGTATTGATGAATCCATCGCCAATGGTGCTTTTTATCAAAACCCGGTTTTTAAAAACGCCATGAAACTCGCCGAACACAACAGCAGTGCCGTGCACCTGATGGGCATTGTTTCATTCTTCAGTTCGCACGGCTCCATTGAACATCTTTTCGCCTTGATGGACATGGCCAGGCAACAACGGGTCTCCCGACTCTTTATTCACTCCATGCTGGGGAGGCGCGGCGAGCAGGCTGAAAGCGGAGCCCGCTATATTCAGCAGGTGGAAGAAAAATGCCGGTCCTTGGAGCTGGGACAGGTGGTATCCGTCATTGGCCGCTACTGGTCGATGGATCGTGAAGAAAACTGGGACCGGATTGAAAAGACGTACCGGATGCTTGTTTACGGGGAAGGAAACGCGGTTCCCGGGGAGTGAGGCAAATGCAGTCCAGATTCAATCAGACGATCATTGAACTTGTGACGGGAGACATCACCGCGGAAAACACGGATGCCATTGTCAATGCCGCCAACAGCCGTCTTGCCGGTGGCGCCGGTGTGGACGGCGCTATCCACCGTGCCGGTGGGCCGGCGATTATGGCCGAGTGCCGTCAGATCGGAAGCTGCCCGACCGGCGAAGCCGTCATCACGACTGGCGGCAACCTCAACGCAAGGTACGTCATCCATACCGTGGGCCCCATCTACCGCAACGGTACGCAAAACGAGGCCCGGCTGCTTGTATCGGCCTATCA
>JBDKUG010000092.1:0-2391 GCA_039679815.1 Smithella sp.
AACATGAATCAGAAATATGAAAAACTGAAAGGTCTTTTGCAGGAACTTTTCCAGCTCGATCAGCCGGATCTCGATTTTGGTATTTATCGCATTATGCACGCCAAGAGCGCGGAAGTAACAAAGTTCCTGGATGAAGACCTTTTGCCGCAGGTGGAAGCGGCTTTTGCACAGTACAAAACAGCAGACAAAAGCGAGCTTGAAACGCAATATAAGCGTGCCGTCGACCAGGCAAAAGAGCTTGGTTTTTCCTATCCTGAAGAGGCGCCCAAGGTCAAGGAACTCAAAGAAAGGCTGAACACAGTTGCGGTGGACACCAGTGCGCTTGAGAGTGAGGTCTACGACCATCTGTATAGTTTTTTTAGACGCTATTATTCGGAAGGCGATTTTCTTTCTAAACGCGTCTATAAACCGGGCGTGTACGCCATCCCGTACGAAGGCGAAGAGGTCAACCTCTACTGGGCTAATTACGATCAATACTATATCAAAACGAGCGAGTATTTGCGGGACTATGCATTCAGGTTGAGCCCGGAAAATGCCGCTAATCCGATGCGCGTGCATTTTATGCTCATCGATGCCGCGGAGGGCGAGCACGACAATGTCAAAGAGACGCAGGGCAAGGAGCGAAAATTCAAGCTTGCGCTCTACAATCCTGTATCGCTCGACGCTAGCGAGCTTGTGATTCACTTTACCTATCAGCAAGCGGAAGAAAAGCAAAAAGAACTAAACACAGCTGCAGAAACCGCGGTTCTTGCTTTGGGTGATTCTGCATTTGCTCTATGGATACAACTGCTTGGCCGCAAGTATCGTCGTGCCGATGGTACCGAGTCCGACAACACATGGCTGCGCGTACATCTGGATCGGTACACTGCGCGCAACACGTTCGACTATTTCATTCATAAGGATCTCAAGACGTTCCTAAACCGCGAGCTCGATTTTTACATCAAGAACGAGGTAATGCATCTGGACGATATCGAGAGCGAAAGCGCGCCCAAGGTGGAGCAGTACCTTTCCAAAATCAAAGTGATTCGCACCATTGCAGGAAAAATCATCGATTTTCTTGCACAGCTCGAGGATTTTCAGAAGAAGCTGTGGCTGAAAAAGAAGTTCGTCACCCAGACGAGCTGGTGCGTGCGCATCGGTATTGTTCCCAAAGAATTCTACCCTGAGATTGCTGCAAATGAAGCGCAGTGGGAAGAATGGAAGGCGCTGCACGGGCTGGAAGGCGAGCTCTTTGCTTCGAAAGGTAATGATTTATTTGAATCGCATGCCGTGCCGGGCACGGTCGAGTTTTTGTCGGTCCATCCCACCTTGATGATCGATACCTGCCATTTCAGCGCCGACTTTACCGCACGCCTACTTGACGCGTTGGGCGACATCGATAAGCAAACTGATGGTGTCCTTGTCCATAGCGAGAACTTCCAGGCCCTCAACCTCATGCAGCGCCGATATCGCGAAAAGATAAAGTGCGTGTATATCGATCCGCCATATAACACCGGCAATGATGGCTTTGTGTACAAAGACAATTACCAGCATTCGAGCTGGATGAGCATGATGAAAGACAGAGTGGATTTGGCTAAGGAAGTAATGAGTGATGATTCAGCGCACTTTACTAGTATCAATGAGATAGAGATCGATCGCCTTAGTCTGGTTCTTTCTGATTTGCTTGAGCCTGTAAACCTAATAACCGTTCGTACCAAGATCGCCGGAGTATCAGGCAGTCATTTAGGGAAATCACTAAGAAATGCAAATGAATATTTGCTTATTAATTCCAAATCCCCAAGTCATTTTTCATTTACGGAACGCGTATATGACGAAGAAGAATTGTGGCAGTATATTCAGGAAATGGAAAAGGAAGACAAGAGCTGGAAATATACGAGTGTACTTGAGAAGATTGACGATGGCGAATTGATAAAAATCATTCAAGATGGATCAAACAATGACATTTCAATATATCAACATTTTAGTACTAAGATTAATTCCATAAATAGTGTTGCACTTACTAGTTATGCTGGAGATTACAAAGCCGCCTATTATGACAATGTTGACAAAATATTTAGAACAACGAATGCACAGAGCTCAATTAGAAAGAGAGTTATGGAAGCTACAAGAGATGTAGATTCGGATTTTATTAGCATCGAATACATTCCGAAAAGAGGGAGAAATGCAGGACGATTAACACGACTTTTTTTTAAAGATAGAGAGAGAAATCTGGTTGCTTTTCTATCCGATACGGTTTCAAAGGAAAACGGTCAGATCATGAAAAAAATTATTCCAGGTACTTTATGGACAGATGTGCAATACAATAATCTGGCTCTAGAGGGAGGAATCGTCTTCGACAGGGGCAAAAAGCCGGTTTTCTTGATAAAGAAGATAATTGACCTCATGATTGAC
>JBDKUG010000302.1:0-4096 GCA_039679815.1 Smithella sp.
GGAGTTGATAGTTTTTGTTGTCTCATATGCTTTCGTAAAACATCGGGTGCAAATAGTCCTCAAGCAAAAGTTAATGTATTAGCAACAACTAATGACTTTATTTTATGGTATGCAAAACAACCTTCAAAAATTAAATATCGGCAACTGTTTCTTGATAAAGATATTTCAGAATTGCGTGGCTATAATCGCGTAGAATCAAAAGATATGAAAATCACTAGAGATATATCAGAAGAGGAGATTGCTAGTCCAAATTTAGTGCCAAGTGGTTGGAAAATATTTCAAACGGAAAATTTAACATCAAGCGGATATAGCGAAACATTGTCAAAACCTTTCGAATACAAAGGGAAACTATATTCACCTGCAACAGGGAATCATTGGAAAACAACTCATAATGGCTTGGCTGAGTTGGCAAAGGCAAATCGCTTAATTGCGGCGGGAAATACACTCAATTACAAAAGATATTTGGACGATTTTCAGGTTTATCCTTTAACGCACAGTTGGCAAGATATTTCTTTAGGTTACGGAAGTGATCCTAAAAAATATGTTGTGCAAACTTCAACACAAGTTGTAAAACGCTGTTTACTCATGACCACCGATCCCGGCGATCTTGTTCTTGACATCACTTGCGGTTCTGGCACAACAGCTTATGTTGCCGAAAACTGGGGCAGACGTTGGATAACCTGCGACACGTCACGAGTAGCCATTGCACTTGCCAAACAGCGATTAATGACAGCAAACTTCGATTACTTTGAATTGGCCCATCCCGAAGAAGGTGTCGGTAGTGGTTTTCAATACAAGACCGTCCCGCACATCACGCTCAAATCCATTGCCAACAATGAACCAGCGCCTCAGGAAACGCTCTACGATCAACCATTCATCGATAATAAACGCCTGAGAGTCACCGGCCCCTTCACGATGGAAGCCGTTCCCGCACCTGTCACAAAAAGTTTTGATGAAGTTGATTCCGCGATTGCTTCATCTGAGGCTGGAGCCGAGGTTGCCCGTAGCGGCGAGACACTGCGTCAAAGCGAATGGCGCGATGAACTATTGCGCACAGGCGTACGCGCCAAAGGCGGCAAAACAATAGCTTTCTCTCGTATGGAGGCGGCAAGGGGTTTTCGCTATGTGCAGGCGGAAGCCGAAACCAAAGAGGCCAAACCGCAAAAAGTATATGTGGTTTTCGGCCCGGAACATGCGCCGCTGGAACAGCGCACGGTCGAACTGGCTTATGAGGAGGTGAAACCTTACAAGCCGGACATCCTTTTGTTTTGCGCTTTGCAGTTTGACGAAGAAGCCGCTAAGGATATTGATGAAATGAATCCGGAAATTACCCGTTGTCTGTTTCTCAAAGCACAAATGAATGCTGACCTGTTTACCGATGATCTAAAGAAGAAACGCGCCAGCAATGAAAGCTTCTGGCTGATCGGTCAGCCGGATGTGAAATTAAAACAAATCAAGAGTGGTGATGACAAAGGCAAGTATCAGGTCGAGGTTAACGGCTTCGATTACTACAATCCGAAGACTGGTAACGTGGAAAGCGGCGGCAAGGGCGACATCGCCATGTGGATGCTTGATACGGATTACGATGGGCGAAGTCTTTTCCCCTCTCAAGTATTTTTCCCAATGGCCGGTGCAAAAGAAGGCTGGGCAACTATCGCCAGAAACCTGAAAGCGGAAATCGATGAAGAAAAAATCGAAGCTTTCGGCGGCACTGTTTCGATGCCCTTCACGCCAGGCAAGGCGGTGGCGGTAAAAATCATCGACGCCCGCGGCATTGAGAGCTTAAAGATTATTCGTCTTTAAATGTTCTCCGCTGGCGGAGGTGTCGCAAAGCGACGGAGGTGGAATAAAATGAAATTCAATATTGAACAATACATGGACAAAGCGGATATAGAATTTTTTTGCCGCCAGAATCATATCAGGCGGATGGCCCTGTTCGGTTCGGCGCTGCGTGATGAATTAAGGCCGGATAGCGATATTGATCTGCTTGTCGAGTTTGAAGAGGATCATGTTCCGGGCTTAATTACTCTGTCGGGAATGGAAATTGAATTGAGTGACAAAATCGGCAGAAAAGTTGATCTGCGCACACCGCGTGATCTCAGCAGATATTTTCGCGATGAGGTTGTCCGTCAGGCGGAGGTGCAATATGAAGCCCGATGACAAAATACGATTGCAGCATATGCTTGATGCCGCGCAGGAAGCGGTTACATTTTTCAACTCCCTGAACGGGGAAAATATTGGAAATAATCGGCTTGTTTCTTACGCTATTATCCGACTCATTGAAGTTGTCGGCGAAGCTGCTACGCAAATATCTAAAGAATACAAGAATTCTCATCAGGAACTGCCTTGGGCACAGATTGTCGGAATGCGCAATCGCATTGTTCATGCCTACTTTGACATTGATTACTCCCTTGTCGAAAGCACTGTCAAACACGATTTCCCCGCACTAATCAAACAACTCGAAAAGCTGATTGCATCTTATAAGGAGGATGGATAACCCGTGGCCAAGTCAATAGACAAACTCATTATCAATTCCCCCTATGAAAAACCGGCCAAGTATTGGGAATATATCCGTGATACCCGCGAATTTATTCTGAAGGATGGCCGTCGTCCTGCCGGTTATGTCGTTGCTTCGGAAAGTTCCAAAGCTTTCGACGATCCGGGTGTCTTTGTAGAGATTGATCTGGTAAATGCGATCCGACCGCGCATTGAGAAATGGCGCGAAGCCGATTATCCCGGCGTCACCGGTATTACCAAGCGGCTCTTGAACCACTGGCAAGATCCCGCAGAACGCAAAGACCGCCGTTTTTTCTTCTGCCAGATGGAAGCGATTGAAACGCTCATCTGGCTTACCGAAGCCCCGGAAGCTGAGAAAACGGGTATTGTCATCCCCGGTGATGGCGGTGACTTCTCGCGCTGGTGCAGTAAGATGGCCACCGGCACCGGCAAAACAATTATCATGGCGATGCTCATAGCCTGGCAGGTGCTCAATAAGGTTGCCAACAGCAAGGATGCCCGCTTTTCCAAAAACGTGCTGGCTGTTGCGCCTGGCTTGACCGTCCGCAGCCGTTTGTCCGTGCTGGAACCATCTGGTATTGGCAATTACTATGAAGAATTTAATATCGTGCCGTCCGGCCTAATGGAAACACTGCGGCAGGGTAAAGTCAAAATCATCAACTGGCATATGCTGGCGTGGGATAGCGAAGAGCGGCTGGCAAAAAAGAAAACCGTCGATAAGCGCGGCGCGAAAAGCGATGAGGCTTATGTCCGGGAAGTTTTGAAGGATATGTCTGGTGCGTCTAATATTATCGTGATCAATGATGAGGCGCATCATGCCTGGCGGATTCCGGCGGAAAGCAAAGTCAAGGGAATTAAAAAAGAAGA
Organism: Smithella sp.; assembly: GCA_039679815.1. Classification (GTDB taxonomy): domain Bacteria; phylum Desulfobacterota; class Syntrophia; order Syntrophales; family Smithellaceae; genus UBA8904. The sequence goes on from JBDKUG010000302.1 coordinate 3,385, forward strand.
CATCGAAGAAAGCACAATTTGGGTCGGTGGTCTCGACAGGATTCACCGGACACGCGGTATATTACGTTGTTTTGATTTGTCCGCAACGCCCTTTGCCCCGTCCGGGAAAAAAGCCACGGAAGAAGCTCTTTATCCTTGGATTGTGAGCGACTTTGGCCTGAATGACGCTATTGAATCCGGCCTGGTTAAAACACCGCGTGTGGTCATTCGCGACGACGGTAAGGTTGATGCCAATTTACGCTCGCGGCTTTATCATATTTACATGGATAACACCGTTAAAGATGACATCAACCGTAAAGCTGAGGAAAGCGAGCCTTTGCCGGATTTAATCAAGAATGCTTATTTATTGTTGGGTAAAGACTGGCAGGCAGCCAAAGACGCATGGAAGAAGGCAGGGCATAAAATCCCACCGGTGATGATTACAGTGGCTAATACGACATCAACTTCCGCCCGCATTAAATATTCATTCGACCATGATGCCTTTTTGCTGTCCGTGGCCGGGTTAGATGATTTGTGCACACCAGAAAAAACATTGCAAATTGACAGCAGCATTTTGAATAAAGCAGAAGCTGAAACTCAACCGATTGATATAGAGGTTGAAGTTGTAGAAGGTAATGGCGAGGATGAGGAAGCGCCAAAAGAGAAAAAGCTGACACAAAAACAACAAGCAGAAAAGTTGCGTTTAATCGTTGATACTGTTGGAAGAATCGGC
>JBDKUG010000110.1:0-3268 GCA_039679815.1 Smithella sp.
CGAGCAAGGCCATGCCGCAGAAGAAAAAAACGTCCCGGATATCGAACGCCGCCCGCAACGCTCCGATCCGGGACGCCATATATTGTCGAATTACTGTAATGATTTTCACCGCATAACCCGCTCCGTGTTCAAAATGCAAAAATCTCTATTGAATAGACGGGGAAAGTGTGACAGATTAAAAAGTTATTTGAAACGGACAATGGTGGGCAAAAGAAGACAAAAACGGACAGAAGATGAAAAACGATGATATGATGATGGCAAGGTCGAGTTTAACGGATAATAAGTTTCGGTTTTTCAATTATCCCGAAATCAAGTCTTATGCCAGGATTATCAGCATTTATTTCAGGATCGTCAACAATAGAAACATCCACTCCAAGCAATCTCTTTCCTGATTCAGCATCGGGCGCATATAGAGACGCTGCCTGAGCGGAAATCATTTTTAAAGTTCTATGATATGTAAAAATGTCCATCTCCCATGCTTTAAATGGTCTGTTTTGATAGAAAATATCCAAAATAAAATCCGATGTTAATTTTTCCATCTTCATGGCCTCCGTTGGATTATATTATTTATTGCGCTGCAGTAATAACATTTTTGCCAGAACTATTCAATTTCCATTGGTCTAGGGCTTTTTTCGTCGTTATCGGATGGCCCGCCGGATCATAGGTGATTGGAAGCCCGCGGTTATTGTAATAGCGAATGGCTGTTTTCTCTGACACTTTTAAATGTCTGGCTATCAAGCCCCATCTGTCAAGAATATCAGTCATCAGAACACCGACCTTTCATCTATCTGCTGTTTCGTAAGGCCTTCATATGCCGATCTCTTTACCCTCGCCTCCGGGTTCATGGCCATAAGGGCGACCGCCGACAGCCCGGCCATCAACGGGTCAATCTTCCCGGTTCCGCTGGCCTGCTTGGTGATCACAACGGCGTTGCCTTTCGGTTCAACCCGGGCATTGCCGACGCACCAGGCCATCATGCGGCTGCCGTCGTGAATGATCTCCCGGGCGGCCACCTTGCGCTCGGTCGTCTTGATCGCGCTGTTCAGCCGCCAGCCCTGAGAGATCCCGACAATGCGGTCATGTTCGATCTTGCCGTCGCCATTTTCGTCGCCGTTCTCCAGCTCGTCAACGATTGCACCTATCCCGGCCGGGTCCACGCCGATACGGTCGAGAAGGCCCGAGGCGTCCAGCTTCCTGACGATATCCCCAAATTGCTTAACGTCCTGGCCGATTTCATCAACAAGAATCAGATCTCCGTCCTTTGCGAAGTCCTGATACTTGGGCGCTTCGGATTTCCGGCGCTCCAGGGCAATCTTGTGAGCCCAAGCCCGGGACCACCATAACCATATGCCCGTTTCTCTATCGCGGCCAATCACCGTACACCCGAGAAGATCGTCCAGGCCGCCGCCGTCGCCGCCGACCTCGATCACGTCGCAACGCTCAATGAGAATGTCGATCGTGACGACGCCCGCGGCCGCTTCCCAAAAGTCGGCGCCAGCCCAGGCCTGAGCCTTCGCGGATACTCCGATTTGGATATTGAGATGCTTGGCAAGAAATCCCTGCATTGACTGATGGCCTTCAATCTCAGCCTTCTTATATTCTCGTTTTATAAATTCCTCATCGACGGATGCACCATAGTTTGGATTTACAATATGAAAATGTTTTTGATTGAGATATTTTTTATCGGCTATCATTTCGGAAGGATATTCATATATAACAGGCAGGAAGGCAGGGTCGTCTATTTTTCCGTCCCGGACGCCTCGGGCGTATTCCAACTTGTCGGCGAAAATGCCCGACGGTTGCTCATCCGACTGAGTGGTGATCCAAATCATAAAACCCTCGGGGCGAGCTGCATGCCCCCCCATGGCTTCCTTGAACATATTTACTGCACCCGGTCGCTTTCCGAAAAGCCATAGTTCCTCAACAAGAACGCCAACGCCTTTGATGCCTCCTACTGTATCGCTTTCCGCGGCCACAACCTCCAGCGACGCCTCGGTATTCCTGTTTTTTATCTTGCGTATATGGTGTTGCACCTGCATTATGTCTTGTAGGTCTTCTTCTGAGCTGATCATCCCGCATGCCGGGCCGAATGAGTTGCCGGCAATCTTAATTGTAGGCGCGACTATGAAAAACTCCCCCATTTCGCGCCAATTCAGAATAAGAGCGGTCATCATGATTCCTGCCGACATACCAGACTTGTCGTTCTTCTTTGGCACCATCAGAAAAAATTCACGAATAAGACGCCGTCCGGACTCCGGATCGCATGAACCGAAGATGGAAGAGACAAAATCAAACTGCCACTGACGCCCGATCTGGCCATAAGTAGGACAACCCAGGACGTCTTTAAGGTGCAGTTCCTTGAAGATCGAAAGACCATGCGCCGCCTCTTCGGGGAACAAGGGCGGGAAGGGGATAAGGGATTCGCCGGCGAGGATTCTTCTTTCCCAGTCCGGACATGCTGTCGTCCAGCTATTCGTTTCCATGCTGTTTTTTTAATCCATATAGAGAGTTGCCGATATTCACAATCCAGACAATTTTCAAGCAGTGCGGGCATTTAATTTCAGTTGCCTCCTTACTGCAATTTCCCCAAATATCTTCGATAATGTTTCTGCAATATGGGCAGGCGGTTGTCCAGTTCATTTTATTTATCCATAAGATGCAGATCTATGTGATAACTCGGAGTCGGCATGTCTTGATAAAACATTCCTGTTTCATCGGTTCCGTGAATAATGCCCCGACTGAATGACATATCAATGAAATCTATTTCCCCGGCCCTGATTTTTGAAATAACTTCTTCAAGAATTTTCATCGCCCCTTCTTTTTTGTCCATGACTTTACCCTCTCACTTCACCAACGCCAGCGGCGCCTTGCTCGGTTTAAACTTCCCACTCCCGGCCTCTTTCGCCTTCCCGTCCTTTTCATCTTTCTTGCCGGCGCCCTCGCCCTTGCGCGGATGGCAGAACGGGGCGGCGGCTATGGCCATGCGGTCTTTTCTCGCGTCGTCCTTCACGTCCGGACTGTTCATTATTTTGAGCATGTAAGTCAACGGATCAAGGTTATCGGCCTTCGCCTCTTTCTTGACGTCCTCTGGAATTCCGTACGGCTTTTTTCCTTTCGTGGCAGCTGTCCCGCGCGGACGGTATTTCGTACCCTTTCTCGGTCCCGATCCTGGCCTATAGCCTCCCCTTGCCATTTGAACAACCTCCTTTTGAACATTCGTCTTTGAACATTGCAAAGTTCAAACACAAGAAAAAATTCTGCGCATGAG
>JBDKUG010000026.1:0-3672 GCA_039679815.1 Smithella sp.
GCCACGGCATCAGGGAGCTGATCAGATATTTCATGATGATCCAGGACAATCGTGTCGATACCGATAGACTTTCCATAAGCGATTTGGTCAATATCGGAAATTCCGCAGTCCACCGTGATGATCAGTTTGACATTTTTCCCTTTAAACTGGTCGATGACCGGGATTTTTAGTCCGTAACCTTCCTGAACTCTGTCCGGAATGTAATAAGACACATTTCCTGTCAGTTCTTTTATGAATTTGTATAGAATGACAACGGATGTAATACCATCCGCATCATAGTCGCCGTAGATGACAATTGCTTCACCGGCGTGAATAGCTTTGATCAGCCTGTTTACACCTTTTTTCATGTCCTGCATTAAAAAAGGACTGTGTAAATCGTTTAGGGATGGATATAAATACCGGCGCGCGTCTTCCAGGCTGGAAACAACATGCCGGTTCATTATCAGCTGAGAAATGATCCTGGAGATGCCGAATTCATTTGCCAGGGATTCTTCAATATTTTGGGGGCCGGTATCTTTCAGCTTCCATTGTGTCACCGGCAGGCGTTCTTCTCGTGTCATACATTCATCTTTAATATTATTTTCTTTTTTATCATATCAGTGGGAAATCCTATGTCAAGCATTCATTGATCATCTTGATCTTTAAAACGATAAATGGTAGTTTAAAATAGAAATGCAAAGGAAATGGTTTAAAATAAACGCAAGCGATATTGCGCTTGTACAGTTTATACTGGAAGGCTATGAAGGGCTGGTTACCGTTTCTACGATCGACCCCAAAGAAGCCATTATTCAAATTTTAATCATGCCTGATTTCGGGGAAGATGTGGAAGGCATCATGGTACATCTGAAAGACCGGTTCATCATGAAAGAAATACCTTCTTGCCATATTCAGGTGAATGCATGCTGATGTTGACCCATACCTGCCTGCTGCAGAAAATCATGGATTCATCCAATGTCAAAAACAGCGATCCCGATATCTATATATACAATATTGCACCGGATTTACTAACCCTTCATCCTGACATAAACGCCAACCAGACCCATTTCATCGACCGGTTCATTCAAGCGCCGCCGGATCATAAACGTACAGCGTACATCATGTTTCATCTGTTGGTGGACGATCTGGCGCATTACGGGAGCATCTGCCTTCAATGCAGGGAAGGTTTTGATCCTCATTCCGAAGGCTACACGTATGTTAAGGGACGGCATCTTATAGAATCTATTGTTGAATTGTATAAAATTATCGGCAGGGATATCTCTTATAACGAAGCTGCCTACCGTTCTCACTTAATCATCGAAATGATTTATGATCTGGTAATTTTATCGCATATTCATGACGACGGTTCAATAGAACTTCTTGAAAACGCGATTCATTTCACGTTCGACCACAAGTGCAATGAATTTTGCGAAGATATTTCATGGCTTTACGGAATTCAAAAAGACTACGCCCGGGATGTGCTGAAAAATGCCGTATCCTATATCACGAAAGAAAAAATGAATCGGATTATGAATATCGAAGGCCGAATTCGTCTTTTTACGGACAGATTCGGCCTGAGAAATGACAGTGCGTTGTTTGCAGATGCTATTTCAACCCTGTTTCAAGATGCCCTGCAGTCCATTAAAAATGAGGAATTTCTTCGGCAGAGTGCAGCGACAATCAGGAACTGCGGGTGGTATCCAACAGACTAGGTGGCTTTTTTGACAGAACCGGAACGGATGCACTGCGTGCAGACTTTTATCCTTTTGACGGCTCCCGTTTTTTCATCAACACATCGCAATTTCTGAAGATTCGGGCGCCAGACGGTTTTACTCTTATTATTGGCGTGACTGACATTATTGCCTACTTGCGGCTTTTTTCCACATACGTCACAAATACGAGACATGATTTAACTCCTTTGAAAAAAATGTAGGTGGTTCCTAAGCTATAATTGTTTATTTTGCAAGCATTTTTTGCAATTAAATAAGGACATCATACAAGCTGTCGGTCATTCCTCATCTGTACAGGCTGCCCCGTTGTTTCCAGCACTCTCTGCCAGACACTACCCTGTGGATCGATCTGTCTGCCGGATATTGCCGCGGACAGAGGCAAATGGACATATTCATTTCTTCTGAGCGCAACCAGCAATCCTGTTTTCCCCGCCATTGCAGCGTGTACGGAGTATTGTCCCAGAGAACTGCAATAAATGCTGTCTGAGGCATTAGCCGGGACAGAGCGGATCAGGTAACTGGGTTCAATATATTTCAAATTGATTTCCAGATTGATTTCCCGGAAATGCCGGCTGATGGCATCTTTCAGGAACAAACCGATGTCCTGAAGGCGGATATTTCCCGACGCATCCGTTTTTTGCTCAGTGGAATGCTGGTTCATCAGCTCCTGTCCCGCGCCCTCCGCCACCAGAATAACTGCGTGTCCGCGCTTCTTTATCCTGTGTTCAAGCGCTTTCAAGAATCCCTTTTCGCCTTCAAGATCAAATCCAACTTCGGGAATCAGTACAAAATTCGCGTCACCCTGGGCCAGTGCGGCGGTGGCTGTAATATAACCGGACAGGCGGCCCATGATTTTCACCAGTCCAATGCCGTTAAAGGCACCCTTGGCTTCCACATGGGCGCTGCGTATCGCTTCCACGGTTTTATCGATGGCCGTGTCAAATCCGAAGGATTTTTCAATCCGGTTCAGATCGTTGTCGATGGTTTTGGGAATCCCGATAACGGAAATTCGCGCTCCTCTTTCAGTAATTTCCTCTGTCAATTTTTCCGCGGCTCTCATGGTTCCGTCACCGCCGACACAGAAAAGAATGTTGATGTTGAGGCTTTCCATGTAATCCACCATCACCGCCGCATCCTGAGGACCGCGGGATGACGAAAGAATACTTCCGCCAATGTGGGTGATGTCCTTCACATAGTCCGGTGTAAGCTTCACGGGTTTGTCCCCGTAAGACGGATTCAGCCCACGCAGCCCGTATTTGATTCCCAGAATATTTTTCACGCCGTAGCGGTAAAACAGCGTCATGGTTACCGAACGGATCACATCGTTGATGCCGGGGCATAGACCACCGCATGTGACGATTGCGGCCTTGGTCTGGTCCGGATCAAAAAAAATCTTTTTCCGGGGGCCGGCCGGCTCGATGGACAGAGGCTTTCCGGCGGAAGTCTTTATTTCCAAATAATCGGCAAGGCGGGCATGAAATAAAATCCTGTCATTATCATTAACGTAATTGCTGATGTTCAGAGGAGAATCCACCTGACAGCGTCCGAGATTTGCGATCTTGAAATGATTGTTCATGACATCAACTCCTTTTCTGGATTACCCGGAGCGCGGCATTTTTACCGGAGAGGATTTCTCCGTCAAAACCCGCATCGGACAGCAATGACGTACCCGTCAGAAAAACATTGTCATAAAGCGTCTTATTGTTCCTGGCTGCAAAAGATGTAAAAAATGAATTGCGCACTTTATATTTCGGACTGACAACTTTACGTGATTCAGAAGAAATGTCTATGGCTTTGTCAATATCGGACATTTCAACATGATCCCTTAAGAAAGGGAAAAAAACATCGAGTCTGTCCAAAATTGAATCGGCCTCACGTTTTAGAGCGTCCGGGGTCCATTTCTCTTGATGATCCGAAAGGTAAACCGTTGCTGTAAGCGATGTCTTCGCATGAGCAGGAGCCTTGT
>JBDKUG010000003.1:0-6995 GCA_039679815.1 Smithella sp.
AATCAACCCTGATGAGGATTGTCACCGGGCAGATGAGGGACTATTCAGGAGATGTGTCTGTCTACGGCACGAAAATGCCTGACCGCGGCGCTCTTTTGTCTATCGGGTATGCGCCGCAGCCCATATCGCTCTATACGTCACTCACGGCCCGCGAGAACCTTCGTTTCTTCGGAGCGATGGCCGGACTGTCGGACAAACAAATTGCATTGCGTTCGGAAATCGTACTGGAACAGATCGGCCTTACTCATCATGCCGAAGAACAGATTGCGACGTATTCCGGAGGCATGCAAAGACGCTTGAATCTGGCGGCGGCGCTCCTGCATTCACCGAAGCTGCTGCTGCTTGATGAACCCACAGTGGGTGTGGATCCGCAAAGCCGCAATCATATTTATGATGCCCTGATGGAGTTGAATGCCACGGGCATGACCATTCTGCTGTCAACGCACATTATGGAAGAAGCGCAGCGTTTATGCTCAAGTGTGACGCTGGTGGATAAAGGCGAAGTGATCTTTAACGGGCCGATGTCCGGAATTAGTGATCTGGAAAAATTCTTTCTGGAAAAGACAGGGCGGGGATTGCGCGATGATTAAGCAGCTCAAAGAATTGATCAAGAAAGAAATGCTGATCCTGCTTCGCGATAAGCAGACGGTTCTGCTTCTTTTCCTGATGCCGGTGGCGCTGATTTTCTTTTTGTCCCTTGCCATGGAAGGCGTCTGGGCGGATAAACTCACCGGACGGAAAATCCAGCTGGTGATTCAGAATGAAAGCAAATCTCCCAAGGCAAATCTTCTGGAGGAAAAAATCAGGTCCAATAAGCTGATTGAGGAGGTTACCCGCCCCGCCGGTATGGATGATGATAAGATTTTTGCGGAAGGCAGGGCGCATGCCATTGTTACCATTCCCAAAGGTTTTGATGAAAGTGAGAAGCCGGTGGAAATGTATTTTGATCCGGTGATTGACGCCGGCTATAAAATAGCCACCCGATCGCTGATCATCAGTCTGACCGTGGAAGTGGTCATGGGGATAGATAATCTCGAAACCGTAGTTGCCGACCTGGTCACCGAAAAGAAGAAACCCAACAAGGAATTTCCCACCCCTCTTCAGCAAAATGTTCCGGCCTACGCGATATTTGCCATGTTTTTTATTGCCATTCCCATGTCCGTGGGTTTTCTCAAAGAGAAAAAAGACGGTACCCTCCAGCGTCTTTTTACGTATCCGGTCAATACCAATTTAGTGATCCTGGGGAAAATTGTCCCCTATTATATAATCAATGTTTTCCAGTTTATCCTCATGATGCTGGTAGGGGTTTACGTGATGTCCCACATCATCAGTTTTTCGTTTAACCTGGGTGAACATCGCTGGCACATGATACCGGTCACCATCGTTGTTGCCGCCGCCACAACCGGTTATGGCGTTCTGGTTGCGGCTTTTGCGAAAACGACAGAGCAGGCTTCAACGCTGGCGGCGACGGGAGCCATCTTGATGGCCGTTTTTGGAGGCATCATGATGCCGCACGTTCTCATGCCGTTGATGATGAAGAAACTGGCGATGATTTCGCCGATGTACTGGGCGCACCAGGCGTACCTGGATATTTTTCTCAGGGACACTTCGTTCGGCGTTATCCTGCCCAGATTAATTATATTGACAGTGTTTGCGGGAATCTGCTTTTATGTTGCTGGAAGGAGAGTTAAATGGATTTAGAGAAGGCGTATCAGGAATTAAATGTGACATCGCGGGAAGACCTGATCTTCAAGCTGAAGGCTCTGGTGATTAAGGCATGCGAGGTCCAAAACGTCAAACCGGAGGACGTTCCCACCGATGTTCCGTTTATCGGGGGACCGGGACCGCTCAAACTCGATTCACTCGACGCGATGGAAATCGCGATGGAACTTCGTTTTCAGTTTGGTGTAGAACTAAAAAACGCATCAACCGCGGCCAAGGCGATGCAGTCATTCGATTCGCTGGCCGATTTTGTTATCAGCGCGCCAAAGGTTAAAAAGTGAGCAGAAGCGATATCTATATCCGGGGATGGGGCGCTGTGACCACGCTGGGGTGGAGCGCATCCGGGTCCGCACATAATCTGATTGTCGGCAACGTGCGTCCGGCGGGCGTTTGTTCGTCGTCTCACCTGACCAACCGTGACTTCAAGGCGTTTGAAGTTGCTTATGACGGGAATCCCCTGGAAAAATCGCTGAAGATGCTTGATGCCTCAATAACAGAGGCTTTTGAACGCGCGGGATTGAGCTCCCCGGAAATTGAGGAGTCCATGCTGCTGGTAGGCACCACCGGCGGCATTTTTATCCGCAACGAGTTTGAATTCACCGAATCCGTGAGGCAGAATCCCGGAAAGGAATCACCTCCGATCGTCTGCCGCAACCGGGGGCCGGGCGAGGTCGCTGAAGAGATTGCCCGAAAATACGGTATTCACGGCCTCCCGCTGACGTTCAGCATGGCCTGCGTGTCAAGTTCGCACGCGCTGGTTGTCGCGGCCGAACTGATTGAGCAAAAGAAAATCAAACGGGCCATTGTTGTCGGTTTTGAGCCGCTTTTAAATCTGACACTTCAGGGCTTTGCCAGCCTGCTGCTCTACGATTCGGAACAATGCCGGCCCTTCTGCAATCTGCGTTCGGGCATGCAGATCGGTGAAGCTGCTTCGTGTGTGATTATGGAAGAAGGCCCCGGCCGAAATGCCCCCAAAAACAAATATCTGTTTTCGGGCGGCCACCTGTTTAATGACAACAGCAGCCTGACCTCCGCCGGAACCGACGGTGAACTGGTGAAAAGGGTGGTGTCGCATTCGCTTGCCAAAGCACAGATGGATCCCGCGGGAATTGTTGCCGTCAAGGCGCACGGTACGGGCACAAGAGACAATGACATTTCCGAGGGGCGCGGGCTGTCAAAAGTCTTTGAAAATAAACTGCCGCCGGTGATTTCCATAAAAGGCGCCATCGGCCACTGTCTGGGTGCCGCGGGCACGGTTGAGACGGCCCTGTGGCTCTCCTGCCTTGAAGAGGGAACGATTCCCCGCAGTTTCGGATTTACGGACATTGATCCGGAAATCGGTTTTATCCCGTCGCAGGGTAATTTGCCTGCGCGCAATGGCGCTTACCTCTTTACATTCTTTGGCTTCGGCGGAACATGCACGAGTTATTTGATTACTAAAATGTAATGTTATGTATTGTCATCCATAGGGTTGATTGTCAGACGGAGAAATGGCTTCAATGATGAACGCTCAACAAAAAATTGATACACCCATACCGGTGATCTCGGCCGGTTACCTGGGGCCTTCGCTTACCCCCAATCAGGAGGCTGCCTGGGATGAAGCAATGCTGCCTTTAAATCCCGATGACCTGGTGCAGAAAATGATGGGACAGCCGATGCGGCGCGCAGGCCGGTTCATCAAGCTTGTCTGCCTGGGCGCGCTGGCCTGCCTTAACCGTGTCCCTCCCGAGGAGTTGAAGGAGAAAAAAGTCGGGATTTTTCTGGCAACCGGCCTTGGAAATATCGATGAGATTCTGCCGTTTATCACGCAGGTTTTTAAACATGACGGCGGATTTCCCAGCCCGAATCAGTTTGCCAATTCCGTCAGCAACGCCGCTGCTTTTTTCCTCGCCCGGGTCTCCGAAATCAAGGGTGTCGTACTGACCATTTCGCAGGAGGAGCTCTCTTTTGAATCCGCGCTGTGGCTGGCGCAGAGTTATCTGGAGTCGGGAGAGCTGGACCTGGCGCTGGTTGGAGGCTGCGACGTTTTTACGCCGAGTGTTGAAGATTATCGTGAACGAATGAATCTGAGCCCCGGCCATTACCGCAACGCACCGATGGGCGAGGGAAGCTCCTGGTTTTTACTGGGCGGCAATTGTGCAAATAAACTCGGCGATATTCTGTCCGTCGAAATTGAAAACAATGTTAAAGAAATCGGGAAGACCTCCCCGGATCATTTGTTAAAACAATGTGAAGAACTGGCAGCAGGGATTTTGCCTGCAATCGAAGATCGCGGAACCAGCCGCCTGTTTCTGCCCGGTTTCCGCCTTTTCGATATCGATGAAGCGTCATGGAAAAAACACGGCTGGGACATCGACGATTATCTTCCGCACTGTGGTATTTCTTCGACTGCATCGGCCTTTGGTCTGGCGCGGGCGCTCTTGTCGAGAAAATCCACGTTGGTTGTCCATTGCAATCAACATGCGACCGGCCGGCAGGCGCTGATTGCTGCAATCACAAAATAATTTTAAGGCTGCCTCCGTGAAAAGAAAACGAATCGTGCTGGTTCATCCGCGCGGGTCTAACTGGTTTCCCGGGCGTCGTGATATCACCGATATCGCCAACCGCATGGTGCCGCAGGGGATGCTTTCCATAGCAGCCTATCTGATCCGCGAAGGGCATGACGTGTTTGTTTATGACTGCCTGGGTCCCGGCGCGCCGGTGGATGTGAATAAACAGGTTCAGGCGATCCTTGCTCTCAGCCCGCAGATCGTCGGGTTTTCAACCACCACATCCTCCTTTCCGGATGCCGCGGATATCGCCGGAAAAATAAAAGAACGAAATTCCCATATAGTTACCGTTTGCGGAGGTGTCCATGTTTCGGCCCTCAAAGAAGATCTGCTAGCTTCCTGCCCGTCCTTCGATTTTTTTGCGGCCGGCGAAGGCGAAATTACGATGTCAGAACTTGCCGCCGGTGTTGATCCTTCCGCGGTCCCCGGCCTGATCCGCAGGCATAACGGCGTTGCCGTTGCCAATGAACCCAGAACGCATATCGCCGATCTCGACGATCTTCCCTTTCCCGCTTATGAAAAGCTCACCGGTTTCCCCCGGGACTATCATTTGCCACTTTTCAGTTACAGCCGGACACCCGGCGCGACGATGATCACGTCGCGCGGCTGCATGTACCAGTGCTCCTACTGCGACCGTTCTGTTTTTAAAAAGGGCTTCCGGTATAACTCCGCCACTTACATTTACGAACACATGAAATACCTGCGGGATAAATTCGGTGTGCGTCATGTCAATATTTACGACGATCTTTTTACCGCCAACAAAAAGCGGATCATGGAACTATGCGAAAAATTATCGCGTCAGTCTCTGGGGATGAACTTCAACTGTGCCGTGCGCGTCGGTTACACGGATGATGATTTGCTGAAGATGCTCAAAGAAGCGGGCTGCCTGATGGTGTCTCTGGGCATCGAATCGGCTGATCCGGATATGCTTGCCCGCCATAAATCGGGAGTTTCGCTAGATGACGTGCGCGATACGGTGCGCCGCATTCAGGCTGCGGGGCTGCGAGCCAAGGGATTGTTTATGATGGGCCTGCCCGGTGAAACGGAAGAATCCATAAAACGCACGTCCGACTTTATCATTTCCCTGGGGCTCGATGACATGAACATGGCCAAATTCACGCCGTTTCCCGGTGCGCCGCTCTGGTCAACGATCCGGGAGGAGGGTGTGTTTGAAGAGGACTGGCGCCTCATGAACTGCCTGAATTTTGTTTTTATTCCGCACGGGATTGAATCCGGAGAAAGACTCGATTACCTTTACAACGAACACGTCAAGCGATTTTACTCCGATGCCGCATGGCGCAAAAAATTTCGTGGCCGTCTGTGGCAGCACCGCAAAAGCCTTTTTTATCTACTGCGCCACCTGCCTTCTTTCTGGTCGGCGAAAAATCAATTTGAGCCCGGACAGAACAAGACGGCATAAACCATCTCCCCGGTCAGACCAACCGCATGGAACGAGTTTCCCTGCCCGTTTCTGGCAGAACATAAAAGTTAAAGCGATCCCGTTTTATTGCATGAGAACAGAGAATTCCGACCGGTCGGACCTGTTCTGGATGACAATAAACTTTGGATAAATCTTTTTCAGGATATATCTGCCATGATCACCGATCACGTCACCCTCCTGATGGATTGCTTTGTTGACAAGTGCCAGACGTTCCTGTTCATTGGATAAAAGCCCGCTGTATCTGAACAGGTTGTTTTGGGTTACGGGGATGCTATATTTCGTTTTGCCGGATTGATGGAAGGTTTTCTGTGTTTTTGAATGAAAGGAGATCATAAGACCGAAAAAAACCAGTACCATTGCGGCGCTTATCGCCAGGGATGCCGGACGTATGATTTTATGATGGATAAAATTTTTGTCAGATTTCACATGAGGCAAAAATTTTATTTTAGCCGGATCTTCACCGTTGAGGTAATCGTTTACCATTTTAACGACAATTTCCCGGTGTTCCGGGGATGCGGCAGCCGGGTCACGGGAACACTCGTACTGATAAGATTTCCATACAATCATCGTAAACAGGCTTTTTAAATCCGTTGGCGGAATCTGTTCAGACGGAAAAAAAATCCCCTTTTTCTTGTCAATAATACTCAGCGATTCTTCCACTGTCAGGCGGGGATTTGCCTGAAGGGTTTGATTGACGTTTCGCATGATTTTGCTGATAACTTTTTTTATGTGTTTTTCTATGATCAATCGCTTAAACAATCCAAGGGACATGGTATCCTCTTTCCAAAAGCCAACCCAGCCAGGTTTCAAATGGCCGGACGTTCTGCGGCATACATGGATGTAGACAATAACGTGAAAAGGAAAGTGAGAATTAATTGAATGTGTTCAAGCAGTAAGCAATCTTGTTTCGGAACAGCAACTCACATGTGAGTGTAACGTTATCGTTTGATCGATTATATGTTTATCACATGTCTGTTTCTGATAAAAGTAAAATCTTGGATCAGGGTATCCGTTATGCAATGATGATAATTGTATGGGAAGCATCACTCAAGCAATCCGTACAAAACGTTTTCATGGTGAGATAACGCTTTTGCAGAAACCAGAAAAAGCAGAAGTCATCGTGGTAAGCCTCCTTTCTTCAAAAATACTCCTCAACATTGCGAGGCCCACCAAATGCTGAGGCCCACCAAATGCTGAGGGCAAAAGAATCGTTTCATATTTTTCTGCTGGTCTGATTTGTTAATCTAAATAGCTGTTATCAAATCACTAATGAAATAATTATG
>JBDKUG010000037.1:0-2822 GCA_039679815.1 Smithella sp.
TATGGTCTCTACCGCTTCAAGAGCGGATTCGGAGGCACGATGCCGCACCGCCAGGGCACTTGGGACTACCCCTACGACCAGAATGCCTATGAAGTCTACTGCGCCCGTGAGTCAGCCTCATCCGGATTCCACCTCTGAGAGGGAGTGCGGCGTGGTAGGCGCCGCAGAATACATTGGAAAATTTCATCAATCCCAATCCCAGGATATATTTCATCATAAGCAGAGACAGAGAAGACAATGCGTCTTATTGACAATATGCAGTAATAACATTATAATTACATATGAGAGGTGTTGTTATGTTAATCTCTGTTATTCCTATAGGAAACTCAAGGGGTATCCGACTGCCCAAAGCAATCCTCGACCAACTCCATGTCTCTGATACACTCGAACTCGAGGTTGAAGACCAACAGATAATCTTAAAACCAGTGACAAAAAAACCACGGCACAACTGGAATGAAGCATTTATCAAAATGCATCAAGAACAACAAGATACTATGCTTCTTCCCGAAACTAAGGTGCCTGAGGCGTTTGAATGGGAATGGTAATCAATCAATACGAAGTGTATTTAGTGGACCTGGATCCAACACAAGGTCATGAAATCCAGAAAACGAGGCCTTGTGTTGTGCTGTCTCCAGATGAAATGAATCATAATATCAGTACCATTATTGTAGCGCCCATGACGACAAAATCGCATCCCTATCCGACGAGAATTGAAGTGAATTTCAATAATAAGGATGGATGGATTGTTCTCGATCAAATAAGAACGATTGATAAAACACGATTAGTAAAAAAAATGGGAAAGATTGATAGAAAAATCATTCATAATGTAAAAAAAGTAATTAAAGAAATGCTGGTTGATTAAAACCAAAATTCCAATCTATCAACCGCGTTGACTTGGTTCGGCTATGTCGCCCAGCTTGCAGGTCGCTTCGCTCCCAAGCAAGCTGGGCGCTCTGTCAGAATCAGTCTTTTGAGAATATGGGTAAAACAAGGTACTCAGGTTCTCGCTTACAACATTATTAATAGCACCAATAACATATTGAATATTAGCTCTATTAATAGTATTATAGGAGCAAGGAGTTCATATATGGCTGGACACATTACGGCAAACGATCTCAAAACGAAAGGCATTGGGGCGATTGAGCAAATGACCAATGATGAACGTGAAGTCATCATTACTGTCCGGGGAAAACAGAAATATGTCATCCTTCCTATTGAAGAATACAACCAATTACGAGAATTTGAATTGGATGCGGCCATACAAGAGGCAAAACGGGACATTGCAGAAGGCAGGTATCATACAGGATCTATCGAAGAGCACATGAACCGAGTACACCATGTATAAACTGCTCTTCACTGATTCTTACGAAGAAAGGGCCAGGAAATTCCTCAAAAAGCATCCTGAGATAGAAAAACAATACATAAAGACTTTACAACTTCTTGAATTGAATCCTTTTCATCCCTCACTTCGTCTGCATCATTTTAAGACGAGCAATTTTGAAGGGTATTCCGTATCAATAAACCTCTCGTATCCTATCTCTTTGGAATTCTTGATTTCAGAACAAGAAATATTGTTAGTGAATATTGGAGATCATCAAGATATATACAATAAAAAATAGCATCGTCTACACATTAAGGCCCGGAGAGTCAAGCGGTTCCTGAAAGGGAAAAATACAGTAACCTTTCCGGGAAAGGGAATGCCATGAAAACAGATCTGGTTATCGCCTATATCGGGGGCGGTTCACGGGGCTGGGCCTGGACTCTTATGAGCGATCTGGCGATGGAAGGGGCGCTGCGCGGCGTGGTGCGCCTCTATGATATCGACAGGCAGGCGGCCGAAACGAATGCGCGCATCGGAAACGCGCTGCTGTCGCGCCCCGATGTCGTGGGCAAGTGGCACTACGAAGTCGCGGATGATTTGAAGAGCGCCTTGCGCGGGGCCGATTTCGTGATCGCGTCGATTCTCCCCGGTACATTCGCCGAAATGGCCTCCGATGTGCACGCGCCGGAGCAGTACGGGATCTATCAGTCTGTGGGCGACACGACAGGCCCGGGAGGCGTGCTGAGGGCGCTGCGCACTATTCCCATGTACGAGGTGATCGGAAAAGCGATACGCGATTACTGCCCCGAGGCCTGGGTCATCAACTACACGAACCCCATGGCCCTCTGCGTGCGCACACTCTATGAGGTGTTCCCGGGCGTAAAGGCGATAGGATGCTGCCACGAGGTTTTCGGCACCCGCAAGCTGCTTGCGGCGATGGTGCGGGAGAGGCTGGGGGCTGCGGGGGCTCCGGGCGCGCGAGGCGGCTCAGAGGTCCCCGGCGCAAGCGGCGCGACCATGAAGGACATCGAAGTCAATGTACTCGGTGTGAATCATTTTACCTGGATCGATCAGGCGTCGTACGGCACTTTCGACCTGTTCCCCCATTACAAAGCATTTGTCGAGGAGCACTTCGAATCGGGCTATGAAGGCATCGAGGGCGAAAACTGGCTCAATTCCTATTTTGCCTCGGGCGAGCGGGTAAAGTTCGATCTTTTCCGTCGCTATGGGCTCATCGCCGCGGCGGGCGACCGTCATCTCGCCGAGTTCATGCCCGGGCGAATGTACTTGCGAGACCCCGAGACGGTCCGTTCATGGAAATTTTCGCTGACGCCTGTCGCATGGCGCATCGAAAATGCCGAAACATTGAAGCAAAAAGCGGCCCGCTACGCGTCCGGCACGGAACAATTCGAGCTGAAGCGCTCGGGAGAAGAAGGAGTGAAGCTCATCAAGGCACTCCGTGGTCTCGGTTCATTCGTCACCAACGTCAATTTTCCCAACC
>JBDKUG010000403.1:0-31382 GCA_039679815.1 Smithella sp.
CTGATGGCGCTGTTCACCAACCCGGTTATTGATGCAGTGAAGAACATTGTGACCTGATTGCAGGCAGATCAGGAAGAAGCAGACAGAAGTTAAAGAAGTAAAGGATTCACACCCCGCTGCAGCAAAAAACATGATCTGTCAATATAGCACGCCCCCTCAAGTCTCCAATAGATTGAGGGGTTTTTTTTATGGTGAAATTTTCTTGACATCGATCTTTGAATCCTGTAATGGTGCCCCGTCAAATAAAAGATTAACTCCAATTTCCCAACTGACTGAATGAAAACTGAATACAGGATCAGCTGATTTGTCGGACGGTGTCCGTTTAAATGTTTGTGCGTCTGTGGCTGATGTGAAGACCGCTCTGACTTATGGCGAAGATTCGTCTCATTTTGAGATTATAAAACGAATCACCGTAATCTCTTGTCTTGATAATGAAGATGAGGTTGAGATATGAAAACTGGAAAATTCAACAAAGGTTTTTCAATCATAGAACTTCTTGTTGTTATAGGCATCATTGCCATACTGGTTGCCGTTGCCGTCCCTTCCTTAAACGCCTATTACAGAAACTATAAATACCGCGAATACGTGTACTCGATGGAAAGCCTGATCAGGTGGAGCAGATTAACGGCTATGGAAAAAACCGCTAATATCGGGTTGTGCGTCAACAGTGCTGATAAAACATTAAGCATCGTCGATATGGGTGCCAGCAGGGCTGACACGTGTACCGGCGATACATTGAATAATTTAAAGATAGAAGACGATTTTGTTTCGCTCAAAGGCAGCGGCGCGGCATTTGATCCGCGCAGTTTTGCCATATTTACGGGAAACGTATGCATAACGGGTGATGCAAAGTTCTACAAAGTTGTCATCAGCAGATTTGGCGCAATAAGAATTGAAAGGGGTACGGGCGGATGTCCATAATCAAAGCCACGCTTCGCGGTGCAAGTCAAATTTTAAAATCAAGG
Organism: Smithella sp.; assembly: GCA_039679815.1. GTDB lineage: Bacteria > Desulfobacterota > Syntrophia > Syntrophales > Smithellaceae > UBA8904. The sequence continues at coordinate 966 of JBDKUG010000403.1, forward strand.
CAGGGATTTACCCTGGTTGAATCCCTGATTTCAATCCTGCTCATCGCACTGATGGCAGTCACCAGCGAGGGGCTTATCGCTTACTTTGCAAAATATACGAAACAGGATTTGACAAGTGACTGTCTGCTGCAGGCCGCCTCTTCAGGGATTGAGGCAAAAAGAGCGGACCCGGCTGTCAGTTCCATCCAGTTAACATGTGCCGGTCAAACGGTGCATGTCAGCATGATCGGCAATCCTCCATCCATGCCGCCTGTGATGGGCTCCGGGACAAGCGCCTGTGCGGATGTAGTCTCCATATCCACCCTCGGAAGCAGAACGATGGAGATGAGGGATAAAATCTGTAACTTTCCAGAGGGGTGAAGATGGCTCACAAGTTCTCAAAACCGGCGGTTAGTGATGACGGATTTAATCTTGTCGAATTGATGATAGTCATCTTCATGAGCACCCTCATCCTGACGGCGATGGCGTCGATCTTCACAACTTCGGGCAACGTGTTCCAGAAAACCAAAAATATTTCTGATGTAAAGGAAATTTCCAAGGGAGGCATGGCGCAGCTTGAATGGCTGTTTCAAAGATGGGGCAGCGCCACCCCCTGCGATAATGCGGACACTGCTTTGTGTACAAAAGTTCAGGACTGTCGGGTGAATGCGGCCTATCCCTATCCTCCGCCGAGTACGGTTTGCATCACGATTATTGATGACGCAAACACTGAGCCCTGTGATGAAGCGCACTTTTACGCAAACCTTTACGGCAGCGGATTTATTCAGACCCCGTCTGTTGCAAACCCATCAATCATGAATATCAAAAGCTGCCGTTTATCCGGTGCATCGGGGCAAAACTGCTATCACGTAAAGAGGGGAGCTCAGTTTCTTTCCGATAAACAATACACGGCTGTCTATACTCCCCTGATTTTTTCCATTTCCGGTCTTTCTGGAAATCATCTTGACTGCACGGATGGCACAGTAACCTCCAATGCCACTGTTTCCGCAAGTTCTGCGATCCTGAACGGAATGCTGAAAGACAATGCAGGCAATTTCATATCGAATTATGAGTTTGAAGGCGGTGAAATCATTTTCAGGGTACCTCACAGGGTGAGGCTTTTCTGCAGAAACAATACCGCGGACCGCAACAGAAGATGGCTTTACATGGAAGCAACAGACATGGCCTCTGACTGTACGGCTCATGAACCGGTTCAACCTCTCATCCCGGTCAACTCGTTCGATATCGTGGCTCAGAACCAGGGAGTCGTCGTAACCATGAAGGTGCGCGGGCCGAACGGAAATACAATAAAAACTCAAAGACATTTTGCGAGGTAGTGCATGTTGCAGATAAAAGACCTTGAGTTGGGACTGAGCAACAGGGGATTTACACTCGTGGTGGTCCTGCTCCTTTCGCTGGCCATCACACTCCTTGGCGGGACGGCAATGTATATTGCCGCTGTAAATTTCAAGACGACGGCGGCGGATATAAAATACAATCATGCCGAGAAAGCAGCCAATGCGGGACTGTTGAGCGCGTTCGATGAAATCAACCGGGTGGGTACCGGCGGGGCGAACAGATCGATTTCAGGCACCATGCGAAATGCCACTTATTCTACGGACATCATTTACGGAGGGAAGAACCTCTGGTTTCTGAGTTCAGAAGGTTCAGTGGCCAATTCAAGGGTTGTCAAAACAGCCTTATTTCAGGGTTATTACGGTGTCGGCCTTTATACGGTCAGGGGTAACGTCAATGCCGTCGTGGGTTCCGGTTCTCGCCTTTCCGGTTGCGATGCATCTCCAGATCCGGACTGTTTTATTCCCGCCCTTATTGCATCGGGAACAATCAACACCGGACCCAACGAAAGAAAATCCTGCACAGCCGGCGGTGCCACGGATGGAACGACTGCCGGATTGTTCGGGGCCCCTGCGATTTTGAATATGAGCCAGGGCGATTTGTCCAGAATCTTTTTTAAAGTCGATTGCTTCAATAAATATAACAATGCCAGCTGCACCGCCAGCTTGCTGGATTATCTTGAATATGATTACGGCAGGAATCCCGCTGATTACCGTCAGGACTTCTCTTTCGGGCAAAACGATAACGCTCTGGGAATACCTGTCGTCAGCATTCCTGTCCTGCCTCCTGTGCCCGCTGTCAGCGGTGGTTGTATTTTCCCCGTTTCTGGAAACATGCATGGCCGTATCTTAAATCTGTCCAACGACCTGACAGCCTGCAAAGAAATTATCTTAAACAGCGCCGCCTCAACCGTCGTCATCCGTGGCGACGGAGCAAGAAACGGTGTACCTGTTAAAATTTTCACGGATGGAAACATGAATCAACCGAAGTGCGATGGCGCATCAAATTTCATTTTTTATACTACAAATAATGACAAGACAATTGCCGTCAGCAATTCATCAAACTTTACAATACACAGTACAAACGAAGTTACGATTAACAATACAAACAGCAGCTTCATCCTCTATACCACGGGGGTCACTAACCTTGACGGCACAGTGTCAGGCACGGCAGACAGGCCTTTCCGAATTGTATCTGCAAGCAGGATAAACACAGGTTCAGCAGGAATCAGTTTAATAAACGGCAGCATCATGACAGGACCAGTCGCTTTTGCTGACACAAATAATGTTGCCGCACTGCAGAATTTAGAAGCCGCCGGCAACGTGACTATTGAAAATGTCAACATCTTTGCAAGAAGCCTCAGGTTTGCCAAAAAATCAACCGTGAGAATCCTGGACAGCCTGATTTACGTCTATGCCCATGCCTGCCCGAACTGTTCAAGAACGGATGGCGACTCATCGTTGAATGCCTGCATCGCAACCGATAACAGATGGTGCGGGTGGTATGGAGAGGGGGTGAATCTGAACATTGGAAGGGCCGTGGATGGAACCGCAAAGCCGGTGCTTTTTCTGTCGAACAACACAACGGTACAGACTATTCATCCCACAGGAACGGTGTATATCTGGGGAGTGTGGTATGGTGAGGATGTGACACATTTATCATGGAAAGAAGCCGCTTCACAGAACCTGAACGGCTTTTTAGTGAGAAATTTCCCGCCCGGGATGACGCTGGGCATCACCATATCAGGAAGCGGCTTTACCATGAACTTCTCAAAACCGATGATTGATGCCGTCACAAATAAATACCGGTTTCTCAGGAAGGTGGAGTGTGTCCGGGACCCCCTTACGCCAAAGGCACAATTGCTGCAAACCCGGATGACTAATTATTAACGTGGCTGTTTCAGGCAGACCCTGCAACCAGGGGGTGATTGACAGGCCGGTGGCGAATACGTCAAAGAATACTGTTGGAGAGCTTTCCATAATACCCTCATGTGTCATTTGCGAGGAGTCCCGACTTGTCGGCACGACGAGAAATCTTTCTTTTATTATTAATAATCTATAAGATTTCACTCTTCGGTTGAAAGAAAAAATTAATAATAATGCAAAGCTCCGGATTATTCATTGATCGGATGGGTGCGTGTCGTAATCAGAGTAAAAAATATCTGATAGTTCAACTTGCCATGACAGGCGGCAAATGATAAAAGCCGCTTGTCATTTTTTTTGTATGAAAGGTTTTTGCAGTTGCCATGAAGAACAAACTTGCTTATCTGATTGCCGATTCTGTTGCGGCCTGCACGCAGAAAGGCCTGCTGCCGGATGTCAATTTGCCGCAGATTGAAATCGAAGTGCCCGCCAATCCTGATCATGGAGATTACGCCTGCAACGTGGCCATGATTCTGGCATCCCAGGCAAAACAGAACCCCCGTAAAATTGCCCAGGCCATCCAGGAAAACCTGACTGACACGGAAGGAATGATCGAAAAAGTACAAATCGCCGGCCCCGGTTTTCTGAATTTTATGATCAAAGACGCTTTGTGGCGTAAAATTCTCTGGAGTATCCTTAACCAGAAAGAAAAATACGGATGCCTCGATATCGGTCAGGGGAAAAAAGTTCAGGTGGAATTTGTCAGTGCAAATCCCACGGGACCCCTGCACATCGGCCATGCCCGGGGCGCGGTTGTCGGAGATGTTCTCTCCAATCTTCTGCAGGCGACCGGTTATCGCGTTTCCAAAGAATATTACATCAATGACGCGGGAAACCAGATGAACAACCTGGGGAAATCCGTGCTTTATCGTTACAGGGAACTTCTGGGCGAGAAAATCGAGTTTCCCGAAAGTTGCTATAAGGGTGATTACATTAAAGAAGTATCGGCGGATATCATCGAAAAAGAAGGCAGTCGCTATCTGACTGAAAAAGAAGAGGAAACGGTTCTGTATTTCAACGCCGTTGCCGGCGGAGTGATCCTGGAAGAGATTAAAAAAGATTTAAGGGATTTCGGCGTGACCTTCGACTTTTATTTCAGCGAGAAGGAACTCTATAAAGAAAATGGTGTGAGCGATCTTCTGGCCTCTTTGCAAAAACAGGGATTCATTTATTCCGACGGCGAGACGTTGTGGTTTAAAACAACGGCCTACGGCGATGATAAGGATCGCGTCGTTATCAGGAAAAACGGCGAACCGACTTATTTTGCCGCCGATATTGCCTATCATCAAAATAAATTTGCCCGCGGTTTTGACATTCTGGTTGATATCTGGGGCGCTGATCACCACGGCTACATGCCTCGCCTCTGGGCGGCTGTTCAGGCCCTGGGGCACGACAAAAACGATCTGAAGATCATTCTTGTGCAGCTGGTGAACCTGCTGCGCGCGGGCGAGCCGGTGGCCATGTCCACCCGGTCCGGTGACTTTGTCACGCTGCGGGAAGTGCTGGACGAGGTGGGGAAAGACGCAGCCCGCTATAATTTTTTGATGCGCCGGTCGGACAGCCATCTGGATTTTGACCTGGAAGTCGCCAAAAAACAATCCAATGAAAATCCGGTTTTCTATGTCCAGTACGCGCATGCCCGGATCTGCAGTATTCTCCGGATGGCTCAGGAACGTGGAATGGCCCTTCCTGCTTATGAAAACATGAATCCTTCGCTTCTGGTTGAGCCGGAAGAAAGAACGTTGATTAAAATGATGGCGCGTTATCCTGAAATGCTGGAAGGCGCTGCGAAATCGTTGGAGGTGCACCGCATCACTTTTTACTTAAACGAGCTGGCAGGAGTGTTTCACAGCTACTATAATAAGAATAAAGTTGTCACAGATGATGCGGCGCTTACAGCCGCAAGGCTGGTTCTGGTTGACGCGGTGCGCGTCGTGCTGGGAAACGCTTTGAAAATACTCGGTGTCAATGCCCCGGAGAAGATGTAATCACAAATTAAGCTTCCTTTAGTGTCCCGCGCTGGCGGGGAAAGGGGCTAGAGGGATCATACAAGAGGTGGAAAATGGGGTCCGATAACATAAAAAAATTTGAATTGAAGCTGGGTGGAACGGGATTGGTCATTGTCATTGTTGGAATGACCATCCTGTTGTGTTCTGCATTTATTCTCGGCGTCGGCTTTGGCCGAAACATCGATACCTATCCCGAAAAAATTTCTTCCATGCCGCAGCAGATCCTGGCAATGTTCTGGCGGCCGGCTAAAGTTGATAGTCAGCAAAAGATTGCTGAAAGCAGTGAAGGTGTGCCTGAAAAAGGCAGTATGGATCTGGCGTTTCACAATGCCCTGGTCGATCAGAAAACGCCATCAATGCAACAGGCGCCGGCTGTGACAAAAAAACCGGACAATGAAGATGTCGTGGTGGATCAGTCAGTGGGTGCGCAGGCGCCGTCAGAGGTTGACCCGGTCAAAGAAGTGGTTTCTGAAACAAAGGCTGCTATCAGTGAAAAATCTGATGAAGAAAAAAAATCCGGGGTAAGAGAAACTCCCCCATCTTCTAAAGAAGCAAAAGAAACTCCGGCGGCATCTTCCAAAGGTACATCTTTGGTTCTCATTCACGTGGTTTCCATGAAGGACCGGGACAAGGCCAATCAGATTGCTAAAACAGTCGCTTCGATGGGTTATCCGGCGAAAGTTTCCAGAGCCGACATTAAGGGGAAGGGCGTTTTTTACCGCGTGATTACCACGGGATTTAATTCAAGGGAACAGGCCCAGGCCGCCGCGGGCAAGATTTCCAAAAAGGTCAACACAAAGTGCATTATTCTGCCTGCCGGCAAGGATATGGACAAAAATCAGTAAGCAAGGGTTTTGATGATGTTTGAAAGTTTATCGGAAAAACTGGAAGGTATTTTCAAGAAACTCAAGGGGCGCGGCGTGCTCAACGAGGAGAACGTCAACGCGGCGCTCAGGGAAGTCCGCATGGCACTTCTGGAAGCGGATGTGAATTTCAGGGTCGTCAGGGATTTTATTGAAGACGTGCGGCAGCGCGCAATCGGGAAAGACGTGCTTGAGAGCATTACGCCCGGTCAGCAGGTGGTCAAGATCGTCCACGACCACCTGGTGGAATTGATGGGCTCTACGAGCTCCAGTATCAAATTCGGATCACGGATTCCCGCCCCGATCATGCTTGTCGGACTGCAGGGCTGCGGCAAAACGACAACAGCCGCAAAACTGGCGCGCCTGATTTCCAGGGAAAAAAGGGTCTACCTGGTTTCCGCTGACGTTTACCGTCCTGCTGCCATGGAGCAGCTGGCCGTTCTGGGAAGACAGATTAAAGCGGGTGTGTTTGATGCGGGCACGCTGCGTGATCCTGTAAGAATATGCGTGGAAGCCGTCGAGCAGGCCAGGAAGGATGGCTACGAGGTTATCATCATCGATACCGCCGGCAGATTGCATATTGATGATCTGTTGATGGAAGAGCTTCGCAGAATCAAGGAAAAGGTCAGTCCTGCGGAAATTTTGTATGTGGCGGATGCCATGACCGGCCAGGACGCCGTCAATGTCGGTATAAAATTCAATGAACTGATCGGGATTGACGGGGTCATCATGACCAAAATGGACGGCGACGCTCGCGGTGGCGCGGCCCTTTCACTCAAAGCCGTTGTCGGCAAGCCCGTCAAGTTTGTCGGTATCGGTGAAAAAATTGACGCACTGGAGGTCTTTCATCCCGAGCGGATGGCGTCGCGGATTTTGGGGATGGGTGACATCCTGTCCCTGGTGGAAAAAGCGCAGGCCACCATTGATGAAAAAACAGCCCGCGAGATGGAACAGAGCCTTCGGAAGAGCGATTTTTCGCTGGACGATTTCCGCAATCAGCTCAAACAGATCAAAAAAATGGGTTCCCTGAAGGATATTCTCGGGATGATTCCGGGGATGGGCAAGATGAAAGCACTCAGGGGCATGGAGCCTGACGACGGGGAACTGGTGAAAATTACGGCGATGATTGATTCCATGACCAAAAAAGAACGATCGAACTACATTATCATTGATGGCCGGAGGCGTAAGCGAATTGCTCTGGGCAGCGGAACGACCGTTCAGGATGTCAACCGTCTTCTGAAAAATTACATCGAAATCAGAAAGATGATGAAAAAAATTTATTCGAAGGGCGGAGTGAAATCTTTCATGAGGAATTTTCCCTTTTAAAACAAAATAAACTGTGATAGAAACACGTTGAGTTACTATTTACTTGAAGGAGGTTTTAAGAAAAACCAAATGGCAGTTAAAATTCGATTGACACGCATGGGTGCCAAAGGCAAACCCTATTACCGTATTGTAGCCGCGGATAAAGAATATCCACGTGATGGAAGGTTTTTAGAAATCCTGGGGAATTACGATCCCAAAAAGAATCCTGCTGAAATATCTTTGAAAGAAGACCGTGTTCGTGACTGGCTCTCCAAAGGGGCAAAGCCGACATTGACGGTTTCTCATTTGTTAAAAACAAAAGGGATTATAGCCAGCGTTAAGTAAAAAAACGGTTGCGTTTTTTATTAAGATATGAGACAGGACTAACCCTCACTCATTTTAATTATACAAGCAGTGTGAATATTGTAACGAAATTTCCAGAAGCGTTAACCAAAACCATTGGAGGTGCTGACGATGAAGGAACTGATTAAGTATATTTCGCAAGCTTTAGTTGACCGTCCAGATCAGGTGGAAGTAACTGAAGTTGTCGGTGAACAAACATCCGTTATCGAGTTGCGTGTAGCAAAAGAAGACCTGGGGAAAGTAATCGGCAAGCAGGGGAAAACAGCCAAAGCCATCCGCACCATCTTGAGCGCTGCGTCCGCCAAGGTGCATAAGCGGGCGGTTCTGGAAATTATAGAATAAAACAACAATGGATCTTTTTGTTTTTGGTGAGATCGTCAAGACACGAGGTCTCAAGGGCTGTTTGAAGGCCCTTTCTTTTTTGGAATCACCGGACATTTTAGAAGGGCTCGATTATATCTATCTCGAGTCTCGCTCCGGCCAAAAAAGCCAATACAAGATCAAGAAGATCAATCCTGCCGGGAAATTCCTGTTTATTGAATTAAAAGATATCTCCGATGTCGATGCTGCTCAGGCGCTGGTGGGCTTTAAGCTGCTGCTGCCGCGCAGTTTGCTTGACGCATTACCCGCGGATGAATATTACTGGTCGGACATTATCGGGCTGGATGTCTATACGCCGGAAAACCGTCATCTGGGCCGGATATCGTCAGTATTCCCGACGGGAAGCAACGATGTCTATGTTTGCCGGGGAGACGGCGGAGAAATTCTCATCCCGGCCATCGCCGATGTTATCGTAAACGTTGACCTTGCCTCGCACAGAATAACCGTAAACCTGCCTGAAGGTCTTTTGCCGTGATTCGATTTGATGTCCTGTCCGTTTTTCCGGAAATGCTGCATTCCCCGCTAGATTTCAGTCTTTTAAAAAAGGCCCGGGAAAAAGGTCTGATTGAAGTCGGCCTTTATGATATCCGTGAGTGGGCCGAGGACAAGCACAACATGACCGACGATGCCCCTTACGGCGGCGGATGCGGCATGGTGATGAAAGTTGAACCCGTGGAACGGGCGCTGAAGTCCCTGAAGCGTGCCGATGTTCAGCCTCTTGTGATATTGATGACCCCGCAGGGAGAAACGTTCAATCAGAAAATTGCCGTCGAACTTGCCCAACAAAAACATCTCATACTGATCTGCGGGCGTTATGAAGGTGTGGATGAAAGAATCAGGGAACATCTGACAGATCGGGAAATCTCCATTGGTGACTATATATTAACCGGAGGGGAGCTTTCCGCGCTGGTCGTGATAGATGCTGTTGCCAGGCTGATTCCCGGCGTGCTGGGGAACGCCGTCTCCGTGCAGACGGAGTCTTTCTCACAGGGGCTGCTGGAATGCCCCCAGTACACAAGGCCTGCAGAGTATAAAGGCTGGCGTGTCCCGGATGTGCTGGTTTCCGGCAATCACGCCCTTATTGAACGCTGGCAAAGGATTGAAGCAATCAGAAGGACATGGCAAAGAAGGCCGGATTTGCTCGAAAAAAGCGAATTGACCAAAGAAGACAGGGCGGATTTGGAAAAAATCAAACTTGGCCTTATATAAAGTCTTGATTTTCAGGTTAATTTGAGTTAGGTAAACCAGCTTTTTAAATCGGGGGGAAGAATTCTGATAAAAAATCAGCTACCCTGGTAAACGTATGCTTTATATTGCTCTTTTACATTATCCGGTCCTGAATAAAGAAGGCAAAACCGTTGCCACGGCCATTGCCAACATGGATCTTCATGATATCGCCCGGACGGCCAAAACCTTCGGAGTGAAGAAATATTACGTGATCAATCCCGTGGAGGCGCAGCGCCGGCTTGCCGGTCAGATAATAGGCCACTGGCGGGAAGGTTACGGAGCGGTTTACAATCCGTCAAGGAGAGACGCTTTCGAAAAACTGGAAATCAGATCCTCCATGGAGGAAGTGCTGGAGGAAATCATGGCCGTTCATGGCTGCAGGCCACAGATTGTTGCCACGGGAGCCGGTCTGCAGGGTCAGTTGTTGACGTGTTCCGGCCTGAAGGAACTTCTGAAAAGGAATCATTTGCCTTATCTTCTGATTTTTGGTACAGGCTCCGGAATAGCGCAGGAAGTTGTGAATCAGGCTGATCATCGTCTTGAACCGATCAGGGGGAAAAACGGTTATAATCATCTGCCGGTGCGGGCGGCCGTTGCCGTTATTCTGGACAGGGTTGTAGAGATATCATAAGAAAATAATATTGCGAGTGTCGCGGGAGGAAATATAAAATGAATACTTTGGAAATGATTGAAAAAGAACAGATGAGAGGGGATATCCCTGCTTTTAAAACGGGTGATACCGTTAAAGTATATGTGCGTATCATTGAAGGTCAGAAACAGAGGATTCAGGCTTTTGAAGGTGTGGTGATCCGTAAGCGCCGCGGCAACAGCCGTGCTAATTTTACCGTTCGCAAAGTATCTTACGGTGTCGGCGTAGAAAGAACCTTCCCCATTCATTCTCCGGTCATTGACCGTGTCGAAGTCATGACCAAAGGCCTCGTGCGCCGTTCGCGCCTTTATTATTTGAGAAGCCTCAGGGGCAAAAAGGCGAGGATCAAGGAAGACGCCAATCGATAGTGCCTGTCTTGCCCGCTCGCATGGGGTGAAACAGAGGCGATTTGAGCCGGATTTCTGCCGGAGAAAAAACATTTTCATCTTGTTGCGATGAATACATTCGAAAAGCGTGCTTACTGTGACGGCTACCGTTGCGTTGCGGGCGTTGATGAAGCAGGACGCGGTCCGCTGGCCGGTCCTGTTGTCGCCGCCGCCGTCATCTTTCCCGCCGGTTATCAGAATTCACAAATCAACGATTCCAAGAAACTGACCGCCCGTAAAAGAGATGAGCTCTACAAGATAATCTGGGATGATGCGGCAGCCGTAGGCGTGGGAGTTGCCGAAGCCGATGTCGTTGACCGGATCAACATTCTGCAGGCGTCGCTTCAGGCAATGCGTGAAGCGGTTCTGGATCTGGCCAAAATTCCCGATTTTATCCTTATCGACGGCTTATACACCATCGCAACTGATACGCCACAGAAGGCCTTGGTGAAAGGCGATGCCCGCAGCGTTTCCATTGCCGCCGCTTCCATAATCGCGAAGGTCTCGCGGGACCGGATCATGGAAATGTATCACCGTCAGTTTCCCCAGTACAATTTTCAGCAAAACAAGGGTTACGGTACGGCCGAACACCGGAAGATTCTTAAGGAGATCGGAATGTGCAAAATCCATCGCCGGTCGTTCCATTTAAAAAATGTCGATGTTCGTCAAATCGTCCTTGACTGGTCCTGATCATGGAAAAAAGAGACACAAGAAAAAAAGTAACCGGCCAGGCAGGGGAAGATATTGCCGCAGGTTTTCTGGAGAAAAACGGTTACCGGATTTCCGAACGCAACTATCGCTGCCCAATCGGTGAAATCGACATTATTGCCCGCGACAAAAACGATTTGGTCTTTGTGGAGGTTAAAACAAGAAGATCGCGGGATCTGGGTTATCCCGAGCAGGCGGTGGGCATCAAAAAGCAGAAAAAAATATCGCAGCTTGCACTGTGGTACCTTCAGGAAAAGAAGCTGGACGCTGTCCGTGCGCGTTTTGATGTTGTGGCTATCATGATCCAGCCTTCCGGAAACGACATTCGCCTGATCAAAAACGCTTTTGATTTTGTTTCTTATTGATTCATAACGGAATCACAGACGCGTCAGGGGCGGTTTTCCTATGGGAAACACATTGAAACCGATTTCAAAACACTTCCGGTGATCGATGATATTGCGCCCGTCAAAAATAAAAGCGGGTTTCACCATTGATCTGTATATTTTGTTATAATCCAGTTTCCGGTATAAATCCCAGTCCGTCATGATCACCAGCGCGTGGCAGCCGCCGGCTGCGCGGTAGGGATCTTCGACGTAGCTGATTTGCCCTTCATCGCCGTCCAGGTCAATGGCGGCGTTGTCCAGTGCCTTAGGATCGGAGATGACCACTTCCGCATGTTCCGCAAGCAGTTTTCGCGTAATGTTGATGGCCGGGCTTTCACGCGTATCTGCCGTGTCCGCCTTGAATGCAAAACCCAGTACACAGATTTTTTTCCCCGCCAGCGTGTTGAACATGGATTGGAGAACGTTGGCAATAAAGCGGTCCTGCTGGTATTCGTTGATCTTAACGACGCTTTCCCAGTAGTCGGCCACTTCCGGCAAACCGTAAAAACGGCACAGATAAACAAGATTTAAAATATCTTTCTTGAAGCAGGAGCCGCCAAAACCGATGCCCGCCCTGAGAAACTTGGAGCCGATGCGGCTGTCCGTGCCCACGGCCCGGGCCACTTCGGAGATGTCCGCGTCCGCTTTTTCACAAAGTGCAGAGATGGAGTTGATTGACGAAACCCTCTGCGCCAGAAAAGCGTTGGCCACCAGCTTGGAAAGTTCGGCGCTCCAGATATTAGACGTGATGATATTTTCGGCAGGTACCCATCGCGAGTAAATTTCCACCAGCTCTTCACGGGCGGCAAGCCCGCTTTTCGTTTCCCGTGATCCGATCAGCACGCGGTCGGGATTTTCCAGATCGTTCATCGCGGTTCCCTCAGCCATGAATTCCGGGTTGGAGAGAACATCAAATGTGATGTCGCCTTTTCCCGAGGTCAGGATCCTTTCCATGGCCAGTGCGGTTTTGATGGGCAGCGTGCTCTTTTCGATGACAATTTTTGAAGACTGCGAATATTCCAGAATCTGCCTTGCCGTTTTTTCCCAGTACTGCAGATCGGCGGCCTGACCGGCGCCTGCTCCGAACGTTTTTGTCGGCGTATTGACGCAGACGAAAATGATGTCATTTTCCGCGATCTGGTTTTCAATATCCGTGGAAAAGAATAAATTCCTGCCGCGGGTTTTCTTTACGATTTTCTCGAGCCCGGGCTCGTAGACGGGAAGTTGATCCGAGTTCCAGGCGGCGATGCGTTGCGGGTTGATGTCCACCACGGTGACTTTATAGTCGGGGCATTTACAGGCAATCATGACCATGGACGGAGCACCGACATAACCTGCCCCGATGCAAAGAATTTTCTTTTTAAATTTTGTTTTCTTCATTGGACCTCTTCTTTTTTCACATTTTCAGGATATCGCGGAAGTATTGAATAGTCTGAACCAGCCCTTGCTCCAGTGAAATTTTCGGTTTCCAGCCCAGCCTGTTTTCCGCCAGTGTAATGTCGGGTTTACGTTGCGCCGGGTCATCTGCGGGAAGCGGCTGAAAATCGATCTCAGAGCGGTTGCCCGTCATATCGATCACCATCCGGGCTAGTTGCAGAATGGTGAATTCGCCGGGATTGCCGATATTCACCGGACCGAAAAAATCATCGCCGGAGTTCATCATTTTGATCAATCCGTCGATCAGATCATCACAGTAGCAGAACGAACGGGTGTGATTGCCGTCGCCGTAAACCGTGATATTCTTTCCCTGCAGGGCCTGGATGATAAAATTGCTGACGACACGGCCGTCGTTCACGGCCATACGCGGACCATAGGTATTGAAGATGCGGACGATCCTGGTGTTGACGGAATTCTGCCTGCGGTAATCCATCATCAGGCATTCGGCGGCCCGTTTGCCTTCATCATAACAGCTGCGGATGCCAATGGGATTGACACGTCCCCAGTAGGATTCCGTCTGCGGGTGAACGTCGGGGTCGCCGTAAACTTCCGATGTGGAAGCCTGGAGGATTTTGGCCTTTGTCCTTTTGGCGATTCCCAGAACATTGATAGCGCCCATGACGTTGGTCTTGATCGTTTTGATGGGGTTGAACTGGTAGTGCACCGGGGATGCCGGGCAGGCCAGATTGTAGATTTCGTCTACTTCCAGATAAATGGGGTTGATAATGTCATGGCGGATCAGCTCAAAATGGGGATGCCCCATCAGATGGGAAATGTTTTTCTTGCTGCCGGTGAAAAAGTTGTCCAGGCAGACAATGTCGTTGCCTTCTTTTAACAGCCGTTCGCAGAGATGTGAGCCCAGGAATCCCGCACCGCCTGTAACCAGTATTCGTTTCATATTATTCCGATGTCGATCCGTGTAGTATTTTGTCCATATTTTTGCTATTAAAGCCGAAACAAGACACAGATGTCAACAAAAAAACATTTCAAAGAAGACGGTATGAATCAACACCACGATGAAAAAAAAGGAATACTTTACATGGTTGCCACGCCCATAGGCAATCTGGAAGATATCACGGTGAGAGCACTTCGCGTGCTCAAGGAGGTTGACCTGATTGCTGCGGAAGACACCCGTCATTCCAGAATTCTACTGTCTTCCTACGGCATCAGGACACCGCTGGTCAGCCTGCACGAACACAATGAAAGGAAACGGAGCGCACTGATTGTCTCGAAAATTGAGAGCGGCATGAGTGTCGCATATGTCTCCGATGCAGGCACACCCTGTGTTTCCGATCCGGGATATCATCTGGCCGCCGCTGCACTGGAAAACGGCATACGTGTGGTTCCCGTTCCCGGACCTTCCGCCGTCATTGCCGCATTGTCCGTCTGCGGTTTTCCCGCGGACCAGTTTTTATTTTACGGATTTCTACCGCCTAAATCAAACAGGCGCCGCCGCTTTTTAGAGTCCATCAAGGATGAAGAACAAACCCTCATATTTTACGAATCCCCGGCAAGGATCGCCGATGCAATGCAGGAGATTCATGAAGTGCTTGGAGACCGGCAGGTTGTCGTGGCGCGTGAACTGACCAAGATGTTTGAAGAAATCAGGCGGGGAAGGGTATCGGTTATCGCGGCGGAGATATCCGGCAGTAGAGCAAGGGGCGAATTCACCATTATTGTTCAGGGCGCTTCCCGTGAGCCTGTATCCATTACGGATAATGAAATTCAGGATAGGCTTCTGCGCCTTAGAAAGGAAAAATCAATGTCATTACGCGATGCCGTCGAGGATGTGGTGAGGCAGACCGGATTGCCCAGGAAAAGAGTTTACAATATGGCGTTGAAAATCTTTTCAGTTTCTGATGAACATTGAAAAATGGATCAGTGCACATATTGCTTGAAGAGTTTTTTGCACTATGGTAACTGCATGTCCAAATCAATAGAAAATTAATTATTTTCTTATACTAGCTTATGTTGAGGGAGATTGGGAAAGATGGAGGATTCCGGAGAGGTTCATGACAGGCAAATACACGAACTGACCGAAATATATGATGAAAGAAAAGGGCCGGACCGCAGACCCGCAGACAGCAAAAATCCCCAGCAGGTTGTTATGATTGACGGCAGGGGGTATGAGCGCGGCAAATCGCCGGCCGAAAGGGTCCACAATCTGACGGATATTGTTGATGGCGGTGATTTATCGAATCAACTGAAAGACGAAGTGATGAAGAAGGCGATGGAAATCGTCGAAAAAATAGCAAGGGAAATGGTTCCTGACATTGCCGAACGCATGATCAGGGAGGAAATTGAAAAAATAAAGACGAAGAACCCGGACTCCATGCCGGAGCGGGATGAAGGGTAACAAAACACACCCCGGGGCGTTGCCAGGCTGGTTCTGGCTTCATCATTATGCCGGGGAAACAGGCGGCAAATTTGGAGGCCGCTGCAATTTATCTACAGCCTTAAGAGGAGGATCAATGATATCCAATAGGAATCTGCTTGTCGTATTGATCATTGTTTGCTTGTGCCTGTCCGCCTGCTCCCTGAGGATCCCCGGGTTGACCAAAAATGATCCAGAGCTTGAGGAACCGGCGTCGGGAGTGAGTGTTATCGCTTTGATGCCTGTGCAAAGCAGTACGGCAGACGAAAGAATTTTGCAGATGCTGCGGGTAAAACTGGGCGAAGAGCTCCGTTTTAAAGGCTACCCCCAGGTTGCCACGGACCTGATTGACAGCAGGTTGTCAACGTTCACCCAAGGAAAAGAAACGGGCGGGAAAAGCGCTGTCACCCCCGGTCAGGTTCAGGAACTGTTCGGTGCGGACGGAGTGATGTACTGTTCCCTTCAGGAACATCCAAAATCAAAACATCCGTTTTATACACCGGTTACAGTGACTCTTAAATGTGAACTGCGCAGTGCGAAAGCGGGCGAGGTGGTGTGGAGCGCTCAATCGGAGGCAACCAGTCGAAGTATTGATGTGGTACGCTCGCGGCTGAAGATGAAATCGCGGGGCGACCTGGAGGAGGCGATGGAGAAAGCCGTCGGCAAAGTACTGGTGACGCTGCCTTACGGGCCGCATTTAAGGGGATAGTTTTTTATAATTCGCAGGGTGTCTGAACCTGTTTTGATGAAATCAGCTGAAAATTATAGATGAACATTCCAAACTTTTTAACACTGCTCCGGATTATCCTTGTTCCCGCGTTTGTCATTTTCCTGATTCAAGCGGAATATGACAAAGCGTTGATCGTTTTCGTGGCGGCAGGCCTCACCGATGCCCTGGACGGCACGCTGGCGCGCCTGCTCAAATGTCAGACAATCCTCGGCGCATATCTTGACCCTATTGCAGATAAACTGCTGCTGGTCACCAGCTATGCCACGCTGGCAATACTGGGCATCATTCCGGCATGGCTGGCCGTTTTAGTTATCAGCCGCGACTTCATTATTTTAATGGGCATAGCAATTCTTGCTTTAATGTCGATCCCTTGCGAGATAAAACCAGCCATGGTAAGTAAAATAACCACAGCCCTGCAAATCAGCACAATCTTTTTCCCCCTGTTGTACAAAGCGGTTCAACATGACATCGGATATCACTGGATCATGGGACTATTTTGGCTGACGGCTATATTTACGTTGATTTCCGGTTTGGTCTACATCATCCGGGGGATCCGGATCCTGAATCAGTCATCCCCGGAAAGGGGCAAATAATAAGATATTTGCTTGACACAGCAGCGTTTTACTGCTAGTTGACCTAGCTCGAAAAGTTGAATTCCGCGGGATGTGCATTTGACGTGGCGGGCTGCGGGAAAAAGGGTTATATTCGTAATAACACAGGCAAGTAGCTCAGGGGGAGAGCGCCATCCTGACGCGGTGGATGTCCAGGGTTCAAATCCCTGCTTGCCTACCATTTTTCAATGAACGCGCACATGCCGTAAATGTTGATTAAGAAAAGGGCATCAGCAAAAATGATGATGCCCTTTTAAAATGAAACGGGTGATGGTTTACAGAGCATTCAGATGGATATAAACGTTATATTTCCGGATAAAAGCGAGCGGGTATATTCCGCCGGGGTGACTGCGGCCGAAGTCATCGGGGGATGGCACAAGGATGCCCTCGACAATGCTGTTGCCGCAAAAGTAAACGGCGGCACCGTCGATTTGACTTTGCCCCTGATGGAAAATGCCGTCATCGAACCGGTTGCCGTTTCATCAAAAGAAGGCCTTTCCATATTGCGCCACAGCATCTCACATGTAATGGCGCAGGCCGTGCAGGACGTTTTCAAAGGTGCCAAAGTCACCATCGGTCCGTCAATAGAAGATGGATTCTACTACGATTTTGAATATTCCGAAACTTTCACGCTGGACGATTTTGAAAAGATCGAAAAGCGCATGAACGAGATTGTCGCCGCCGATTATCCGTTTGTCAGGGAAGAAATGCCACGGGAGAAAGCCGTGGACCTTTTCAGGCAGAAGGGTGAAGATTACAAGGTTGAACTCATTAACGACCTGCCTGCGGATGTTTCCGTTGTCAGCATCTATAAAGACGGTGATTACATTGATTTGTGCCGGGGGCCGCACATTCCCTCAACGGGAAAAATAAAGGCGTTCAAACTGCTGAGCGTGGCGGGAGCCTACTGGCGTGGTGATGAAAGAAACAAGATGCTGCAGCGTATCTACGGCACCGGTTTTGCCGACCGTCAGGCGCTTGAAGATTACCTGAATCTCCTGGAAGAGGCTAAAAAAAGAGACCATCGCCGGCTGGGCAGGGAGCTGGATCTTTTCCAGGTCAATGACGAGGCAGGCGCGGGGCTGGTCATCTTCCATCCCAAAGGCATGATGCTTCGCTATATTATCGAAGACTGGGAAAGAAAAGAACACTTGAAGCGCGGTTACGACATGGTCATGGGGCCCCAGATTCTGAAGGTTGATCTGTGGAAAAAATCCGGCCATTTTGATCATTACCGGGACAATATGTATTTTACAGAAGTTGACGAGCAGACATACGGGATCAAACCGATGAACTGCCTGTCCCATATGCTTATTTATAAATCGAAAATCCGCAGTTACCGGGACTTGCCGCTCCGGTATTTTGAGCTGGGCACGGTCCACCGCCACGAGAAGACGGGAGTGTTGCACGGTTTGATGCGCGTGCGTCAGTTCACCCAGGATGACGCGCATATTCTCTGTACACCGGATCAGCTCAATTCGGAAATCCGGGCCATAGCCGATTTTGTCAATTACGCGATGGGCATTTTCGGTTTTGAATACGAAGTGGAGCTGAGCACACGTCCTGAGCACTCCATTGGCTCTGACGCAGACTGGGAACTCGCCACCCGGGCGCTGGAAAACGCGTTGAAGGACAACAGCATCAGCTATGAAGTGAACGAAGGAGACGGGGCGTTTTACGGTCCCAAAATCGACTTCAAGCTCAAAGACGCATTAAAAAGAAAATGGCAGTGCGCGACGATCCAGTGCGATTTTACACTGCCGGAGCGCTTTGACCTGAGTTACATCGGCGCGGATGGCGAAAAGCATCGCCCGGTCATGCTTCATCGGGTCATTCTGGGGGCGATTGAGCGATTCATGGGAGTCCTCATAGAACATTACGCGGGGGCGTTTCCCGTGTGGCTGGCTCCCACGCAGTGTGTTCTACTGACCGTGACGGACAGGCACATTCCTTACGCGCAGACGGTTCACGCACGGCTGATTGATACAGGAATCCGCTCAGAGAAGTATTTTGAAAACGAAAAGCTGGGCTATAAGATCCGTCAGGCGCAAATGCAGAAAATACCGTACATGCTGGTGATCGGCGACAAGGAAATGGAAGCCGGGACTGTTTCGCCGCGAGCTCGCGACGGTCAGAACCTCGGTGCGATGCCGGTCGAACAATTCATTGCTTTCGTTCAGGAAATGTGTGAGAAAAAAAATTAACGTTTTATTGAACGATTGATTTTCGGGGAGGTGTCATATAGCTAAGGATCTAAAGATCAACAGAGATATAAGCTCAGCCACTGTAAGGGTTATCAACGAGGAAGGACAGCCGCTGGGCGTTATTTCGCTGGAAGAGGCGCTTGGTCATGCAGAAAGAGCCGGAATGGATTTGGTGGAAGTATCCGCAAATGCCAATCCGCCCGTCTGTAAAATCATGGATTACGGGAAATACCGTTATAAACAAAGCAAGAAATTGCAGGACGCACGAAAAAGCCAGACGGTTATTCACGTGAAGGAAATCCGCTTAAGACCCAAAACAGAAGCGCATGACCTGCAGACAAAAATCAAACATATAAAAAAGTTTCTGGAACAGCAGGATAAAGTAAAAGTATCGATGATGTTCCGGGGCCGGGAGATTGCCTTTACCGAGATCGGCCGGAAACTGATGGAACAGATCAAAGCGGCGCTGGCCGACGAATGCGTTATGGATCAGGAACCGCGGCTGGAAGGCCGGAACATGATCATGATTGTTGCACCCAAAAAATAAACAAACTGGAAAAAAAAGAGGTGAAAATATGCCAAAGATGAAAACACACAGAGGGGCTGCTAAACGTTTTTCAGTGACAGCCAGCGGCAAGGTGAAACGCAGCAAAGCATTTGCCAGCCACATTCTTACGAAAAAAACAACGAAGCGAAAAAGAAACTTTAGGAAAGCCACGCTGGTGCATTCAGCAAATGAAAGTGCAATTAAAAGGCTCATTCCTTATCTGTAGTCCATAAAGAAGTACCGAAGCAGCATGAATTAAGGAGAGTAAAAGAAAATGGCAAGAATCAAAAGAGGCGTTACCGCCCGAAAGAAGAGAAGAAAAATATTAAAAATGGCAAAGGGTTTCTTTGGCGCGCGCAGCCGTCTGCTGAGAACCGCAACGGAAGCCGTCAACAAGGCCATGAGCTATGCCTATCGCGACCGCAGGGGCCGTAAAAGAGAATTCCGCGCGCTCTGGATAGCCCGCATCAACGCCGCCGCCCGCCTGAACGATATCACATACAGCCGCCTGATGGACGGCCTGAAAAAGGCAAACATCATGCTGGATCGCAAGATTTTGGCCGAACTGGCCGTTAATGATCCACAGGGATTCGCCAGGATCGTGGCCACAGCCAAAGGCGAGCAGACTGCATGATTTCGGATATTCTACAGCTGGAAAAAAGTGCTCTTGGCGAACTGGCGGAAGTCAAAACGGAAGAGTCGATTCTGGCTGTGAGAACCAAATATCTTGGCCGCAAGGGGCTCCTCACCGGTCTGTTGAGAAATATCGCGCAGGTTCCGGCTGATGAGAAACCCCTCTTCGGCAAGCGCTGCAATGAAGTCAAGGAACGTCTGGAGGCAAAAATTGAAGAAGCTCTGAAACTTCAGGCGCAGGGTAAAAAAGAAGCCATCCTGGCAAAAGAAAAAATTGATGTCACCCTGCCCGGAAGGAGCATCCCCCCGGGCAGAGTTCACCCGGTTATTCAAATACGCCGCGAAATTTGCGAAATCTTTGCCTCGTTCGGTTTTTCAGTTGTCGAAGGTCCGGAAGTCGAACTGGACTATTACAACTTTGAAGCGCTCAACATTCCCAAAGACCATCCCGCCCGGGACATGCAGGATACCTTCTATATCGAAGACAACATGGTTCTTAGAACCCATACCTCGCCCGTTCAGGTCCGGATTATGGAGAAGGTCAAGCCGCCCGTGCGGATTCTGTCCCCGGGACGTGTTTACCGGCCGGATTCCGATGTATCCCACACGCCGATGTTTCACCAGATAGAAGGGCTGCTGGTCGACCGGGGCATCAGTTTTGCCGACCTCAAAGGTATCCTGACCGCTTTTCTTAAAAAAGTTTTTGGCAGTGATACAGTCCTTCGTTTTCGTCCCAGTTTTTTCCCTTTCACAGAACCGTCGGCTGAAGTCGATATCCGCTGTGTCATGTGCAAGGGCAAAGGCTGCCGTGTTTGCGGACAGAGCGGATGGCTGGAAATACTGGGGTCAGGCATGGTCGATCCCGCCGTTTTTAAGAATGTCGGTTACGACGCGGAAATTTATTCCGGATTTGCTTTCGGCCTCGGTCTGGAACGAATCGCCATGCTGAAATACGGCATTTCCGACATACGTCTTTTGTTTGAAAACGACATTCGATTCCTCAAACAGTTTTAGGAGAGCTCTGCCTCATGCTCGTCAGTCTCAAATGGCTAAAAGATTATGTTGATTTCGATTTACCGGCGCAGGAGCTTGCCAAACGTTTAACTATGGCCGGCCTGGAAGTCGATGAAATCAAAACGATCACTCCAAAATTTTCCGGCGTTGTGGTAGCTGAAATTTTATCTGTCGCGGCGCATCCAAAGGCGGACAAGCTTTCCCTGTGCAGTGTCACGGACGGAACCGAAACCTATCCGGTAGTCTGCGGCGCGAAAAATATCAAGACCGGTGATGTGGTGCCGTTGGCGAAAGTCGGGGCAGTCATTCCCGGCGGATACACGATCAAATCAACCATCCTGCGCGGCGAGAAATCCGACGGCATGCTCTGCTCGGAAGCGGAGCTGGAAATCGGCGATGACGCGTCGGGCATTATGCAATTGCCTGCCGGCATGACGCCGGGAATACCGCTGGAAACAGCCCTGGATCTGGGTGACACGGTTCTGGATGTCAGCATAACGCCCAACCGGTCCGACTGCCTGAGCATGATCGGAATGGCCCGTGAAGTTGCCGCCCTTACCGGCGAAAAGATAAAAATGCCCTCCATTGACATCAAAGAATCAGACGAAGACATTGCTTCGCTTTCTTCTGTAACGATCGTCGATGCGGATCTGTGCCCGCGATATTCAGCCAGAATGATTAAAAATGTTAAAATTGGAGATTCCCCGGTCTGGATGAAGGTAAGGCTGGAAGCAGCCGGAATGCGCGCGATCAACAATGTTGTGGATGTAACCAACTTCGTCATGCTGGAAATGGGTCAGCCGCTGCATGCCTTTGATTTCTGTTTCCTGGAAGAGGGGCGGATCGTTGTGCGCAAATCGAAAGACGGTGAAGAATTTGTTTCTCTCGATGAAAAAAGCCATATTCTGCCGGCAGACACCGTGCTGATCTGCGACGGTAAAAAACCGGTGGCCATTGGCGGGATCATGGGCGGCCTCAACTCGGAAGTCAAGGAGGATACGCAGGTCATATTCCTGGAGAGCGCCTATTTCAATCCTTCATCCATCCGCCGTTCAGCACGCCGTCTGGCAATGCCGACCGATGCCGCGTTTCGTTTTGAAAGGGGCATTGATCCGGAAGGTGTGATCCGGGCGCTCAACCGTGCGGCTCAATTGATTGCCCATTTCTCCGGGGGTGCCGTCTGCAAAAATTACATTGATTCATACCCACAGAAAATACAGGCAGTTCAGAATATTACCCTGCGTCTGGACAGAATTCGTGAAATCGTCGGCATGGCCATCGCCTCTGAAGACGTTATGCGGATCCTGCAGAGCCTCGATATGACAGTGCTTGATGAAGGCGGCGGGAAATACCTTGTGACCCCCCCGACATTTCGGGTGGACATCGAGCGGGAGATTGACCTCGTTGAAGAAGTTGTCCGCCTGTATGGTTACGACCGAGTGCCCGTGACCATCCCGGCCGTGTCGGTAAAAGAGATGGACGTTATACCCCGCCTTGCCCTCGAGGAAAGAATCCGTCAACTGCTCACTGGCGGCGGCTATTCGGAAATCATCAATTACAGTTTCACCACACCCGCCTCCGCAGACGGACTTCTTCTGCCACCGGATGATGAACGTCGACGTTTTGTGGTCATCAAAAATCCGCTGACTGAAGATCAATCTGTCATGCGCACAACCATGTCCTACGGATTGCTGGAGACCCTGAAGAAGAATATGAACAATGCTTCTTTCAACCTGAAAATCTTTGAAATCGGGCGAATCTTTCTGAAACGCGGGGATGGGGACCTGCCCGAAGAAAAAAATATTCTGGCCGGGCTTTTGTCGGGAAAGGTGTCGGAATATCTCTGGGGCTTGAAAGTCAATGTCGATTTTTACGATCTCAAAGGGTGCCTGGAAAATGTCTTTTATGACCTTAAACTGGAACATCGCCGGTATCATGCTGAAATATCAGAGTGTTTTTTACATCCCGGACAATCCTGCAACCTGTACGTAAATGACACAAAAATAGGTTTTATGGGCCAGGTCCATCCGGAAGTGCTCGAGAAAATAGACATTCGGAGTACTGCGTATCTATTTGAAATTAATCTTGATATGCTGGAAAAACAACTAAACCCGCACATTCATTACAGGGAAATTTCAAAGTTTCCGGCGGTGACCCGCGACGTTGCATTTGTGGTTCCCGTGTCTATGGAAGCGGACAAAATGCTGGAAATTGTTTTAACTCAGAGAGAAGATTTACTTGAAAATGTGGGGATTTTTGATATATACGCTGGCAAAGGCCTTGAGGAGGGGACAAAAAGCCTTGGGTTAAGATTTTCCTATCGCGCCCCCGACAGAACACTGACAGATGCGGAAATCAATTCCATTCATGAGAGAATTGTAAACAGCACTGTCCGGTTAACGGGTGCAAAGATAAGAGCTTAATAGTTTACATGACGTTAAAAACGGAGGAGAAGAAATGACGAAAATTGATATTATTCAGAATGTTTACGAAAAACTCGGTTTTTCCAAGAAGGAATCAGCGGATATCGTTGAATCCGTGTTTGACATCATTAAAGACAGCCTTGCTCAGGGTGAAAGAGTAAAGATTTCCGGCTTCGGGAATTTCATGGTCAAAGAGAAACGCGCCCGCCGTGGTCGTAATCCTCAGACAGGAGATGAAATCTCCATCACCGCACGCAGGGTTTTGACTTTCAAATCCTCCCAGGTATTGCGCAAGTCTCTGAACAGTTGATAAATTGTTTTAACTGCACGAATAGCACTGAAAAACTGAAAAGCTTGTCCGTATTTACAGGGCAGGTGTTTTTTCGGTTTTGCGGATATATTTCTCCGTAAGGATTCAGGAATTGTATGGACAGCATAATTCCCGAAAAATCTTATTTCCGAATTGGAGAAGTGAGTAAAATCCTCAACGTTGAGCCTTACGTCATCCGTTACTGGGAATCGGAATTTAAAACGGTGAAACCGGTAAGGACAAAGACCTCTCAACGGCTGTACCGCAAAAAAGACGTGCAGGAATTGTTGACGATCCGCAATCTGCTCTATCAGCAAAGGTTTACCATTAACGGTGCAAAAAAACAGTTGATGAAAATGCGTGACCACGATGAATCGACGGCCACGGCAAATGAAAAATTGATTTACATAAAAAAAGAGTTGGAGCAGATCCGAAAGATCATGAGCTGAAAAAAACCGGCAACGATCATTGCCGGCTTTTTTAATCTGTGTGTGAATCGTCTGCTATTTCTTGTTTGCTCTTTTGGAAGCTTTAAGCGGATTGATTTTCTGAGTTTCCTTGATGACCAGCTTCACGTGTGATGCGCTCGGGCAGTTGCCGGTTATCCATTTGCTTTTCGGATCCGGGTAAACCTTGCAGAATTTTCCTGATTCGTAATCGAAAATTTTATTGCAGTCGCCGCATTTGTCGATTATCGCGACACAGCTGGCGCCCATGAAACCACAGCCTTTTTTGCTCATAAAAGCGCACTCAGATCCCTTTTTAACTGTTTCACAAAGCATTGTTGTAAGAACCCCCTTATGTGTTTATAAATAATAGGAATTTATCAGACGATGCGGAAAATGATAATAAATCAGAATGTATCCACAGGCGTCAATGAATTAAAAACCGGCGTGTCCTTAACAGCAAAAAAAACGCCTGTCAAGAAAAATTACAGTTTACCCGTACAGCTCCAAGGTCGAAAGCGGAACATTTCATCCAATAGTCTTGCGGTTGCTTGTTGAGTGGGCACGTTATTATGCCATTTTCTCATAGCGTTTCATCCCTATGACGGTCGGGGGGGTGGTGCACAGGCAGCTAAAGCGAAGCATTGTTTCCCGGTTTGTATATGAGTACCTCGTTTTTCATCCGGATGAAATGACGATTGTAAACAAATGCGGAATACCTGTCATTTTACCGTGATTGAATTGACTTCACCTGTCATTTGTGTTAGTTCCTTGCATCATATAAAAGCGGAAATATAATAAGGATATGTGCCTTTGGAGCTGTGAGGAATGAAAAAAGGATCTTTAATAAAAATCTTCTTAAGATCTTTTTTTATTCATACCGCCCTCAACTTTCGAAGAATGCAGAATCTTGGTTTTGTCTATGCAATTATTCCGCTTTTGAGTGAACGGAAATTATCCCGGAGGGATGAGGAAGATTTACTGGTCCGGCACCTGCAGATGTTTAATACGCATCCCTATCTGTCCGCGCCGCTGATCGGATCGATTGTCCGCATGGAAGAACAGAGGCCGGAGGGGGAGGATGCCTCCTCCATTCTGATGGTCAAGCAAAGCCTGATGGGCCCGTACGCCGCGATAGGAGACACTTTTTTCTGGGGTGCGCTCAGACCATGCGCGGGTATCATCGGGGTAGGGCTGGCCTGGCTGGGTTCGATTCTGGCTCCGGTGGCTTTTCTGCTGGTATACACACCCGCCCATATCTGGGTGAGAGCCAGGGGGTTTATGGAAGGTTACGCCAGGGGTAAGCAGGGCATTGAATTTATCCGCGGCATCGATCTTCCCCGGATAGCCAACCGCGTGCGGTGGCTGTCTCTGGTCATTCTGGCCGTCTTTGGGGCCGGGTATTTGCAGGACGGTTATTCAAACTTTCCCCGGGTGCCCTGGTTTGCCGCGGCGGCAGTGTCGCTGGGAACGATCCTGCTTTGCTGGATGCTGGTTAAAAAAGGAATATCGCAGATCTATATTCTGTATGGAGCGGTGATATTATTTCTGATCTTTTCGTCGAAAGAATTATTATCGTGCTGGAAATGAAAACATTTAAATTAAAAAACAAGCTGGGAATGCACGCGCGTGCGGCCGCTTCGTTTGTCCGCATCGCACAGAAATACAGAGCGGAAATATTGATTGAGCGCAACGGTCAATCCGTCAACGGAAAGAGCATTCTGGGAATTTTGACGCTTGCCTGTCCGATGGGCGGTATGATAACAGTGACCGCCGAGGGTGCTGACGCCGCCGTGGCACTCAATGAACTCGAAGCGCTGATCGAAAATAAATTTGGGGAAGAATAAAGAACGACATGACAGCTGAACAGGGCAAGAAAACATTTGTTCTCAAGGGAATTGGCGTTTCTCCGGGGGTGGTAATCGGGAAAGTTTACCGCTTTGATCCGCTGGACGCCCAGGTGTCCTTTTATAAACTCAATGATGACAGTCTGATTCCTCATGAAGTCGAGCGCTTCAGAAATGCCCTCAAAGAATCAACGAGGCAGCTTTTGGAACTTCAGGAAAACCTGAAAAAAACAAAAGTAACCGAACCGCTTTATATTATTGATGTCCACGTTTTGCTCCTGTCAGACAAGAAATTCATCAACCGCACCATCAAATACATCCGCCGTCTGGGTGTCAATGCCGAATGGGCGCTGCGCATGACGCTGGATCATTATAAACAGATATTTGAAGGGCTCGAAGATGTTTATATCAGCGGCCGCATCAGCGACGTGCAGTACGTTGTCCAGCGGGTTTTGCGCAATCTTTCCGGTGAAAATCACGAAACGGTTTGGAATGTCGGCTACGACGGCGTTGTGATCGTCTCCCATGATCTGTCGCCGGCCGATACGGCACAGATGAAACTGGACAAAATCGTTGGTTTTGCAACGGACAGCGGCGGTCGCACATCGCATACCGCCATTGTGGCCCGTTCCATGGAACTGCCGGCCGTCGTCGGACTGGATAATGTGACCCGTTTTGTCCGGACGGGTGATGACATTATCGTGGACGGTACCTCCGGGCTGGTCGTGGTCAATCCCTATCCGGACATGCTCAAGCGCTACGAAGAAAAAAAACGTCACTATGACGACGCGAAAGACGAGTATCTGAAATATGCAAAGCTTCCTGCCGAGACGATGGACCATTACCACGTGGGGATTGGATCCAACATCGAATTCATCGAAGAAATTCCTTCCGCAATTATTCACGGCGCTGAACACATCGGGCTTTACCGGACGGAATTTCTCTATATTTATCGGGATGACCTGCCTTCGGAAGAAGACCATTTCAACAATTATCGGCAGGTGGTGACTGAGAAGAATTTGTCGTGGGCGACCATCCGAACATTTGACCTGGGCGGTGACAAGTTCACCAAGTACCAGAAAAAAGACAAGGAATTAAATCCCCAAATGGGATTGCGGGCGATCCGCTTCTGTCTGAAAGAAATCGATATTTTCAAGACACAGCTTCGGGCCATCTGGCGAGTGAGCGCGCTTGGCAGGGTCAAAATTCTGTTCCCGATGATTTCCGGCATTGAAGAAATCCGTGAAGCTAAACGGCTGATGGAAGAGACCCGCAGGGAGCTTCTGGCAGAGGGGGTAACGATTGCCGACCGGATGGAAATCGGGGCGATGATCGAAGTCCCCGCGGCCGCCGTCATCGCCGACCAACTGGCGCGGGAAGTAGATTATTTCAGCATCGGTACCAATGATTTGATTCAATACGCGCTTGCCATTGACCGCTCCAACGAACGAGTCACCTATCTATACGAACCGCTGCATCCTGCCGTTTTGAGACTGATCAAAAAAGTGGTTGATCAGGCTCATCACGCAAACATCCGCGTGGCCATGTGCGGAGAAATGGCCGGCGATCCCCTCTGCTGCCTGATTCTTCTGGGAATGCAGCTGGATGAGTTGAGTATGAACCATCTTGCGATTCCCCGCATCAAGCGCATACTGCAGCAATCTACACTTTCGGAGTCGCGGAAACTGCTTAAGAAAGCAATGTCTTTCAATAACGCCCTCGAAGTCAGGGCGTACGTTCAGAACTACATGAACGGGCGCTTCCCGGATGAATTTCAGAAGAAGGAACCCTGATTTTTTTAGATTCTAATTTCTAACTGCAAAACAGGCTATAGATGATTTTATGAGCGAGAAAACGTTACCCGTTACCGATCACGATGAAAACGAATATTACTCCGGCTGCATGTATGAACAGCAGGATTTCTGGCGTTTTCGTCCGGCAAAGACGTATCTGTCGCGCGTGTCCATCACGGATGAAGAAGTCAATGAGCTCAAAAAACTTACTGAAGAAGGCGTGATCATTTACGCCATCAAGCAGAGAAGCAAGCTCAACAGCTTGATCATTTCGGATATTGCAGGCCGCGTGGGGCTGCCAAGACCCGTTTACTGTCACGGCATGAACATGTCCTTCTGGCAGCCCATGTCCAAGATGCTGAAATTTCTCTGGTCATCCTTTTTAAGGCGGTTCCGGAAAGATCAGGTCACACGCCAGGGCAAACTGGAATACCTGTCCAGGAAAGTCGCAGGCAAAGAAAGCATTATTATCCACCTGGGAGAGTCGGAATTTATCGAAAGCCGTTCTGCGGAAGATGCCCTTGCAACCCTGATCAACCTGCAAGGCAAGGTTCCCTTTCCCATATTTATTGTGCCTGTCCTGGTCGCTTACGGACGCCGCCGGGAAAAGGAAGATGAAAGCCTCGTCAACATCCTTTTCGGACAGATGGAACATACGGGACCGCTGCGTCGATTAATCACATTTATACGCTATTCGAAACAGGCTTTTGTCATCCCTTCGACGCCGGTCAACCTGATCGATTATCTGTCCGCCAACAGTGATTTAACCAGGGGTGAAATGGTCCACGATCTGCGCGGTGAATTGATTGACAGCATCGAAGAAGAAAAAACGGCTATTGTCGGTCCGGCACTGAAGTCACGCGCAGAGCTGATAGGAATGGTTATGCATGACCCCAAACTGAACCGGTTTATGGATGATCATGCTCCGAAAATTAAAAAACCCAGAGACGGCATTGCGAAAGACGCCCGCCGTTATCTGTATGAAATTGCCGCTGATTACCGGGAAACCTTCATTGAGGTCTGGGTGAAGCTTCTCAACTGGCTGTGGAACACGGTCTATGACGGACTACAGATTGATTACGAGGGCCTCGCAAAAATCCGAAATCTGTCCAAAAAAATGCCTTTTGTCATCATTTCCTGTCACCGGAGTCATATCGATTATCTTTTGCTATCATACATATTCTTCAAGAACAAAGTCCAGATGCCGTTTATCGCGGCTGGCAATAACATGTCGTTTTTTCCCATGGGTTATATCTTTCGCCGTTCCGGTGCTTTTTTCCTGCGCCGCAGTTTTCGTGGCAACAAACTCTACAGTGAAGTTTTTACAACCTATCTTGCCATCCTGCTCAAGGAAGGGCTGCCGCTGGAATTCTTCATTGAAGGCGGCCGAAGCCGGACCGGGAAAATGGTCATGCCCAAATACGGACTGCTGTCGATGATCCTTCAGGCCTATCAGGAAAAGTATTGTGAGAATCTGGCTGCCGTCCCTGTGTATATCGGCTATGACCGGGTGATCGAGGAACGGGCTTACCTTAACGAGCTGGCCGGTCAGCCAAAGTCCCAGGAGAGCGCGGCGGAAATCATCAAAAGTACCAAAGTACTGCGCAAAAGGTATGGGCGGGTTTATATCAATATCGGTGAGCCCATTATCATGAAGGACTACCTTGAAGCTCAGGACAAGCCCATGGAACAGATGACGCTGGACGAGCGCCAGAGCCTTTATCGGAAAATAGGGTATGAAGTTGTTCAGGAGATCAACAAGGTTTCCGTGGTTACGCCGTTTGCTCTGGTGGCCGCAGGCCTTTTGAGTCATGACCGGCGCGGTATTTCCCATGATGAATTAAGCAGCATTGTCAATGAATTTTATGATTATCTGGTTACCATGCCGGTCAAATTTGCTGCGACGTTTGCCAACCGGGAAAGAGCGATCGCGGACGCGCTGAATATCTTCGTGTCAACCGGTATCATTTCCAAAATTGAAGCGGCGGAAGAGGAAGAGGAAATGCAGGAGGTGGTCTATTCACTGGACGATGCGAAAAGACTGAATCTTGAATATTACAAAAATAATATTCTGCACTTCTTTGTCTCCATTTGTTTTGTGGCGACGTCCATGGTGAAAAACCATGAAGACACCCTGTCTCTTGCGAAAATCATGGGAGATTATAAATATCTGAAGTGGGTTTTGTGGAATGAATTTATCTTTGACGAGAGGCGGGATGATGTTGAAGACGTGAATGATGTTCTGGCCTATCTGCACAGCCGGTCCATGATTGTAACCACCGAGCGCGAAGGCGAGGTATGGATCGAAATCAAAAGCAAAGGCCACGCAAAACTAAAACCGTTTGCAGGACTCGTTCACAATTATCTGGAATCCTGCTGGATCGTTATCCGCAGTCTCGTCTATCTCAAGAAAAAATCCCTGACGCAAAAGGAATGGCTGGCCAAGATTCGACCGCTGGGTGACCGGATGTTCCGCAAGGGCGAAATACTGCGGGCCGAGGCCCTTTCCCAGGCCAA
>JBDKUG010000362.1:0-28811 GCA_039679815.1 Smithella sp.
TCACGAAGAAAGCGCCGCTTCTGCCCACCAGAAACCGGACAACCTTCAGCAAAACAAACGCGAACAGAACAACCAGGGCGGTAAGGCCGACACTGAGATAGAGCATGGCGAAAAATGCCGCCACTACAGAGACGAGGGAAGAGAACATCTGGGGCAGACTCTGGGCAATCGCTTGGCGCAGCGTGTCGGTATCGTTGGTATAGCGGCTCATGACGTCGCCGTGGGTATGGGTGTCGAAATAGCGGATCGGCAGGCTCTGCATGTGCGTGAACATCCTGTCGCGGATTTTCTTGAGCGTTCCCTGTCCGATGACAACCATTGTCCTGTTGTAAAACAACGTGGCAAGCACGCCGACGACATAGATCATTCCCATCAGAAGAATCGCCTTGAACAGTTCCGTGAATACGGGATGCGCCTGCCCCAGCAGCGGAACGATGTAGTTGTCGATCAGAGCCCGAAGGAACAGAGAGGAGGCCGCACCTGTGGCCGCGCTTATCAGGATGCAGACGACAACGAAAATCAGTTGTATCTTATATTCGACCATATAGGAAAACAGCCTTTTGATCGTACCCGGCTTGAAACGCTGCATAGGCGGCCTACCGCCTTTCTTGCCGAACAGCTTCGGATCGCCTTTCGGCAGTATCTTACTCATGGAGGACGCCCCCCTTATTCTGGGACTCATAGACCTCTCTGTAGATAGTACAGGTCTGGAGCAGCTCGGCGTGCGTGCCGACCGCGTCGATCTTGCCGTCATCGAGCACGACAATCTTGTCGGCGTCCTGCACGGACGCAACGCGCTGCGCGATGATGATCTTCGTCGTATTCGGGATATCCTTTTGAAATGCCTGACGGATCAACGTATCGGTCCTGGTATCGACCGCGCTGGTAGAGTCATCGAGGATCAGTATCTTAGGCTTTTTCAGCAGCGCCCGCGCAATGCAGAGCCGCTGTTTCTGGCCGCCGGAAACAGCGGTGCCGCCCTGCTCGATATAGGTATCATACTGATTCGGAAATTCCCGGATAAAGCCATCGGCCTGGGCAAGCTCGCAGGCGTGGATCATCTCCTCGTCCGTCGCGTTTTCATTGCCCCAGCGGAGATTCTCCTTGATCGTGCCTGAAAACAGCACATTCTTCTGCAACACCATCGCCACCTGATTGCGGAGCGACTCAATGTCGTAATCTCGCACATCGACGCCGCCGACGCTCACTTTTCCGCTTACTGCGTCGTAGAGGCGCGGGATAAGCTGGACGAGGCTCGATTTGGAAGAATCGGTGCCGCCGAGAATGCCTACCGTCTCTCCGGATTCAATGGAAAGAGTGATTCCGTCGAGAACCGGCTTGTCGGCCTTTTGGGTGTATGAAAAAGTGACGTTTTCAAAAGTGATCGAACCATCTTCTACCGCGTATACCGGATTCTCTCTATTTTTCAGATCGCTTTCCTCATTCAGGATTTCCACGATACGCTCCGCCGAGGCGTGGGAAATGATGATCATGACAAATACCATAGAGAGCATCATCAGGCTCATGAGGATCTGCATCGCGTAGGTGATCAGGCTCGCGAGTTCGCCCGTCGAAAGCCCCGTCACGGGGTTGTTGTTGGAGGCCAGAATCTCTTTGGCGCCGAACCAGGAGAGCAAAAGCATACTGCCATAAAGGCAGAACTGCATCAGCGGCATATTGCCTGCATTCCCGTGAATACCTAACGATGATATTTGGATATTTTCATATAACCAGGTGAGATATGTATATATACTTGCGCTCAAGATCGTTATGTGTTAACTTATACATAACGAGAAGAGAGGCAAGCATGGCGCAGGTCAAACAGTTTGATAAAAGGTCCGGGATCACGTATGTCTATGAATCAAAAGCCTATTGGGATAAAGAGAAACACCAGTCCCGGTGTACAAGGACCTTAATCGGACGGTTTGCTCCCGACACTGGAGAAGTTCTTGCTACGGATGGCCGTGGACGGAAGCGGAAGGCCGCGGAACCTGATATCAAACCGACGTCGGGACCAATTTCCGTCACGAGGACACGCCGTCTCTTCTATGGGGCGACCTCTCTGCTTGACCAGATTGGTGAAACAGTTGGAATTACCGCGGACCTCAAGCAGTGCTTCCCTGACAACTACAAGAATATCCTTTCCATCGCATATTTCCTGATTCTTGAAGAGCACTCATCGCTCATGAGGTTCAGCAAATGGGCGGCATTGCACCGACACCCTTACGGGAAGGACATTCCTTCCCAGAGGAGTAGTGAGCTTTTCCAGAGTATCACCGAGGAACAGAAGATGAAGTTTTTCCGTCTTCAAGGCTCCAGGAGGGCGAAGGATGAATTCTGGGCCTATGATTCCACGTCCATATCCAGCTATTCAGAACATCTGAAACAGGTCAAATGGGGAAAGAACAAAGAGTATGAACCTCTTGCCCAGATCAATCTCGTTCTTTTATTTGGAGAGACCTCGAATCTCCCGTTTTACTACCGTAAGCTTGCGGGGAACATTCCTGATGTAAAGACGGTCAATGAACTTGTGAGGGAACTGAACATTCTCGGTTACAGGAATATAAAATTGGTGATGGACCGAGGGTTCTACAGCGCCGAGAACATCAACGCGCTGTACAAGACCCATTACAAGTTCATACAAGCCTGCGGCACCTCCCTTTCCTATGCAAGGAACTGTATCAAAAAGGAGGCGGAGAAGATGAGGAGGTTGGCTAACTACAACGAGAAGTACTGCCTCTACATGCATAGCGAGACCATTTCCTGGGATTACACACAGGAGAGGCCCTACAAGGGTGACACGATTACTGGCGACAGGAGGATGTATCTGCACCTCTATTACAATCCGGAAAAGGCGGTTGAAGATGAAATGAACCTCAACCGCGGGATGCTTGAGCTCCAAAGAGAACTACTGACAGGCCAGAGGAATCCTGATCACGAGAAGGATTACGCGAAGTACTTTGAGGTGACCCAGACTCCGGTACGAGGCGTCAGGGTAAAACCCATTCAGGAAGCCATGGAGAGTGCAAAAGAGCGGTATGGATACTTCGTGCTTATCAGCAACGAAATCAAGGATCCTGTCATGGCACTGGAACTGTACAGAAACCGTGATGTGGCAGAGAAGGCGTTCGGGAACATCAAGGAGAGGCTGAACGGAAGAAGGACGCTTGTTGCTTCAGATGCCAGTCTTGAAGGGAAGCTTTTTGTGGAGTTTGTGGCGCTCATCTATCTTGCATACATTAAAAAGAAGATGCAGGAGAAAGGATTATATGCAACGTACACCCTGCAAGGATTGCTGGATGAACTCGATGTCATCGAGTGTTTCACCGAGCCAGGCAAAGCGCCAATTGTTGGTGAAATCCTCAAAAAACAGAAGCAGATTTACATTGACATGGGGGTATCTGTCCCCCTCAATCCTGCCTCGTTATGTTAAACGGGAATTTAGGATACAAACCTGCTTGTTTCGTGACTGTTTTCGTTTCTTGTCCCAATACGAGGTGGTTTCATAGACGTAGGTGACGCCTGTTTTCTTATTCAGATGGTTTACCCGAAAAGCCATGACCGTCTCCTTACGAACATGGTTATAATTATAACCATGTTCCAAGGCCTGTCAATGACTATCCTCATATATTTTCTATATTTATCTGATTCCTGGTTACAATTTCACGGGAAATAAGGGTGCATATCTTTGTTCTACTTCGTCCCAAGGTATCAAATCCGCCAGAATGACCCATCGATTCTGCCTATTGAGCTTCCCTCCAAAGAGCATGTCGAATTTCTCAAATTCAGGCGCTTTTTCTGGTATCCGGCACATCACTTCCCTTCCACGTGCACGCCTTTTTGACGTTTTTCCCCGTTTTCCGTGCACTGTATAGAATTATTTTACCATATAATCTGTTATTTTAAAAGGCTTTATCTCTTTTCTAGTAGCCTCCATGTCCCTTTCGCACTTCAAACTTGAATGGGCCAATGATTTATCACTATTTTTTAGTATACTCATGAATTATCTACTTCACTCCCAAAATCTACAATATAGTTGGCTAATCATGCTCTTTTTAATACACCTTTTTCAGTACCGAGACTACCAAATACAACTGCTGCAAGAAGTACTAAGCCCATTATCATTTCTTGGGGATCTGGCAAAATTCCAATTAAGCTTAGAATATTTCTAATCATAGCAATAATGACTACGCCTAATAGTGTCTTACCTACTCCGCCATTGCCACCGGCGAAACTTGTGCCACCAATTACTACAGCAGCAATCGCATCAAGTTCCCAACCTTCTGCAACTCTAGGTTCTCCCACATTCAGCCTACCTGCCATACATATTCCTGCTAACGCTGCAAAAAAGCCAGAAATCATATAGGCTATAGTTTTATAATGATCCGGATTAATGCCAGAGAGTCTAGCAGCAACTGCATTTTCGCCGCATGCATATAACCTCTTCCCAAACACTGTCTTACGAAGAACAATAGCGCATATTATTATTGCCAGAATAAAAAGAATAGCAACAAAAGGAATTGGCCCTATCATACCTCGCCCCATATAGAGGGCAATAGGATCGAGATTGAATATTGTTCTTCCGCCTGAGACAGCAAAAGCAAGTCCGCGGACGAATATCATTGTCCCAAGCGTTGCGGCAAAATCAGCAACTTTGAGTCTAGTAATAATAAATCCATTAAGGAAACCAATAAATGCTCCAATTGCCAGAATAATAATAAATAGGACCGGCGTAGGAGCAAGCAGCGAAAGAGCATCGACATGTCCGAGATAGATCCCCCAATGCTGAAAGAGCCCAAGCAATACACCAGAGAGAGCAAAAGTAGATGCTACAGACAAATCGAGTCCGCCAGAAATTATGACAAAAGTCATCCCAATGGAAATAAAGCCTAAAAAAGAGAAGTTACGCAACAAATTAAGAACATTTTGCATGCTTAGAAAACCAGGAGCTAGAATTGATGCAACAATAACCAGGATCACCAAAACGCCATACCTGAAAATATTCGATAGCCCGCCTTGCTGGTTTAGTCGCTTCATGTAGTCTTTCATGGTTCTTTAGCTCCCATCGAATAGCTTATAAGTTTTTCTCGAGTTGCATTTTTTCTATCGACTACTGTGACCAATCGGCCTTCATGCATAACGCCAATCCTGTCCGCAATACTCAATATCTCAGATATTTCTGAGGAGATAAATATTACAATCTTGTCTTCTTCTGCAATTGATCTGATTAAATTTCGAATTTCCTCTTTGGCCCCCACATCAATACCCCGCGTTGGCTCATCGAATATGAAGACATCCAACTTCATCCCAATCCATCTTGCGAGAACAACTTTTTGCTGGTTGCCTCCACTTAAAAATTTAACATATTGCCGTGCATTCGGAGCTACAACCTTTAGTTTGTCCATATATTCGGATGCATAATTCGATACTTTTTTTGCATCAACCAAAAAAGAAGATTTAAGTCGAGGCAAAGCGGGTAATGCTATGTTATCAGCGATTGACTTTTCTAGCAAAACACCTTGGTTCTTCCGGTCCTCAGGGATTAAGCAGAAACCATTTTGAATAGCCTCCTGAGGAGAATGATTTTTAATTCTTTTCCCATCGAGAAACATATCTCCTGAATCGATTGGATCGGCTCCGATAATGGCTCGTGCAAGCTCTGTCCTGCCTGACCCTACAAGCCCATATATTCCAAAGATTTCTCCGCGAGCAATCCGCAAGTTAATATCTGTAAGGATGCCTTGTCGGCTTAATTTGCATACAACTAGAGAGGGTTCGGAATTATGAGACACTTGCCTACTGCCAATATATTCTTCAGATACGTCATGACCTACAAGCATCTTAACAAGGCTTTCACGAGATAGCTGAGCGATAGGCTCTGATCCAATCAATTTCCCATTCCTAAGCACAGTAACTCTATCGCCAATCTCAAAAATCTCTTCAAGGCGGTGCGAGATATAGACAATTCCTCTACCTTCAGATTTAAATGAAGAAATAATTTGGAAAAGTCGTTCGAGCTCTGCAGTTGTTAACACAGCAGAGGGCTCATCAAATATAATAACTTGAGCGTGCAAAGAAATTGCTTTTGCAATACTCACGAGCTGCTGTTTAGAAACAGGCAGTCTTCCTAGTAGCGCCCGCGGATCAATATTGGCTTGTATCATATCGAGCCATCTCTTAGCTTGTCGGTTCATTTCGCGATAATCGACAAAGCCAAAATTATTGCGGGGCTGCCGCCCAAGAAAGATATTTTCAGCAACACTGAGGTCTTTCAATATAGGAAGTTCTTGGTGCAAAACCACAATCCCGCATTTCTGTGCATGGCGCGGATTTTCAAATACTACTTCCTTGCCTTCAATTTGAATTGATCCAGAATCTTTAGGATAGGAACCTCCGATTATTTCTATTAATGTAGATTTACCTGCTCCATTTTCACCCGCCAGACAATGTACTTCGCCTCTTCGCACTTGAAAGTCAACATTGTCTAAAGCTCTAACGCCTGGGTAGACTTTAGTAACACCCTTCACTTCAAGCAGGACAGATGAATTACTCATTTTCCCTTCCTTGCTGAAAGCGTTCCTTGAAGAGCAAGCGCAGCAATAATTATGATTCCTTTCGCCATTTGCTGCGGATAAGCATCAATCTCAAGAAGATTCATGACATTGGTAATTAATCCTAGGATCAATACGCCTAGTATTGTGCCACCGATACTCCCTTTCCCTCCAGACATGCTTGCTCCACCAATTACAACGGCTGCAATAGCATCAGTCTGCCATCCATCCGCAATCTTCGGATCGCCACATCCCATACGCCCTGACATTATAATGCCTACTAGTGCAGCAAGAAATCCAGACACAACATAAGGGAATATTCGATACTTAGGGAGTTGTATACCTGAAAGGCGAGCGACCTCTTCATCACCGCCTACAGCATAAATTCCGCGGCCAAATCGAGTATATCGAAGTAATATTGTTGCTATTGCGCCTGTAAGCAACCAAATAATTGTAGGCATTGGAATTTTAAAAGGTACACCATAAGCTAGATAGCTCACTGCATCAGGTACTCCAAAAAGCGGCTGTCCATTTGTATAGCAAACTGCAAGACCACGAATAAAGATCATCATGCAGAGCGTGACAATAAAAGAATTAATTCTAAACTTATACGATATAGCGCCATTTAGGAAGCCAATCAGTGCGCCTATTGCGAGGACAAAAATGATATCCATAGGAAATGGTAGGATTGGCGTAAGTACTGGTGATCCATTATACATGAAGATCTGATTAGGCATAAAGGTGAAGAATGATCCATGCATCAGAGTAGCGTAAAGTATTGAAGAAAAGCCAACAATTGAACCGACTGAAAGGTCAATACCACCTGTAAGTATGACCAATGTCATTCCGATCGCCAAAAGGCCATTATAGGCTACCTGCGTAAAAAAATTTGCTAGATTAGCATAAGTAAAAAACAAAGGGGATAAAAGAGCCGACATTATTACGAGCACAACTAAGATGAAAAATAACCCATAATCAGAGATAAAATTACTCATCTTTGGCTTCATATATCCCCTCGTCGAATGGAGCAATTATCAAATTGGGAGGCCACAACTAAAGAAGCCAGCGCAACCCTGTATCAAGCCGGACTGTCGCTCGTGACAAAACCACAGGACAGCCCAGCGTAGGAATTAAAAAACTGAATCCTTGTTGTAGTAAGTCTTAACGTTATCTGCCGTAACAAGAATAGTTCCTGTAATTACTTGCTTATCCTCTGGCTCTATCTTTTTAGTAATGTAATCCATAAGAATATTCACGGCTTTTTGCGTGATTTCCCAAGAATTGTTAATGACTGTAGACTTGTATGGTCCGCCTTTCAGAATTTCAGCATAAGCCTCTTTCTGTCCATCTATACCACAAATCATCACTTTATCCATTTTGGCGTTAGCGAGAGCTGCCTCAGCCCCCAGAGCCATGGAGTCATTAGCGCAATAGACTAGGTCAATCTTATTGCCAAAGGAAGCAATTGCTTCTTCCATTTTCTGCATGCCGAGCATTTGGTTATATGAGGCTTTATAAGTACCCAAGATATTATATTTGCCCTTATTTTCAGGCTTTTCAAGTATAGAAAGCATTCCATTTCCGCGTCCGATTGATGCAGAATCTCCCGGATCGCCAATGATCATTACAATGTTGCCACCTTTGGGAAGCAGCTTCTTTGTAATATATTCACCTTGTAGTTCTCCGGCTTTCCACTGATCAATACCGACATAAGCCAGATAATCACCATAAAGAAGTCTGTCGATCGCCACCACTGGAATTCCCATAGCCTTTGCTTTCTTGATAACCGGCATTGTTCCATACTCAGTCGTAGAATTAACAATAAGCCCTTTCACGCCCTTCACCAGTAGGCTTTCGATATCAGATATTTGTTTAGAAATATCCTCTTCTGCATTAAGAACAATTATATCTGCGCCACGAGCTGCAGCTGTTTCCTTAGCAGCTTTTTCCATTGCCAAGTAGTAAGGGTTATTCATTGATACATGAGAGAATCCAATAAGGGGTTTGGACTGTGCACTTGCAAGGACAACGACAATCAAAAGAAAAAACGCAGTCAGCAACCTTTTCTTCATAACGCATACCTCCAATTATAATTGATTCGGATGATATCCAATTCTTTAGCTGATCGACGCCTTATTCCCTCCTCAAGACGCAAGCGGGCTCAAATTTGGCGCCACTCAGATCCCACTTGCCAAATTTTGGATGTGAATCCTTGAACCAAATGAAATATTTGCCCACGTTTTGAGCAATTGTTTTTAATAGTAAACGAGATTTTTTCAGCTGTCAAGCGAAAAGTTATGATATTTTCGTCGCTAGATTTAGGAGCAATATTCATTTTCTAAGCCTGATAAATAGCAGATAAAAACAAATCAACTCATTATAAAATTATAAAATAGTGAGTTATCCAATCAACAACCTCGCAGCAAGCTGCGAGGTATGAAGAGGCATTATTCGAAGAGCATGAGCTGTTTATTCTCATAGAGTCGCGTATAGTCAGTTCTTCGGATCTTCCCCTTGATGCTGGATATATCGCTGTATTATGTCCTCATTCCCCTGTCGCCCAACACTCCCGACATAGTACCCACTCGTCCAAAATTCTCCGCCCCATAGTTGTTTCTTTACTTCAGGACATCTCTTGCATATCGCTCGTCCGGTGATGCTCTTGATGATTTGCACTACCCGCTTCGGGCTGAGCATTGGTACCGTTTGCACA
The DNA here is from genome assembly GCA_039679815.1 of Smithella sp. Lineage (GTDB taxonomy): Bacteria > Desulfobacterota > Syntrophia > Syntrophales > Smithellaceae > UBA8904. Next base: position 9,265 of record JBDKUG010000362.1, read on the forward strand.
AGAAAATGCACGTGATCTTTATTGGTCCCTGTTTCTAAAAACCGTAACTCATACCTCTCTTCTATCTCCAGTATATCTGTCGGAACTCTTTATTTACCTCTTGGGTGATGACCACTCTCCTCTATTTTGCGGGACATACAATATGGTACATCAATACCGACAACATTGTGGCTCTTATGGATAAATTCACTCATCCTTTATTCTACTTCATGCAGCAAGCTGCGAGGAATTACACCTGGAGAGATTAAAATGAGGCACTCTGTAACTTCTCACGCATAGGCGATAGGAGTGAGAAGTGAAAGGCTACAAGAGGATTACGAACAAGGATCGAGAAGAAATAGCGGTGTATTATGGCCGTGGAGAAACGCAAGAAGCTACCGCAGAAAAGCTCGGCGTGAGCCAGTCTGCAATATCCAGAGAATTGAAGAGGGGTACAGATCGAGGTTCGTACAATCCCTTTCTTGCGCAGCGAGAAAGCCAACACCAGGCGATATGTCGGCGTCCTATGTTGAAGATCAACGCCCAAACCTGGAAGATTATCGAGCATCATCTGGCCCTGCATTGGTCGTCCTATCAGATAGCGGCTTTTTTGCGCCAAAACGTAAACGATGGTACAGAAGTCATTGTGAGCGAGAAAACGATCTATCACTATCTCCATTTCCCCATGAAGGGTGAATTGCAGAAGCTTGCACTGCAAGAACTTCGCCAGAAGGGCAAAAAGCGGAAGAAAAAGGGCGAAGAAACACGCGGAAAGCTTGCCAATATCAAGTTCATTGATGAACGACAGGAAGAGGTGAATACACGAATCGTTCCTGGTCATTGGGAAGGCGATCTCATCATTGGCAAGGACCACAAATCGGCACTCAGCGTGATTGTCGAACGGCAAACACGGTATGGACTGATTGATCGTCTTGAGAACTATACGGCCCCTGAAGTCAGGAAAAGCCTAGAGAAACGACTGAAGACGCTCAAGCCAGAATTGGTAAAAAGCATCCCCTATGACCAGGGGAAAGAGATAGCTGAGCATGAAATGTTGGCACGAAAGATCAGGATGAGAGTCTATTTCTGTCATCCACATTCGCCTATGGTTAAAAGCCTGGATTTTTGGAATTAATAAGCTATACTAATAAAAAGGTTATGCATAAAATGGCTAAAAAAGTATTTCTACTCTTGACAGTATTCAATGCATCATTTATGCTAGGCTCTGGGCATAAATTCGAAATATGAGCATAAGCTCTAATTCAGTTGTAATGTTAAACTCTTGAATCTGATAGGCACATATCAGATAATCCAGCTAAGAGCTATAATTAAGGTGCAGATAAGATATGGCAGAAAGAGGAAGCAGAAAGATCATATCGCGTACAGATGATTCAGAATTCGATTTAATAACCCGCATAGCATGGATGTACTACAAAGAAAAACTGACGCAGGCCGAAATCGCCGAAAAAATATTTCTTTCCCGTCAGAAGGTGCAGCGCTATTTGGAAAAGGCGAGAGACTTAGAGGTAATCCAATTTAACCTTAAGCATCCTCGTGTGAACCTGCTGGGAATCGAGGATGAACTCAGAAAGAAATTCGGATTGAAGGACGCGGTGGTTGTGCCCTCTCCGCACACCAACGCGGAGGGGCTACGAAAATCATTTGCCATGGCAGGTGCTCACTATCTCGAACGGAGGCTGGCAGGCGCCGGCAATTGTACGCTCGGGTTAGGATGGGGTAACACGACTGCTTATCTGGCCGATTACTTCGAGCCGCAGAATGTCGAGGAGAAGGTCAATGTCGTTTCGCTCATCGGCAACCTCATGTTGAACGTATCGATGAATCCCTTTCTGATGGGACAGAAAATCGCAGAAAAGCTTGATGCGCCGTTCTACAACATCTGGGCCCCGGCAATTGCACAGACGAAAGAGAGGGCGGATATTTTCAAGTCCGAACCATGGATCCATGATGTGCTCGATATTGCGAGCAAAGCTGATATCAACCTTATTTCCATTGGAGAGGTGTCTCGCTCGGCAAGCCTGTTTCAGATGGGATATCTGTCAGGAGCAGATCTGAAGAGGCTCACGGACAAGGACGCAGTGGGCGACATTCTCAGCAGATTTTTCGATTCGGAAGGTACTATCATCGAGGACGAAATACATGATCGAGTCATCGGGATACCGCTGGATGCTTTGTGCGACGAGCGCAAACTGTGCATTGGCATCGCCGGGGGACCTTCCAAGACGCGGGCTATTGCCGCGGCGATACACCAGAAATATATAAATGTAATAATTACAGACGAAAATACTGCAACGGAGTTGTTGCGCAGATGAGAGTTGCTGGGATCGTCCCCCGGAAGCCGGGTCGACGTCCTGGCAAGGCGAGAACCGCTGTTAGGAGGGAAAATGGCAGAAAAAACAAATGATGCTCTCGGGATGATCGAAACTCGGGGATTCGCGGCAATGGTGGAAGCTGCTGATGCGATGGTAAAAGCCGCAAAAGTGGACCTCATCGGCTACGAAAAGATCGGCGGCGGCTATGTGACGGCCATCGTCAGAGGTGATGTGGCCGCATGCCGTGCGGCTGTCGATGCGGGTGTCAAGTCGGCGGAGAAAGTGGGCGAAGTTGTTTCCACCCATGTAATCCCGAGGCCACATGCTTCTGTGGACGAGGCGCTGCCGCTTGGCAGGAACGGTGTGGAGGCATAAGGTATGGCGGTAGATTTGAGGACCTATGTATTTCTGGACTCACTTCAGCTTCAGAATGCATCTTTCATCGCGACAATAAGCAAAGGCTACTATCCCATCGGTATGCAGGCATGCTGCATCATCGAGATAGCGCCAGGGATCGAAATCAACCGGCTCACCGATATTGCGCTTAAGGCCACGAACGTGACGCCAGGGCTACAGATCGTCGAGCGCGCCTACGGTCTGCTGGAAGTACACTCCGACAGCCAGGGCGACGCACGGATGGCGGGCGAGGCGGTCTTGCGCGAACTCGGCATGACCGAGGAAAATAGGATCAAGCCGCGCGTCATGACCAGCCAGCTTATCAAGAATATTTCGGACCACCATGCTCAGCTGATCAACAAGGTCAGGCACGGCAACATGGTTCTGAGAGGTGACACTCTGTATGTGCTCGAGGTTGAGCCGGCGGGCTACGCATACTATGCGGCCAACGAAGCCGAAAAGACCTCTGATATCAACATCATCGAAGTGGTGGGCTTTGGGGCTTTCGGTCGCGTCTACATAGCTGGTGATGAAGCCGAAGTCATCGAGGCGCGAAAAGTGGTGGAAGCCAGGCTTGATGGCCTTGGCGGAAGAGTTCTGGCAGCCAACGCGGCGCGGATATAATCGCACGGATAATCGCAGCCAGAATCCACAGGCTGTTTGGCAGAGGGGATTCTGGTCAGCTCAGAAGGAGATGAAGAGATGGCAGATACGAACGATGCGCTCGGAATGATCGAGACCCGGGGTTTTGCGGCAATGGTGGAGGCGGCCGATGCGATGGTAAAAGCGGCCAAAGTGGACCTCATCGGCTACGAGAAAATCGGCGGCGGCTATGTGACGGCCATCGTCAGGGGCGATGTGGCCGCCTGTCGCGCGGCTGTCGATGCGGGCCAGCGGTCTGCCGAGAAAGTCGGCGAAGTGGTGTCGACCCACGTGATCCCGAGACCGCACGAAGCGGTGGACGCAGCGCTCCCCCTGGGCAGGAAACCTGCGAATCCTTCGAACAAGAAACTGGCCAGTTCTGCAAAGTAAAAGGGAGAGGCCATATGGTACTTGCACGGGTGAGAGGAACCGTGGTTTCCACACAAAAACCCCAAAACATGGAAGGTCTCAGGCTGCTTCTGCTGGAGAAGATCGATCCCGTGAGCCTTCAAGGCAAGGGTGATTTTGTTGTGGGAATAGACAGCGTAGGCGCCAATGCGGGCGAGATTGTATTTTTCGTGACAGGGTCGAGCGCCCGCATGACCGAAACCACGAAGGGAAAACCTTCGGATGCCACGATCATCGCCATTGTGGACACTATCGAAAAAGACGGCACCTTCACCTACCGAAAAGCAGTGGAGCAAGAATGAACCTCGCGCGTGTCAGGGGTACCGTTGTTGCGACAAAAAGGTCGGACGCCGTGGCGAGCCCTCGTTTTCTGCTGGTCGAAGAATGCAACGAGCGGGGTGAAGGCCGGGGTGAATACCTGGTTGCGCTGGATATGGTCGGTGCCGAGCGGGGACATCTGGTTCTGCTCACGCAGGGCAGCTCCTGCAGGTGGACCTACGCTACCGACGATAAACCGATAGACACGCTTGTCGTCGCGATCGTCGACCAGATGGACGAGGGGGGCGTCGATGTGTGGAAACAGGAGTGATGAATACAAACATGGCAAACTTAACCGATGACATACGGGTGGTTGTCGAAGAAGTGCTGAAGAGTCCCGACATCAAGGCCCTCTTGAGCGGAAATACCCCAGCCGACGACGCCGTGCCCGAGCAGTCGGGAATATTTCCGGACGTGGACTCAGCAGTCGCTGCGGCGACAATTGCACAGCGGGAACTCATCGCGCTGCCCCTCGACACAAGAAAAGCCATAATCGAGGCCATCCGCCGCGTTGTGCTCTGGAACAACAGGGACCTCTCCTCTCAGGCGGTGGCGGAGACAGGGATGGGGAACCTTGCCGACAAACAGATTAAAAACGCTCTGGCGGCCAACAAGACGCCCGGCGTCGAAGATATCGAGCCGAGAGTATGTACCGACGAGCATGGGCTTACCCTCACCGAACTTGCCCCTTGGGGCGTCATCGGCGCTGTCACGCCCGTGACCAATCCAATAGCCACGATCACCTGTAACGCGATCGGCATGATCGCTGCGGGCAACAGCGTAGTGTTCAATGTCCATCCGAACGCCAAAAAAATATCCTGCCGCCTGGTCAGCATGTTCAACGATGCCATCCACATGGAAGGCGGCCCCCGCAATTTACTGTGCGCCATCGGGGAACCAACCATTGAGAGCGCCAACAGTCTCATGAAGCACAAAGGCATTGCGCTCCTTGTGGTCACTGGTGGGCCTGGTGTCGTCAAGGCTGCCATGGGAAGCGGTAAAAAAGCTATTTGCGCCGGACCGGGAAATCCTCCTTGCGTGGTGGACAGTACTGCCGATATCGTCAAGGCAGGCAGGGATATCGTTCTGGGCGCCAGCTTCGACAACAATGTCGTCTGTATATGCGAGAAAGAAGTGCTCGCCGTGGCGTCCATAGCCGACAGGCTCAAAGGGGAAATGCGCAAAAACGGCGCCTTTGAACTCACTGGAGCGCAGATTGACGCCGTCACGAAGCTTGTCATCGCGGAACCGGGAGGAGCGGACCATGAAGGCGCTCCCAATAAAGCCTATGTGGGAAAGAGCCCGATCGAGATCGCGCGGGCCGCAGGCATAGCGGTTCCCCCTGAAACGAGACTTCTCCTCATGGAAGTAGGACGAGAGCACCCGCTCGTGTGGACAGAGCAACTCATGCCCGTGCTGCCTCTCGTGCGCATGAACGACGTGGACGAAGCGATCGATTTTGCCGTTGTGGTGGAACGAGGCTGCCGTCATTCGGCGATGATCCACTCGCACGACATAGAAAAGCTGTCACGCATGGCCAAGGTAATGAACTGCTCCTTGTTCATCAAAAACGGCCCTTGTTATGCGGGACTTGGACAGGGCGGAGCCGGTTACACGTCTTTCACGATTGCGAGTCCTACGGGCGAAGGCATTACGCGGCCCCGCAGTTTTACGAGGGAACGGCGGTGTACGCTCGTCGACTCGTTCCGGATCATATGAGGACAGAATAATGAAACTTGGACGGGTAGTCGGCAGAGTGGTGAGCACAAAGAAAATGCCCTGCTTCGACGGTCTGAAGCTTCTCCTCGTGCAACCCCTGGACCACTTGAAGCGGAACGCGGGACCTGTCATCGTGGCATTCGATACGGTGAAGTCTGGCGAAGGCGATCTCGTCTTCTTTGAATCGGGAAAGGAAGCCGCGCAGGCCAACCCCAATGGTTGGTTCAACCCCGGCGACGCCGCTATAATCGGTATCGTCGATGCAGTAAACACGGAAGAGATTCGATGATTGTAGGCAGAGTGGTGGCAAACGTCGTTTCCACCGAAAAACATCCGCAGTACGTTGGGTACAAGCTTCTCATGGTGCAGCCCCTGGACGCGGCCGGTCAGCCGAAAGGCAAGCCCCTCCTCGCTTTGGACGGTGTACAGGCTGGCATAGGTGATACCGTTCTCGTTGTCGATGAAGGCGGTTCGGCCAGAAGCGTCATGGGCGATGAGAAGGCCCTCACCATCAGAACGGCAATTTGTGGAATCATCGACAGGATCGACATCGAGGTGAATACGTGAGCAACGAGAGTATTGAAGGCCCCGTGGATCTGGTTCATAGCGTCGCCATAGGATCGGACCACGGAGCGGTTGCGCAGAAGGAAATGCTGGCGAAGTATCTCGAGCTTCTCGGCTACCGTGTCGTGAATGTGGGTTGCTTTGGCACCGACAAAGTAGATTATCCCGACATTGCCGAGGCGGTGTGTCGCAAAGTGGTCTCGGGCGATTGCGAGAGGGGTATCGTACTCGACGGCGCCGGTATAGGTTCATGCATGGCGGCCAACAAAATCAAGGGTATAAGGGCGGCGATGTGTTACAATCTCAGGACGGTAGTCAACAGCCGTGAACACAACAACGCCAACGTGTTAACTCTCGGCGGCCCCCTGCATACACCCGATGAACTCGCAGAAATGGTACGGGTATGGCTCGAAACTCGCTTTGCTGGCGGACGCCATATTGTGCGGATAAACAAAATAATGGCACTGGAGCGAGGAGGCTCCTCAAATTGATGGATCAGAACCAGATTATTCAGAAAATAGTGGAAGAAGTTCTCTCCCGCATGAACTCCAGCACAGCAAACTCGGCGCCGGGCGGCGGAGCCTCCCCGGCGGCCAGCGCTGGTGGAGTGGCAAAAACCGCCACACCGGAGGACATCCTTCTCCCTTCGGACTTGCCCAAGTACATCGATCACACGCTCCTCAAGCAGGAAGCTTCGGAGGAACAGATAGACGCTCTATGCGATGAAGCGGCAAAATACCACTTCTACTCGGTATGTGTCAATTCTTCCTGGGTCGAACACTGCGTGCGCCGACTCGGCGGCACGGGGGTAAAGACCTGCGCCGTCGTTGGCTTTCCGCTCGGAGCCATGGATCGCCGGGCCAAAAGCTTCGAGGCACGGACAGCTGTCTCCAATGGAGCCGACGAGATCGACATGGTGATGAACGTCGGCGCAATGAAGGCCAATGACATAAAGACCGTCCGCGAAGACATGCTCGCGGTGCGCAGAGCCTGCAGACAAGGGATTATCCTGAAGGTCATCATAGAAGCCTGCCTGCTTACCGACGAGGAAAAAGTGCTGGCCTGCCAGATTGCGAAAGATATCGGCGCCGACTTTGTAAAAACCTCCACTGGATTCGGCAAAGGCGGAGCCACCGTGGCGGACGTTGCGCTCATGCGGCGAACCGTCGGCCCCAAAATGGGCGTGAAAGCTGCCGGAGGAATCAAAAGCTTCGAGGATGCGATCCAGATGCTGAAAGCCGGGGCGACCAGACTCGGAACCAGCTCGGGCATCGCGCTTGTAAGCGGCCAGAAAGCCTCAAGTAATTACTAATCAGCTTTAGAGGGAACTGAGATAGAAGTGAAGCAATTTCGATTCTATCTTTTCTGTTCCTAAATGCAATAAGCTTAAAGGAATGCGTTATGCGAGAAAGATTTGATGGCAAAGTTGGGATTATAACTGGTTCTGCAAGAGGAATGGGAAAAGAGGCAGCAAAAATGTTAGCTTCTGAAGGTTGTGCAGTTGTCATAACTGATATTGATAAGACAGAGCTAGAAAAGACCTTATTAGAATTTACTAATCTAGGCTATAAGGTTAAAAGCTTTCAGTGTGATGTATCAAAAGTCGAGCAGATAGAAAAGCTGATAGCATTTACATATGAGCAATACAAACATATAGATATTTTAATTAATAATGCAGGCATATTAGTCTCTGCAACCATAGAAGAAACAACTAATGAGATAATAGATCGGACGCTTGATATCAATATAAAAGGTGTTCTTTACACGATCCGTGCAATAACGCCGATCATGAAAGCACAGAAATATGGACGCATTATCAATGTGGCTTCAATAACAGGGAAGAATGGAGATAATACCACAACATTTGCCTACGGCGCTTCAAAAGGGGCTGTAATTAGCCTTACCCGCTCTGTTGCAAGACAGCTTGGACCATATGGCATAACATGCAATGCTATAGCGCCGCACGCAGTCATGACTACATTAATGAGCTATTGGTCAGAAAAGAAGAAAGCTTCGATGGCGAAAAATATTCCTGTTCGAAGATTGGGAAATGAAAAAGATATGGCAGCGTTGATGTGCTATCTCGCTTCAGATGAAGCGAGCTTTATAAATGGAGAGACCGTCAATATCAACGGCGGCTATTATATGGATTAATTGCAAACGTTTATGAAGGATGAATCACAATTTTCTGATTTATATGCGTGCATTGATCTTGGGACTCAAAGCGTACGCGTTGGAATAATAGATGAACATGGGACGCTCGTAGCTTGCGCAGAACACGAATACCCAATTTCATATCCAAATGATGGTTGGGCTGAGCAGAAACCAGAGGACTGGTATAAAAATTTCCTTTTAGCATGGGAGAGCGCACTAAAGGACATATCACCGCCGAGGAGAAAATGCATTAAGGCATTGTGTGCCTGCGCTACCTCAAGCACTGTCTTCCCTGTTGACGCTGAAGGACGGCCATTGTCCAATGCACTCGTGTGGATGGATAGCCGTGCAGTCAAAGAAGCTGAAGATATTAACGCTACAGGTAACCCCACATTATCCCATTGCGGCGGAGAAGTGTCAGTTGAATGGCTAATTCCGAAAGTGCTTTGGTTCAAGCACAATAAAAAAGAAATTTATGATACTGCATATCGTTTTGTTGAGCAGCTTGATTGGTTTAATTGGATGCTCTCTGGAGAATGGTGTTCTTCTGAGTGTAATGCAACATGCAAAGCAAATTATTCGCATGATGATGGAGGGTGGAATCCTCATTATTTTGGCAATATTGGCCTTGATGATTATAAAGAGAAAATAATCACACAAGTCACGCCAGTAGGAGGATTAATTGGAGAGCTTCGAGCCGATTTTTGCGAGACTTATGGCCTAAATAAATCCGTTTCTCTATATCAAGGCGGAATCGATGCATACATCGCAGTCCTAGGCCTTGGAGTAGTACATGAAGGTATTCTTGGAGCAATTTTAGGAACCAGTTTTGTCGAGTTATGCATGACATCAAATCCACTAAAGATAGAAGGAATATGGGGACCCTATAAAGACGCGATTATAGAAGGATATTATACCCTTGAAGGCGGACAGATCTCTGCTGGTTCAATCACAAAATGGTTTAGGGAAATATTTGGCAATGGGAAAAGCATAGATTTCAAAAGTATCTCTTCTGAAGCTAAAAATTCAGGGGTTGGGGCTCATGGCCTAGTTGCTCTCGATTTTTTTCAAGGCAACCGAACTCCCTATAAAAACCCGAAATCGCGTGGAGTAATATGGGGATTGAGTTTGAGCCATAGCCGAGGCGATATTTATAGAGCTCTGATAGAAAGCGTTGCATTTGGAACTAGAAATATCATTTCAAATTTTAATTTATTTGGCTACGATATTAGCAGTATAGTTGCATGTGGTGGCGTGACAAAAGATGAATTATGGATGTCAGTTATTGCCGACGCTTGTGACATGCAAATTTCTTTAGTGAACTCTAGCTCATATGCAGGGCTGATGGGATGTGCCATGATTTCAGCCGTATCTTCAGGTCTCTTTCGAGATTATGTTAGTGCTGCAAATTCTATGATACATGAAGTTGCTGTGGTTGAACCAAATCATAAAAACAAAGAACTTTATGAATCTGCTTATGATCAGTATATAGCACTCTGCGGAATAATGAATAGTATGACTTCTAAGAAATAAATCAAGAATCCTAATCTCTTCGTACTGGCATGAATTGCTGGCTTGCTTAGTTTTGACAACAAAGTAAAAATCTAAATAAAGGCTGGCTCTTAGCCAGTTCAAATCTGAAGCGCGAATAAAGGATAACGTATTCTATTTTTCGTACAATTTAGGAGATTGAAAAAGGACGCTCTCATCTGGTTAAGTTAGGTTTGCAGACAAACTTAGGCCAAGAGGAGGGCGTCATGAACCAGGATGGTTCACAAGAGAAGATTATACGGATCGATGAAGTACAGGTGAAGCGGGAACTGAACGACATCGTCCGCAGCACGGTGGAGGAACCCGTGAACAAGCTCTTAGACTCCGAAGCTGATGAGCTCTGTGGGGTGGGGAGGTACGAACAGAATCCCGGTCGGATTGACACTCGGGCAGGATCATGCCAGCGGAATCTTGACACCCAAAATATTAAAATGTATTTACTAGCATCTTTTCGAATGTAATAATAGTATACATACTATTGGGGGCAGGGAAGGCAAATGATGAAAAGAACAGTTCTCCGGATGCTGAAAGAGGCTGCGGCACAATATTCAAATATTCCTTATGCGTTGAAGAAAGCCGATTCGGGGTATGTCGGCACTACTTTTCTGGAAGTAAGAGAACAGGCACGCAAGTTCGCTGCCTGGCTTTTAGTAAACAATTTTAAAAAAGGGGACAAAGCAACAATAATTGCTGAGGGCTCTCCCGAATGGCTGGTCTCGGAACTCGGGGTATTGTGCGCGGGCATGATCTCCGTCCCGCTTTCCATCAAGCTTCTTGCGGACGAAATTCCCTTCAGAATCGAGCATTCTGAATCGAAAATTATCTGTACTACGCACAATCAGTTGGAAAAAATCGCGAACGCCTTGGTGATAGCTCATACTCCCGATATGCGCATTGTGTATTTTGATGATGATGTTGACTGGGGACGCAGCGTTCTGTCTAAATCGAAAATTCCCGAAGATTGCATTATCTCTTTGAAGGAAGCCCTTTCAGCAGGGGCTTCATTGCTTGCGCAAAACGATGAGTATGGCCAGAAATTGGATTTGATTGAAGAAGAAACCGAAGAAAATGATGTGGTGACGATATCCTACACGTCCGGGACAACGGGCAATCCCAAGGGTATCATGTTATCGCATTTGAATTATTGGTCAAACTGTCACGACGCGATAGACCTGTTCGATAATCCCATGTATTTCAGGACCCTGTTGATCCTTCCCGTCGATCATTCGTTTGCTCATACGGTGGGTCTCTATACGGCGATGATTTGCGGAATTTCCCTCTATTTTGTGGATTCCAGGGGAGGGGGAATCGCGACACTGAGGAATATCCCGGCCAATCTAAAAGAAAGCGATCCGATATTCCTGTTTACCGTTCCGTCTCTTTCAGGCAATTTCATGAAGAAGATTATCGCGGCCATTGAAGAAAAAGGCGGCATTATCGAAAGCATCTTCAAAAAGGGGATTGCGGCGGGGATTCTTTGGAACGGCGACGGTTATCACAAGCCTCCATTTAAGGATCGATTCAATGCGTTTTTCCCCTACTTCATAGCAAAACTGCTAGTGTTCAATAAAATTAAGAAGTCTCTGTTCGGCAACTCTATTCGGTTTTGTGTCGGTGGTGGGGCGTTTTTGGATATCAAGCAGCAGCAATTTTTCGCGGCGCTTGGAGTGCCGCTCTATCAGGGATACGGCCTGACCGAAGCCGCTCCGATAATTTCGTCGAATACCCCCAGAGTGCACAAATTTGGTACTTCTGGAATAATGGCCCCTTCCGTACAGTGTAAAATTATGGATGAAAACGGAGCGGAAGTTTCGCAGGGAACGATGGGCCACATCACCGTCACCGGCGAGAATGTGATGCTTGGGTATTATAAGAATTCTGAAGCTACCGCCGAAGTGCTCACCGATGGCCGGTTGTGGACCGGGGATTTGGGCTATATGGATGAAGAAGGCTTTCTCTCTGTAATAGGAAGAGCGAAAGCGCTGCTGATTAGAGAAGATGGCGAAAAATACAGTCCCGAAGAGATAGAAGAAGCCATTACCATGTCAACGGATGTGTTTGACCAGCTCATGGTTTGGTGTGACCATAAAAAGTACACAATGGCACTCGTCACACTGGATGAAACCAAAGTAAAGAATTTAATTACCAGAAAATCCATTCATTCTGCCGAAGCTCTCTTGGCGGTTCTTATTGAAGAGTTCTATAGATTCAAAAATGATCCGAAGGCAAAAAAGGTTCAGTCGGCATGGGTCCCTTCAGTGTTTCAGATTTTGGAAGAACCCTTCAGTGAGCAAAATGGCACGATCAATTCAACCATGAAGCTTGTCCGGCACAAAGTCGCTGAAGTTTATAAGGAATACATTGAATATTCATATGTATCTGAGGGATCCAGCACAATAAACAAGAAGAATCTTGCCCTTGTCGCCAAGAAATTCTCTTTGAAATAGTGCTCTTCTGTCTTTTTATTGGATACTCAACGAACACGATGCATGTATGGTAGAGTATGCATACCATGGGAAAAAGCGATGATCCTATAGATACACAATCCCTTGCAATTCGTTTGGTGAAATCGGCGAGCATAACGAATACTTCGGGAGAGGTCTCTTTTCCGGATATTCTTATACCTATTCTTCGAGAAATTTCTTTTTTTAATTCACACCCGGAGCATATTCAGGAATTTTACATTGAAGGGGATGAATGGAAACGCAGAATTGTCATTGCCCTAGCCCCGGGGGAAGGAACATCCTGTGTTGTTCTCACAGGGCATTACGATGTAGTCGACACCAGCAATTATGGCGCTTTGGAGCCTTTTGCGTTTGACCCAGAAACTCTCACAAAAAAGATGCTTCAGTCTCTGTCCTCGAAAGAAAAGCTGTCGCCTCCGGAAATCTTGCTCAAAAAGGATCTGGAGAGTTCGTTCTTTGTCCCCGGCAGGGGGATGCTCGATATGAAAAGCGGCTTGGCCGCGGGAATCGCCGCGCTTGCTGATTTTCTTGGAGATGATGAGAGGTCAGGCAACATCGTATATATGGCGGTCCCGGATGAGGAGGGTTCCTCTGTCGGGATGAAGGCCGCCAAAAAGATCCTCTCTGCGTTTGCTTCCGAACACGGGCTGCGGCTGAAGGCCATCATCAATCTCGACGCGGCGGTTGACCAGGGGGACGGGGCGGAGGCGAAGGCCGTGTTTTTAGGCTCCGTCAGCAAGCTTCTTCCTTTTGTGCTGTTTGTCGGGAAACCCGCGCACGCAGGGGCCCCTTTTGATGGTTTCAATCCGGTTATGGCCGCCTCGGTGTTTGCAAGAGAGGCTGAATGCAATAGTGAGTGCCTGAACATTCGGACAGTATTTCCAGGAGAAGAACCTCCTCCTCCAACTATTTTGTATTATCGTGAAATGCGAAGTCGCTATGATGTGACTATGCCCGCAGATGTTTTTTGTGCCCTCAATGTTTTGACATTTGAAAAGAATCCTGCGAAAGTTTTTGAAAATGTTACCTTGCTTGTCCAAAAGGCACTAGATAGTTCTATCTCGCTGCTGTATGAGCGAATGTCAGCTTTTTCCAGGAAGCAGAATGAACATGTGGTTATGCAAAAATTGTCTTCAGAAATTATTGATTTGCCAGAACTTATCAATCGTGCTGAATATGTGGCGCCCGGTATTTTAGACCGCCTCAGAAGGGTTGCGGAGAAGAGTTTTCCTGAAGATAAAGTATTGCAAACTGCGAAAATTGTGCATGAATTGCTCACGTATGCTCAAATTGAGGGCCCCTGCGCAATTGTAGGATTAGCTCCTCCTTATTATGCAAAAGCTGAATTGGATTCAGATCGTGATCAATTATTTTTGGCATACGTGAAAGATGAAATAAATCAATTCAACAGGGACCATGAGGAATCTGTAAAGATCCGTCCCTATTTCCCGGGGATTTCGGATATGAGTTTCCTGGCGCCTTCAGTTGATGCGCAATCTATTGAATATATAAAACAAAGGTCAGCGGTGGACCAGCCCGATTTAGACGAGTATCTGAAAGACTCCCTGGATGTTCCCGTGATCAATATTGGGCCATGGGGCAGGGAATACCATCAATGCGGAGAGCGTGTTAATCGCCATTATGCCTTTAATCTGTTACCTGAATTAGTATTCAAAATATGCCAAAGGCTTCTGAAGGAAAATTTATAAGGATTTATAAGGATCCGATATTTTCCAAATCAGAATATTTGGGAGAGAGACAATGACTATTGTAATATCTTTAGGAGGCTCGATTGTTGCCCCCCAAGAAGGTCCAAGCGGTTTGTTTTTATTACAATTTCGAAATGTGTTGCTATCATGGTTGGAAGCAGAGAATCGAAAGGCGATTATTGTGGTTGGAGGTGGATCCGCAGCCCGTCAGTGGCAGAAAGCCTACAAGGAATTTATCGAGCAAGCCGCCGAGAGGGAAACAAGCAATGATGGAAACAGAGGAGTAGAGCCAGCCAAAGCGCTTTATCTCGATGAATCGCTTGATCGAATCGGCATTGCGGCGACAAGACTCAACGCGCAGCTGGTAAAGGAAGTGTTTTCCGATTACTGCCCAGATTCGGTAGTGACAGACCCTAGCGCCGATATTTCGATGCGCGGGGAAATCTTGGTTGCCGCAGGATGGAAACCTGGTTTCTCGACAGATTATGATGCCGTGCTTCTTGCCGAACGGTTTCATGCGAACCAGATATTGAATCTTTCAAATATTTCTCAGATCTATAGCGCTGACCCCAAAAAGGACCCCGGCGCGAAGCCTCTTGCGCATATAACTTTTGACGCTCTCTTAGAAATGACAGGAAGAGTATGGAATCCTGGCGCAAACCTTCCCTTTGATCCAATAGCTGCGGCAAAGGCAAAAGAGCTTGGGCTCCGCGTAATTTTTGCGTCCGGGTCCAATCTGGAGAATTTTGACAAAATACTAAGCGAAAAATCATTTATTGGTACAATAATAGATTAGAATTCAAGAGATCTGGTGTTCTTCTTAAGGAGAGTGCGTCGTTTCTTAAGCGAGCCCATTGCAGCGTTAAATTTTGTCGATAAGCATCGAGCATTTGCCAGAGGGAATAGGGAGTGTTTTTTTCTTTTTTCCCAGTACATTGATAGTAAAATAATACAATTTTTCACTCTCCATATGGATTTCCCATCCTCGGCCGGATTTGCCGGAAAGGATGGTAATCATGTTGCGCTTAAGGGAGAGGTTTTCGATACCCATGACTTCAAGATTGGGGATAATCCAATCTACAGTCTTTCTCGGCAAGGAGATATAAAGCCCGATGACGTTTTCAATAACCAATGTCACTGTGCAGAGCCCATTTGAAGGGAAGTAGTTTTGCAGCGGCCACTCAGGATGCCCATCCCAGACTGCTTTTCCTTCATTCATTGGCTGATATGCGCTCCACACCGTGGGATGGTTGTTGTGCCGATTCCCTTCGTGTTCGTTACTGTGCATGGAATCGAGAATGTAATAGAGATGCCGTATCGCTGAGTCTCGGGCGAGCTCGTAGAAATAATATTTTTCCATACCTTTAATTACCATGAAGGTAAGCCATGGGAAAACGCTGCCACGAAAGCCCTGGCCCTTTTTATCAAAGGCGGGATGATCGGCGGAAAGGGAAGGGAATGGATTCTCGGTGCCAAAGCACTGAGGGTCCTTAAGTTTTGCCACAAGTTTTTCAGCACGTTCTTCATTTGGAATTTCAGCAAGCAAAAGCCAGTACGTCCCCAGTGTTTTTGTGGGTATCTGATTCTCATGTTCGCCGAGGTCGTAGTAGAAACCATCTTCAGCGTTCCACATTTTTGAGTTAATTCTTGTTTTTATTGAGAAATAGTCTCGCTTGTACTGAAATGAGGCGTCTTTATCGTTGAGAATGTCGCCAAGCGCGGAAAGATAGAGTGCGTTCATCGCCATGGCGGCGTTGAAATCGATGAAGTATCGCACGTCGGTCCGTGGGGTGTTTTCCATCCCTGTCGAAGAGAGCGGTGTCGCGAAGAGGCCGTTGGGCATTTTGAAATTCGCCTCGAGCCATTTGTAATGCTTGCTAAGCATGGGCATTACTTCTTTGACTCGTTTTTTATTGGCTGTCTTGTGATAGAGGTTGAACTCTGCCCAGGCAAGGAGAGGAAGTGTCACACCGTGCGGATTGTCCTTGGGGAGAATGGGCTCTCCCGTTTCGATATCGTAAGCGGTATGAATCGCGCCATCGGGCTCTTGAAGCGCGTACAGCGCGTCGAGTCCGTTCGACGCCGGATAAATTCGATTGCTATAGACGAGAAAAAAGCTGGAGAAGACTTGCTCAAGAAAATCGAGTCTTTTCTGCTCAGGATAGTAAAAAAACTTTGTTTTGCTGATTTTTGTCTGGCTGCCCCCGTTTGTCCAGCAATCAGCAATCCATGCCCAAGTCCTATCATACACATCGACAAAATCCTGGTCATAGAAGTGGATATGAGGAAAATCCTTCTTATTCAAGCAGTTTACCCTCTTGATGAACGTTTGTTATTAACCGACTTCACAGATAACCGGAAAATCTTATATGAAATTACACAAAATTCAAGTATACCGTGATTTACTATACTCATTCCATATTCATTTGTCAAATTTATTTATATACAATGCATGTTATATCCAATTTTATGATAAAAGTTGTGTGTACTTAATTTAAGCATTGGAAATCAATTATTTAGGATTTTCCTCCTCATTGCGTGCGGGCGGCGGGCTCGCTAAAAGCCGACAATCTTCGATGGAGCTCAAACCGCGAACAATATCTTCCGCAAACGCGTCACAATCGGGTGCGCCGCAAGCCCCGCAATCGATCCCCGGCAACCGGTTCCGTATTTGTTCGATTTTTTCAGCCATTTGCAGAGCCTTCGACAAATCGGTATCGAGTACGAGGACAGGGTTTGGAGGTAATGGCCTTGTCCATTTGAATGCGAGATATTCCTTATCTGCCGTGGAGCTTTCTGGAGACAGAGATTTGGATCGTTCTTTTGCGGTGCGGTGATGATCTTGAGCGGTTTTCGAGCCAGGATATGCTGAGAAAGGGTGCTGGTATCGCTGGCGCATCGTCGAACGCGCGATATGAGGATTTTCAACAGCCATTGGCCCGCCAACACAGCCACCTGGGCACGCGAGCGCTTCGATGTACTGGATCGAGTCGATATTGCCGTTTTCAATAGCTTCAAAAAGCTCAATGACATTGGAAATGCCGTCGACGGATACCGCGTTTTCTATGTGGAGCGCATCAAGTTCTCCATCTGATCGTGCCCATCCCATGCCGGGTTCGAGATTGTTCATGATTGGCAATAAGTGATGGGTTGAAGCATTGCCAGAGGAGATGGCATCGATGTGAGGGGCGGAAGAGGGTGTCGGGTCGAGCGCGCGTTTGAGAGAAGCGTAAATGTCTCCAAACGAAAACACTGCATCGATCGCAGATTGTTCGTATCCTAAAGGAGTTCGTACTGAGGTTACTTTTGCCGTGCAGGGACTAAGAAAGAAGATACCGACTTTTTGTGACAAAGAGCCAAGTCTTCTTCGAGCCTCCCGGGCAGCGATTTCTGAAGGGGGAAGTATTGGCATAAGGTTTGGGATCAGACTTGGGAATCGCTGCTGAATGAGCCGAACTATAACAGGACAAGCACTTGAAATGCGTGGTCTGAGGGCTTCTTGAGCGAGAATGCTGCGTGTCATCGTTGTCACAACAAGTGCTCCCCACGCCACATCGAATACTTCATCAAATCCAGCAGAGTGAATCGCATTAAAAATATCGCTCTGGGAGTACTTTGTGCCGAATTGAGCATAGAGGGACGGAGCAGGAAGCGCGACTTTGATGTCGTACGCATCCATCATGAAGAGCGGATCCGAGACCGCCTTTTTCGCGCCTTTAGGACATCGGCGGATGCATTCGCCGCAATCGATGCAACGATCTTCAAAAATCTTTGCTTTTCCGTTTCGCACCCGGATTGCTTTGGTGGGGCAAAATTTAATGCAGGTAGTGCAGCCAACGCATAAATCCGCATCGAGCAGGACTGAGTGGAATGTCTGGAATATATTTGGGGACTGATTCGCAGGTTCAAAGCTCACTTATGGTTCTCCTGCGGGAAGCCTGAAGCGCATCTGCACCGTTGTTCCTTTGTTTGGTTCACTTTGTATAATAAACTCATCGGCATTTTTTTTCATATTGGGCAATCCCATCCCTGCACCAAACCCCATGTCCCGTATTTCTTCCGAAGCGGTCGAATATCCTTCCTGCATCGCGAGTTCGATGTCGGCGATACCTGGGCCCTGATCGATAAAACGGGTAGTTATGCCCTCTTGTGAGATTTCGATTTCGGCCCGGCCACCGTCCCCGTGAATAGCGATGTTCATTTCGGCCTCGTACATCGCGATGGCGACTCTTTTAATAAGGGCCGGCGGCAGGCCAAGCTGGGTCAAGCGGTGTTTCATGTCGGTAGAGGCCTTGCCGGCGGCGGAGAAGTCCAATCGGGGAATGATATATTCAATGATCACCACAAGAGGAATCTCCTTTTATCCCGGCTTGATAAAGCTCACCGCATGCGGTGAACATGGTATTGTGAGTTTTCATGAGTACAATGCCTTGTTCCCGGGCCATTTGAATCATTTCGGCAGAAGGTTTTTTGCCCCGGACAAAAATAATCAGGCGAATATCCATGAGGTCGGCGGTGCGCAGCACTTGAGGATTGGTAAGGCCGGTCAGCAAAGCCACACGCTCTTTGACAAATGCGATGACATCGCTCATTAAATCGGAACCGCAGGCGGTCTCGATATCAAGATTGTACGCAATTTCTTCTCCCGCAACAATCTCTGCATTTATAATCCGGGCAATTTCAGTGGCGCGCATCCTGTTTCGCTCCTAAAATCAATTTCTCTCAATAATCTTCTGTGTGTCTTTGAAAAATATGGCGAATATCAAAGCGGGGATCTGCCGCGAAAAGATCGGGCGAGGGTCAATCGGTCCGCATATTCGAGATCGCCGCCGACAGGAATGCCTGTTGCCAGTCTTGTAACTCGCACAGGCTCTTTCTCAAGCAATTTTTTCAGATACAGGGCTGTCGTATCGCCCTCGATCGTTGGATTCGTTGCAATGACAACTTCCTGAATGGGGACAGAGGTTGCAAAAGATCTGTGAATTCTCTGAATGAGTTTCCCAATATTGAGTTGATCGGGGCCAATCCCCTCCAGAGGAGAAAGCAATCCGCCCAGCACATGGTAAAGGCCTCTGTATTCTTTTGATGCTTCTATCGTGATGACATCTTGAGGCTGTTCCACAATACACACGATGCTTCGATCGCGGGAGGCATCAGCACATACTTGGCATAGCTCGGATTCAGAATAAGAACCGCATTCAGAGCAGAAATGGATTGTTGTGCGCAATGTCTGGATGCGCGCGGCGAGGGTCTCGCTGAATGAACTGTCGGACTTGAGGAGAGAATACACTATTCGAAGCGCGCTTTTA
>JBDKUG010000002.1:0-3208 GCA_039679815.1 Smithella sp.
CAAACATTTGGCAAATGCACAAATAATTCGCCGAATATCAGTTATATGCAACAGGCAGGGTTACAATATGCCGGTCATTTGTACGCCTGAAGAATTAATGGGGGAATAGTTATGTGGGAAGATCCAATCGTTAAAGAAGTTCGAGACATAAGAAAGGAGCTATCGGCACGCTTCAATTTTGACGTACATGCTATTTTTGAAGACCTGCGAAAGAAGCAGATCGCAATAGGTTCGAATATTGAACGGCATAAATCACGCAAAAAAGCCGAAAAAATGGTTTTACCAAAACGGGATTCCGCTACGCTGCATCCCGGCAGATAACAAGTGGAGAAGGGGACACCCTTAAGTATTTAAGTTGATGGTTCAGTCTGCTTTTTAAGAATGACCCCCATACTCCCTTTTGTAATTCCGATGAAGATTTATATCTAGTAATATCAATGATTTCTGAATACCGGCCGCCGGTATGACGCGGTGGTAACTTTTTACCGGTTCATCAATATAATCCTCCACACAATGGTCATAATCCGAATCTTGCGGATGGTGGGGCAGGTATTCGGCTACGGGCAATGGAAGAAAGATCGTTTAACCGCCCATAAATGACTTGCCAAATAAAAAATAATGCGATACGCATTCGTTAATTGGAATACATGGAGGTGGTTGCTATGCCGATGAGTTTGCGAATACCCAGACAAAAAGAAAACATGATAAAAAAAGCGGCGCTAAAAGAGAAAAAAACGAAAACGGCTTTTGTCATTGAAGCAATTGATGAAAAGCTGGGATTAGTCAGAAACAGAGAAAGTGCATTACGCAATTTCTCCGGATGGCTTACCAATAAAGAAGCGGAAGAATTGCGGCATGCTACAAAGATATTTGAAGCTATAGAGGAAGGCGACTGGAAATGAGGCTGATCCTGGATACGAATATATATTCAGACTTCGCCGAAGGAAAACCAGAGGTAGTGGATATTATCGCCGGCAAAACGCGAGAAATTTGTTTTCCCACAATCGTTTTAGGCGAACTTTATTATGGTTTTCGTAAAAGTTCCCGAAAAAAATTAAACGAAGAAAAAATAGAGAAATTTATCAATTTATTTCATGTGGAAATAATATTAGTAGATGAAAATGTTTCCCGTAAATATTCTCTTATCTATGAATATTTAGAAAAAAAAGGCTGTAAAATTCCCGTTAACGATGTTTGGATTGCTGCTTGTTGCATGGCTGATGGCGGTACCCTTCTGACCCGAGATAAACATTTTAATCATATTGAACAAATAGAAAAAATCGTTCTGGTGTAATCATTTAATTCGGGTGGAAAATGGGGTCGCTTAAAGTTGAGATTATTTTATACGATAGGCCGGTAGATTATTGGTTCTCATTCCGGATATTAAGCGTCGTAACGATGCTTACTGATGCCGCAAAAAGGATAACCTGCCCTGAATGAAGAACTTGTCGGTAAAACATGAATACTTTGTTAAAGTTATTCTCCTTTCAGTTATTTTTCTTTTCATCCTTTTAGAGATTGTTTTAGCGCTCACACCGCCTGTTGCCCGTGATGTTCTCATTCATCATCTGGCTGTCCCCAAGCTGTGGCTTATCCATGGCGGCTTTTATGAAATTCCATGGGCGGGGTTTTCTTACTATCCCATGAATCTTTCTTTGCTTTATCTTGTTCCGTTGTATTTCGGCAACGACATCATTCCCAACTTGATTCACTTAAGCTTTGGTGTCGGCACGGCCGGTTTGCTTTACGTCTATTTGAACAAGAAATCAGGGCAACTGGCCGGTTTGCTGGGAGCGCTGATATTTATCAGCCTGCCGACAATTCTGCGAACGGCCACAACGGCCTATGTTGATGTCGGTCTGGTATTTTTTACGACACTCAGTGTTCTGGCTTATGTTTATTGGAGGGATGCTGAATATAATAGCCATGGGTGGCTGCTGGTTTCCGCCATCGCCATGGGATTGGCGCTGGGTACAAAATACAGCGCCCTTCCGGCCTGGTTTTTTCTGACGCTGGCCGTTGTGTTTATTTACGCAAAAGAAACAGGCAGGCAATGGCCGGCACTGCGGTTTGGTTTGATTTTCTTTTTTGTTTCACTGGTTGTCTTTTCTCCGTGGCTGGTCAAAAACGCCATGCTGACCGGGAATCCCCTGTATCCATTGTTTAAAAGCATCTTCGGCAGTTATGGAATAAACAGCATGGGAGATTACTCCCCTATATCCGGTGATGTCGGCAGGGGGATGTTTAAAATGCGGGAAATTTTATACGGAGATAATTTTCTGGAGACCTTATTGATCCCCTTTCGCTTCTTTCTTCAGGGACAGGATCATAACCCGCGTTATTTTGATGGGGTTTTGAATCCCGTGTTGATTTTTATAGCGCCTTTTGCGTTCATCAGCAAAAAAATTAAAACGGAGAAGCTACTTTTTCTTTCTTTTGCAGTCTTTTTCATTCTTTTGGCGTTTTTCATGGATCAGCACCGGATACGCTATATTCTGCCGGCTGTTCCATTTGTGATTATTCTGACGGTGCTCGGTTTTGTAAATCTCTTCAACTGGATCATGGACAGGCAAAAACCACTGCAAACGTTTTGCCTGGTAGCCTTTGTTTTTGTCTTAACCGGCATGATCGGGTTCAATGGGGTTTATGCAAAAAATTATTTTGTGAAAATCGCGCCGGTTGACTACATCCTGAAAAATGAATCCCGGGACCAGTTTATTGCCAGGCACGACGGCAGTTATCCGGCAGTCCGGTATATCAACAAGCATACGCCGGAGCATTCAAGGATTCGGCTTATTCTGCTGGCGGGGCGCGGATATCATCTGGACAGACGCTATGACGATGACGCCTCCTTCGGAATGGAGGTTATCCGTAATTTTGTGACATTATCAAGCGACGAGGCGGCATTTCAAAAATATCTGCGGTCACTGAACTGCACGCATTTCTTGATGCGTTATGATTTGTTTCAGCAATTTCTGGCGGACAATTATTCACCGGAGAAATTAAACAAATTATCCGTGCAGCTTGCGAAAAATGTGATGATAATATATCAGGATGGCTACTATGCCGTTCTACAGTTAAAACACAAGTAATAACATAGTCTTATGTACTAAACTCAATCGTTTTTAATTTGCCTTGACTTTAGTTTCTGTTTGGTTTAATAACCA
The DNA here is from genome assembly GCA_039679815.1 of Smithella sp. Lineage (GTDB taxonomy): Bacteria > Desulfobacterota > Syntrophia > Syntrophales > Smithellaceae > UBA8904. Next base: position 3,168 of record JBDKUG010000002.1, read on the forward strand.
ACATGACTTTTAGTCAGTAGCTGACTTTAATCCAGATGGCG
>JBDKUG010000188.1:0-10739 GCA_039679815.1 Smithella sp.
TCCTCAATTATGGTTTCAGGGTCTAGTGGGTGTACGCCTGTGCTGGTTCAAATCCAGTCTTCGGCACCATTTTTTTGTTCAGCATATCGATTGAAGAACCGGCTCTTTTCGTTTTTTCTGCAGCCACCTGAATGTTCGCGGTGTAAATTTAATTGTAAAAAATGAATGGAAATCTGAAGCGCAGGGTTTTTCACAGCTGTGCATAAACGTTTTTTCAGGTGATTTCCTGTGAATGGATTTCCGCAATGGAAGAGACAAATTCAACTTCCCGCGGTACCTTGTAAGGAGAGAGGTAGGTTTTGCAGTGCCGGATGATTTCCTTGTCGTCCGGTTGAAATCCGTCGCGCAGGACAACCTCCGCTTTAACCAGTTCCCCGCGCATCAAATCTTCCTTGCCCACTACCCGCGATTCTTTCACCGCCGGATGTATGTTCAGCACGGTTTCCACTTCACGCGGATAGACATTAAACCCACTGGTGATGATCATTCTTTTCTTGAGGCCTGTCAGGAAAATATAATGGTCTTCGTCCATTCTGCCAAGGTCCCCGGTATAGAGCCAGCCGTCCTTGATCACCGCCGCAGTGGCTGCGTCATCTTTATAATAGCCTTTCATGACGTTGCCGCCCCGGATGATAAGCTCACCTACCTGATTTGTCGGCAATTCCTGCCCGGTTTCATCAACAATTTTAATATCAATGCCGGTGAGAGGGGAGCCAATGGATCCGGGTTTTGCCGCTAATTCAATTCTGTTGAAAGAACATGCGGGCGACGCTTCCGTCAGGCCGTAGCCTTCCAGAATGCGCACGCCGAATTTCTGCTCAAAAAGAGGTATGAACTCGGGAGGCATGGCTGAACCGCCGGTGACGCAAAGTTTCAACGAACTCACATCATATTTTTCTGCTTTATCGTAAAAGACCATGCCGATGTAGAGGCGGGGAACGGCACAGATATAGGTTATTCTGTTTCTTTCTATCGTGGAAAAAAGACCATCCATGGTTAATCGATCCATCATGACGGTGGAACAGCCTGCTTGTATGACGTTCAGCATGTTTACAGTGGCTCCGAAAGAGTGGAACAGGGGAATCAGGCAAAGACCGACGTCATCCGGCTCTCTGCGGAAAATTGGCTGAATCATGTTGAGTTCTTCGCAAAGATTGCGATGGGTCAGCACTGCACCAAGCGGTTTGCCGGTCAACCCTGCCGTATAAATCATCATGGCCGGGTCATCGGGATCGATAGCGGTTGTAAGAGTCTCTTCGGGATAACGTGAGCTTTCCTGTCCAGCCATAAAAGGTTTCTGTCCGGAATGGATGGTGTGCAGTATGCGGCAGGTTTCAAGCTGATCTTGAATCTCGCGGTATCTCTTTCCGCCCGGCTCCTGCGCGATGAGAATCTTTGCGTCACTGTTATTCAGAAGGTAGCGCAGCTCAGCCGGAGTGGATGAGGTATTGAGCAAAACGACAACGGCTCCGGATCGGACGACGGCCAAACAATAATAAAAGAACTCGGGAATATTCGGAAGCATTAACGCTACCTTATCACCTTTTTCCATCCCCCGGTTTTTTAATGATTGTGCGGCAGTGTAAACCGCCGATTGCAGTTGACTGTACGTAATGCGTTGATTTTCTGCAATCAGCACAGTCCGGTCAGCGTGGCTTTGAACAGATTCATCGAGTAGCAGTGCAAGGTTAATGGTTTTTACAGTCTCCCTGAACAATTTGCAGTTAATTTAGCAGAGAAGAATAATTTTTTCAAGGAACTATCAATCGAGGAAAAATGTTTATTTTAAGGTGTTTTTTTTCTTGCCAGTGCGTTGATTTTACCATATACTCCCGACCCAATCAGGATGAAAATTTCATCCATAGATTGGTTTTTAAAAAACTAATGGGCACAAAGGGAGGGGCAAAATGAAAAAGTTTTTTGTTGCGATTTTACTTGTTTTATCGTTGTTCGTTTTTACATCTTATGCTGCTTCGTTGAAAGTAGGGGACAAAATTGGTGATTTCAAACTTAATGATGCTCTTAATGATAAGGCATACAGCCTCAGTTCACCGGAATTTGCCGGCAAAGTTGTATATATGGTATACGCCAGTTCGAGTTCAGCAGATGATAACGATCATGTAACTGCTGCACTGAAAGCCGACAAAGATGTCGAGCGGCTTAAGAGTGAAAAGAAGTATGTCGGGTTGGGCATAGGCAACCAGAAGGACAGCCCAGTGCCTAATTTCCTCATTAAGCAGATCTCAAAGCGCAAGCAGAAGAGCAGCGGAGCCATCATCCTGCTTGACCCCGATTTTACAGTAGGCAATATGCTGGGGGCTCCTAAAAAAATCGCCACATCAGTCCTTATTGACAAAAACAGAGTTGTCCGTTACATTTATTCAGGTAAAACTCCTGAGTCTAACATTCCTAAAGTTATCGAATTAATAAAGAAATATTCTGAAGAAAAGTAAAAAGTAAATTAAAGGTCATTTAGCAATAAGCCCCCTCGATTTCATAAAACATGAATCGAGGGGGATATTTTATTGTGGGACTCCCAAGGGGTGAAGCTTTTCATGGTCAGTATTATTGATGGCAACACGATAGCGAAGGATATTCGTTTGAAACTGCGGGAGGAGACTCTGGCGTTTAAGGAAAAAACAGGCCTGGTTCCCGGCCTCGCGGTTATTCTTGTCGGCGAAGATCCGGCCTCGCAAGTCTATGTGGGACGAAAGGGCAAGGCATGTGAAGAAGTGGGATTCCTTTCCCGGGAATACAAGCTGCCCGCTGACGCAACCGAAGCAGATCTGTTGACTTTGATCCATGATCTTAACAGGGACGAATTCATTCATGGCGTTCTGGTTCAGCTTCCACTGCCTAAACATATTTCTACTGATAAAATCATTGCCGCCATTGATCCGCACAGAGATGTAGACGGCTATCATCCATACAATATAGGCGGTCTGGTCACCGGTTCACCGCTGTTTATTCCCTGCACGCCCCGCGGTATTATGGAATTGATCGCCAGCACCGGCATTGAGCTTTCCGGGAAAGAAGCGGTTGTTGTCGGACGCAGCAACATTGTCGGGAAGCCCATGGCGCTCCTGCTGCTGGCGCAAAACGCGACAGTCACGATGTGTCATTCCAAAACGAGAGATCTGCCAACGGTGACCTCACGTGCTGATGTGCTGATTGCGGCCGTGGGCAAGGCGTGGATGATTACCGCTGACATGGTGAAGGAAGGCGCGGTGGTAATAGACGTCGGTGTCAACCGCCTGGATAATGGCAGACTGGCCGGCGATGTTGCTTTTGATGAGGTTGCCGCCAAAGCTTCTTATATTACACCCGTTCCCGGTGGCGTGGGCCCGATGACGATTGCCATGCTGATGAAAAATACGCTCGATGCCGCAAAAATGAAGGCCTGATTTTATTATCCTCTCTGACGGAGTTTTGAAATCATTGCAGCGAATGAGACTTAAGATACTGCTCAAGCTCGCGTTTCTGCTTTTCCAGGTGTTGGCCAATACTCTGCTTCGTCACCAGAACTCCAAAATCTTCAGGTAGTGCCGCAATACTGCCGCCAAAGATGCGTTCAATGATCATATCTCCTACCCGATAGCGGTAATGGACTTCCTCATAATAGTTGACGGGGTTTGTTGTGACGGAGTTGAATCCGCTGAAATCGTAATAATCCGTCATTTGGGCAAGTCTCGCTTTCGCAGTCAATAACGATTCCGCGTTGTTCAGATAAAGCTGCGAATAAATCGGCGAGATAAAGAAAGTAAGCCGAAAATGATGAGATTGTGACAAGGCAACCAGTTCTTCGATGGCCTTGAAAGCTTCATCCATTTCTTTCGGGCCGTAAGTGACCGGTTTATATTGATCGGCTGCAAAGTGAAAAACAGGTTTTGCCGCTTTCTCAATGATGCGGTCTTTTTCAAGCCATACCAGATTTACACCATGGGGGGTCATGATAATTCTGCCGTTCATCTTGCCTTGGACTACCCTGTCTTGCCACCGGCCCAGTTCCTCCAGCTCGGGTTTGCGGAAAAAATACATGCCAAAAATCTCCAGGCGGCCGGGGCCGCCGGTGTCGGGGTGCATAATGCGCACGAGGTGCTTTTGTGTTGCAGCAGGTGGCATGGCAAAAGCAATTTCATCCAATCCGATAATGACGTGTTTAATCTTTATTCCTCTGTTCACAAAAGCTTTGAGGATGGCCAGGTGTTGAGTGGGCAGCCCCAGGGAGTAGGACATGTTGTAAAACCTGCCGTCCGGGATTTTTTCCACATGGATCACGGAAGTGCGCGATGATCCGAAAAGAAAGGAATCAAATTTTTCAGGATTGCGAAAAATGAGTTCCGGATTGAACATGTGCTGGTTAATGCCGTCCGGATATACGATTTGATTTTGACTGATTTTCCCGCCGCTGCTGAACAGACTCAACCGGACTCCGTGATGATCCACGTACAGATTGACGGCAACAATGAGTGCCGCGAAAAGCAGAATCAAGGACAATGTTGCGATCAGCCACTTCAGATTGCTCATGAATCATTTACCGCCTAAAAATTAAAATATAAAAACGAACTGGTTTTGTTCAATAAAAGCAGGCCCGCAATCATCATCAGACTCACCGCCAGTGCGTTTTTCCAGTTCGGTGAAAATTTTTCCAGAAGCTCGTTTGAATTCTTTGTGAGAAGAACAAAAGGAATCAACAAGAAACACAGGAAGTACAAATACATATCGGTATCGGGAAGATTTTCCCGCCATTCGCCAAAACGAATTCCGATAACGGTCAATTTTTGCCAGAAAGGATTCCCCGCCAGATTGGGCGATACGTAAATACCGCTTAATCCGACCATGCCTTTCAATACTTTCACAGTGTCCTGCCAGGTTTGCGCACGGAAAAAAACAGCGGAGATGTTGAAAAAGGTGAAATATACCAGCCAGGCAACCGCTTTGGGCAGTTTCAGGCCCGTTTTTGTCCACATGCGGAAAATAATTGATGCCAGTCCGGTAAGCCCGCCCCAGAGAACAAATGACCAGGCGGAGCCGTGCCATAGACCGCAGATGATAAAGAGCAGCAGGATGTTGATGAGTGTGCGGGCTTCACCCTTGCGGTTGCCGCCCAGCGGAATATAGACGTAATTGAGCAGGAAACGGGATAAGGTAATATGCCAGCGCTGCCAGAATTCTTTAATGTTTGTTGCCTTGTAAGGTGAATTGAAATTGATCGGCAGACGGATGTTGAAAACAAGGGCGGCGCCGATGGCCATATCCGTATAGCCGCTGAAATCAAAATAGATCTGCATGGTGAAGGAAAGACTCGTGATCCAGGCTTCCGTAAATGTCAGCACGGATGAAGCGTCATAACCCCCGTTGACGATAATGGCCAGGGTGTCGGCGATGGCCATTTTCTTGAAAAGGCCGATGGAAAAATTAAAAAGCCCCCGGCACAAATTGGATGTGCTGAATGTCCAGTTTTCCGCTTTTTTGAACTGCGGGATGATTTCCCTGTGATAGGCGATCGGGCCGGAAATTACGTAGGGAAAGAACGTCACATAAAGGCAGTAGCTGAGAAAATCATAGCGGTAACCACCCTGACGGTAGATATCCGTCAGCCAGGCAATCTGCATGAAGGTGTAAAAGCTGATGCCGATGGGGAGTAAAATGTGAAGCGCATGAATGTCAGTCGCGAAAACGGCATTAATATTCTCCAGAAAAAAATTGCTGTATTTAAAGAATCCCAGCAGCAGGATGTTAAAGGTGATTCCGGCGATGAAAATGGGTTTTTTGCTTTTCGCCTGATTTTCCGTTGCCGTGGACAGAGCCGATCCGCAGGCAAAATTTATCAATACGGAAAACATCAGAACGAGGGCGAATTGCACATTCCATAAAGACATGAAGCAAAGCGACGCGGCCAGCAGAAAAATAAGGGCCCATTTTGCAGAAAATAACCTGTGGAGCAGAAAATAGCCGGCGGCGACCAGAGGCAGAAAAATCAGAATGAAGGCATAAGAATTAAACAGCATGTTTTGTCCCGTGTATATAAAATAAAAGATACTTTCTGCATCTTATTAGCCTGATTCGTCCGGACAAACCTTTTTCGGGAAAAGCCTTGGGCAACTTCACTTTGCCCCCTGCCGTGGGCGCGAATGAAGTCGAAAATTTCGACTTCATTATTTCCCAATCTTTTTTGTCCAATTCGAAGAGGTATCCATTCGGAAATTTTTCAGGATTATTTCTTACCGCTTCATCGATGCGTTTTTTTCAACGCCATATATTTCGGCGACATCTGAGTCCAGCAATACCTTCTGTTCCCTGATTTCAATGATGCGTTCCTGAAGGGTTTCATATCTTACCGGCTTATATACTGAACGACGCCGGTTTGCAAGACCCGGGACGAAGAATATTCCATGATCCGCAGGATGGCTGTGTTCAGAAGTCTTTCAGCGTGGGTGTGTGCCGGACAGGCCTGTTTGACATATATGAGCAATCAATGTATACACCAGCACCAAATCAATGCTTTGGGTCAGAGGTCGGCTGACGGCATGTCAATCATGGGATGGCGGATGAAATATCACAAGAGCAATGTGAAGGTTGCTCTGTTCGGAACGTGCAGGATCGCATTTACCAGAAACCATTTCTCCTGCACCGATTTTGATAATGCCATTTCATTTGTCCATACAACAAAGGAGATTCTGCAGCTTTTCCGGTTTATCACCCGTCAGATAGAGATTCCCGATTCCATTAACCGCTACTGTTTCCGCACGTCGCTCCTGAACCGTCAGCCCGTGGTCTGGTCCGGGGTGTTCCTGGAACAATTCCGGGAGGCGGATCTTTTTGTGATCGAAATCTGTTCCGTGACAAAATATCTTTATCAGGGCTATTATATGCACCATCTGGCAACGGACAGGCGGCACGATTTTTACAAGCAGACCCCTGAGCAAATCATTCGGGAAACCGTGGTAAGCTACCAGGACAGACAGGAAATTGAACAGGACATTTCCGAGATTATGAATTTTATTTATCCCAGAAAAATGCTCATCGTTTCGCACATCAATGCTCCGGTCACTGACGGTTATTCCGCTCTTTCGGCAGGAAGGGGGAAGGATGTTATAAGCCGGATTTGCAGCTGGTTTCCGTTTGCGGCTGATCAGCCCCATGAAGATCTTTCCGTCCCGGTACCTGTTAACATTGCCAGAAGGGGAGCCCTGATTGATCTTCTGCGCGCTGTTGCGCAGGAAAAAGGGATTCCCTTTCTTGATCCGTCAGTGCTTCTGAAACGTTATCGTCTGAAAAGGATCCTCCAGGTGGAGAAGTCCGGTCTGCCGATCAGCCATTACACGGACTTTGGGGGTAAGGTGGCGGGCCGTTTGTACGCCGAGGAAATCAAAAAAATAATGGGGATCCCATGAAAGGTTTCGGTGATGCGGTCGTGCCGTTGTTCCCAGGCGGATGCCTGATGGTTTGGCATCTGCGCGAGGACATTGGCCGGGCGATTGTATTCTCATTTGACATGAGGAGGTTTTCTCCCCATGCTTTTTAATTCCTATGCTTTCATTCTGATTTTTCTGCCGATTGCGGCATTGGTGTTCTTCCTTATTGGTCGCACCGGGCGCTACACATTGGCCATCGCCTGGTTGGTTTTAGCCTCCCTTCTCTTTTACGGCCTGTGGAATCCGGTATTCCTGTCAGTGATTTTTGCGTCGATTCTTTTTAATTACGGATGGGGTATGCTGGTTGGCCGCGGTTCGAAAAGCCTTCTGGCTGTCGGGATTGCGGCAAACCTCGGAGGGCTCGGCTATTTCAAGTACGCCGGTTTTTTTGTGGACAATCTCACGGCCGTAACAGGCATCGCCATCGCACCGCCCCCGCTCATTCTGCCGCTGGCGGTTTCTTTTTATACCTTTCAGCAGATTGCCTACCTGGTTGATGTTTATCACGGCAAAATCCGCGACCATGATTTTTTGAACTACTGCCTGTTTGTGACCTTTTTCCCCCGTCTGATGCAGGGCCCTATCGTATACTATGATGAGATCATGCCCCAGTTCGCGCAAAAAGAAATATTTCGTTTCAATCCCCGCATGGTGGCGGCTGGCAACACCATCTTTTTTTTCGGATTGTTTAAAAAAGTTGTCATTGCGGACGGTCTTGCCGTATATGCCACGCCCGTTTTTGAAGCGGCAAGACATCAGTATGTTCTTTCGTTTCTGGAGGCCTGGCAGGGGGCATTGGCTTATACGCTTCAGATTTATTTTGACTTTTCAGGATATTCCGACATGGCCATCGGCCTGGCTTATCTGTTCGGCATTCGCATTCCGCTGAATTTTAATTCTCCCTACAAGTCTTTAAGCGTCATTGATTTCTGGCGACGCTGGCATATGTCGCTTTCCCGTTTTTTACGGGATTACCTCTATATTCCACTGGGCGGCAACCGCAAAGGCGAGGCCAGACGTTTTGCGAATCTGATGCTGACCATGTTGCTGGGCGGCCTTTGGCATGGCGCAGCGTGGACGTTTGTCCTGTGGGGCGGACTGCATGGCGTTTTTCTGGTGATTAACCACGGATGGATTAAGATCAGGCGGCACCTCGGATTTCAGGCAGCGGGTGGATGGTTTGGCCGTCTTTTCGCGGGAACCCTTACTTTTCTTGCCGTCACGGTCGCGTGGGTCTTTTTCAGGGCCGACAGCGTTTCCTCGGCCTTGCGCATGCTTGGTTCGATGGCGGGGCTAAACGGTTTTGCCCTGCCCGTAAAATATCTGGATAAATTCGGACCGCTGGCCGCGCAACTGAAATGGTGGGGGATCGATTTTCAGGCGATGCACTATTTTGAAGGCAGCAGCGAGGTGATTTATATTGCCATTGCCCTGCTGATCGTCTGGCTGGCGCCCAATGTCCAGCAGATGATGGATCTATGCGCGCCCTATTTGAACATCCTGGGAAAGGAAAAGAAGCTGCCCGCACCTCTGGCATGGCTGACCTGGCGGCCTTCCCTGCGCTGGGCGATTGTGTTGATTCTGTGCGCACTGGCCTCGGTGCTTTCACTGAGCAGGGCAAGTGAATTTCTTTATTTTCAGTTTTAGGTGACAGGTGATGAAAATATCAGATGAGAAAAGATATATTCTTTTTTCCGGTCTTGCCGCAGGGGTCATCCTGACCCTGGTTGCCGTATTTAATTATGTTGTTGATCCCTACAACCTGCTGGGCAACAATCGCAGCGGGGCCTACTTTGTGCTTGAACGGCAGGTAAAGGATGCCATCCTGACGTACAAACATGAGGGCATTCTCCTGGGCTCCAGCAAAACCGGGTATGTCAATCCGGACGAACTTTCCTGTTATCAGTTTTACAATGCATCCATGCGCGGGATGGTGCCGGAAGAGATGTATTTCTATTTGAAAAAATACCTGCGCAATGAAAAGCTCGTGCTCATCGGTTTTGATTTCTACATGTTCAACGAGAGAGAGCTTCCGCTGGTCAGAATAAAAGACTGGAATGATGTTCGCTACACAAAGGTGGAATACCTGCTGGGCGCGCAAACGGTGAAAGACTCGTGGAAGACGTTGAAAATGCGGTTCAACAATGAAAAGAAATACGGCATGAAACCAAATGGGCAGTTTGATTATCCCGGCATCTCAACGGAGTCCGCGTCTGCGGGCCCCAATCGGTATGAGCAAAAATATAACACGATTATCCGTGGGCTGGTGGACAACTATTATGATCATTTTTCCTTTTCGCAAAAGCGCATGGACTATGTGAAGGAGATCAAGGCACTGCTGGAGGAAAGGGGCATCCCCTATGCCGTGTTTATCAATCCTTTGAATACGGACGTGCTTGCGGCCCTTAAAAATATCCAGGCTTACAGCCGGTATTTAAGCTGGCGACAGGAAATGAAGGAAATATTCCCGAAAATTTATGATTTTTCCGAAGGCCGTTATTCAGGAAGAGAAGGGTTTTACCTGGAAGATCCCTACCATTACACACAGGATACCGGCAGGGCTTTTTTAAATGAGATCATCGGCGATTTTTGCGTCCGCAAGTCAGAACCGTAGAATCTTTTTTTTGAGCTTGTATATCAGGTTTGACTCGGACTGCTCTTTTCTGATAGTCACTTTGACAGGTGTTCGCGTCTGACCGGATGAAACCTGCCGGTCTTTCGCTATATAGTCCGCAATCAATGGAAACAGATTATATTGATCCAGAACTTTTTCCCTGGACTCCCATATCAGTTGTCTGGATGATGTATAACAGTCCTGTTCAATGCAGGATTCGATCGTGGCAATGGCCTTTTCCGGTTCGTTAATATCAATCAGGGTGAATGATCCCGGAGAAAAGTAGTCCGCAATGTTGGGGCATCAATGATAGATCGGGTGGCATCCGGCAAGAAATGCATCGGAGATCTTTTCCGTCCAGTAGTGGTTGACCTCGCTGTTTTCGATGGCCACATGGTACCGGTAGTCCGCCAGGGCGTCCCACTTGTCTTCGATTTCGTTCAGCCCCCGTCCGAACAAGTCGATTTTGTTGCCGAAATGGGATTTCAGCCGCAGGGCGAAATCAACCCTTTGCCGGTGTCCGTCTGTCATGGTTTTTGAAGAAGAGACGACGGAAATCATTTTTGTTTTGTCAATGGATGTGATGGCTTTGAGCTCGTCATAATCTTTGGTGAACCCGAGATTGATGTGCCCTTTCTGTCTTCTGCCTACATGCCAGGGCAGCCCCGACTGCTGGAGAACCGGGTTGGGATGATCGATACGGGCAT
>JBDKUG010000263.1:0-6624 GCA_039679815.1 Smithella sp.
TGAGCGGCCATTGAAAGCGTTTTGTCTCATAACTGAAGGCCTGTGGCCTTCCCGGTAAGGAATATACGAATTATTGCGCTTCGCAAATGCTGCGCGCTTCCGGTCAAGGCGCAGCGAAAGATCAGTAGTGACAGCTGTTTGAGCCGCAGGCGAGTTTTGTCATTACCTTTCGCAAGCTTTAGATTTATTCAAAACGCTTTCAGGCAAGCGAAAAGGATATTCGGGCAACAGGCCGTAGAGACACTGAAAGCAATTTATGCATGAACCGACGCGTAGATTGCATGCACATTTAACTATTTACATATTATATCAATAACTTCTCATAAAGACGACAAAACATAGAATTTTTTGTTTGACAAAGAAAAGGTTTATCAGTAAGCATACGGCAATCGGTTGCCGATTGCCGTATGGGAAAAAACATGAAAGAGTTTTATAAACCCGAAGATCTTGAGCACAGGGTAATCCTGATCCTGAAAATACTTAACGAGAGTGCGGAGCCGCTCGGCGCTCGCGTGATTGCCCGCCGGATGCTGGAACAAAATATTCAGCTCAGCGAACGAACGGTGCGATATCATCTCAAGATTATGGATGAGCGCGGACTTACCAAACTGGTGGGCCGGCGTGACGGCCGGATGATTACCGACAAGGGAGAAAGTGAAATATGCGACGCCCGTGTACAGGATAAAATCGGCCTCTCCATATCACGCATCGATGTTCTCTCCTTCAAAACAACTTTCGATGTCAAAAAGAAACGCGGCCTGGTGCCGGTAAATATCTCTTTCTTCCCCAAAGATCAGTTTTCCAAAGCGCTGAAAATCATGAAGCCTGTTTTCGCAAAAAAGCTTGCCGTCAGTTCTCGCGTGGCGGTGGGACTATCAGGAAAAACCCTTGGTGACATCGTTGTGCCCGAAGGCAAGGTTGGTTTTGCTACAATGTGCAGCATTGTGATCAACGGCGTGCTGCTCAAACACGGCATTCCCATAGATTCCAAGTTTGGCGGTATTCTCCAGATGAGAAAGGGTGAGATCCTTAGATTTGTTGAACTGATCCACTATGCCGGTTCTTCGCTTGATCCGTCGGAAATTTTCATTCGCGGCAAGATGACTTCTGTTTCGCAGGTGGTTGCAGAAGGCGAAGGAAAAATCCTGGCCAATTTCCGTGAAATCCCTGCTTTAAGCAGAAACCTTGTTGATCGCGTGGTTGATGATTTCGACAGGGCCGGCATTCATGGAGTCTTATCCATAGGCAATACGGGGCGTCCCGTATGCCAGACTCATGTGGACATGAACAAGATCGGGATGATTCTGATCGGCGGTTTAAATCCGGTAGCCGCGGCCTGTGAAGAAGGTTGTGATGTGGACAATAAAGCCATGTCCACCGTAATGGAATTCGAAGAGTTGCAAAGCATTGACGTGCTTTAAATTATGATGAAAAATGTCATGTACAGATAGCTGTAAAATCACAAAACTATTTTATAAGGGGGAATAAAACATGTCAGTCATTAAAGATGTTATCGCAAAAGTCAAACAAACCGATCCGGATCAGCCCGAGTTTCACCAGGCCGTTGAAGAAGTCATGGAAACGCTGGAACCTACCGTTAAAAAGCATCCAGAATTTGTAAAAGCCAATATCTATGAGCGGATTGTCGAACCGGAAAGAGCCGTAATTTTCAGAGTGCCCTGGGTGGACGATAAGGGCAATGTGAAAGTCAACCGCGGTTTCCGAGTGCAGTTCAATAACGCCATCGGTCCTTTTAAAGGTGGTCTTCGTTTGCATCCTTCGGTCAATCTAGGCATCATTAAATTCCTGGGTTTTGAGCAAATCTTCAAAAACGCCTTGACCACGCTGCCGATGGGTGGCTCCAAGGGAGGTTCCGACTTTGATCCCAAGGGCAAATCTGAAGGCGAAATCATGAGGTTCTGTCAGGCCTTTATGCGCGAACTGTTTCGTCATATTGGCGCTGACGTGGATGTTCCCGCAGGCGACATTGGTGTCGGCGGCCGCGAAATCGGTTATCTTTATGGTTATTACAAGAAGATCCGCAATGAACACGTGGGCGTTCTGACCGGCAAAGCGCTGGAATACGGCGGAAGTTTGATTCGTCCCGAAGCCACCGGCTACGGCACCACCTACTTTGCCGCGGAAATGCTGGCCACCCGCAAACTGGATTTCAAGGGCAAGACCGTCGCAATTAGTGGCGCCGGCAACGTGGCGCAGTATGCAGTGGAAAAAGTAACCCAGCTAGGTGGAAAAGTCATTTCGCTTTGCGATTCATCAGCATGTATTATCGATGATTCCGGGATTGACGGCGACAAATGCAATTACGTATTGGAACTGAAGAACGTCAAACGAGGCCGCATCTCTGAATACGCTGACAAATATAAGGGGACCACCTGCTACGAGGGCAAGAATGTCTGGGATGTTATTCGCGAACAGGGCATTAAAGTGGATGTCGCACTGCCGTGCGCAACACAAAACGAAATCAGCGGCAAAAACGCTGCGGCGCTGGTTAAAAACGGCTGCTACTGCGTGGCAGAGGGCGCTAATATGCCTTCGACACCGGAGGCAATTAAAATATTCCAGGAAAACAAGATTCTCTACGGTCCCGGCAAGGCAGCCAATGCGGGCGGTGTGGCCACCTCCGGCCTGGAAATGAGTCAGAACAGCATGCGGCTTTCCTGGACACGCGAAGAAGTCGACAACCGTCTGCTTCTAATCATGAAGAGCATTCACAAAAACTGCTTTGACACAGCGGAAGCCTATGGTAGAAAAGGTGATTACGTTACCGGCGCGAACATTGCCGGCTTCACCAAAGTGGCCAAGGCAATGTTGGCTTATGGGGTAGTATAAGCAACAGGCTGTCAGGTTTTAGATTATTAGACTGCGGGGCAAAATGAAGGGCGTTTTGCGCCCGATAGATAAAGGGATTTAACAGGGAACGGTCCTTGAGCGACCGTTCCCTGTGTATCATATGAGTCAAATTTAAAAACCAGGGAGATGGTATGGATTTAAAACCAAAATCCTACGAAAAAATAAAACAGCTTATTGAAAAAGGTGTGGAAATTACCAATCCCGAAACCCTTGATATCGGGGATGAAGTCAATGTCGATCAGATTTCCGGTACAGGGGTCCGGATTTATCCGGGTTGTCGGATTTATGGAAGCAAAACAGTCCTATCATCCGGCTGTCAGATTGGCTATGAAGGACCGGTGACCATTGAGAGCTGCCAGTTCGGCGCGAAAGTTGAGTTAAAGGGCGGCTTTTTCAGCAAATCCGTTTTTCTGGAAAAAGCAAACATGGGCCTGGGCGCGCATGTCCGGGAAGGGTGCATCCTGGAGGAGGAAGCGGGCGGCGCCCACACGGTCGGATTAAAACAGACCATTCTTTTCCCCTTTGTGACACTGGGCAGCCTTATCAACTTCTGTGATTGCTTCATGGCCGGCGGAACCAGCCGCAGCAATCATTCTGAAGTGGGAAGTTCCTACATCCATTTTAATTTCACTCCGGATGCCGATAAAACAACCCCGTCGCTACTGGGTGACGTCCCGCGGGGAGTGATGCTGAACCAGCCCCCTATTTTTCTGGGCGGACAGGGAGGAATCATCGGTCCGGTGAGGCTGGGTTTCGGCAATGTCGTGGCGGCGGGCTCCATCCTGCGTCATGATTATCCCGGTGACAATCAACTGATCTTTGAAAAGTCCCCCGCAAATGGAGTAAAAGACTATATACCCGGCATGTACCCTAATTTCAGTCGCATCATCAAAAACAATATCCTTTACCTGGCAAACCTGGCGGCCCTTGAAGCATGGTATAAACAGATAAGAAAACCGTTTCTGGAAACCAGGGAGTTCGGTTCCCTTATTTTTGCCGGTCTTCTGGAGCAGCTTTTGGCGGCCAAAAAAGAGCGCCTGAAAAGATTAAAAACGATGGCAGGAAAAGGCGGCACATCACCCGCTGAAGATGTCAGTAAAAGAAAGGAACTGCTTGATCAGATCGGCCGGCTTGAAGAACTTTTCACAGGGAAAATACCGGAAGTCGTGGCCGCAACAGATAAATCCCGGGAGGATTTTCTGAACGATTTTGAAAAGACCGTGAAAGATAAAAATGCAGATTACATATCAGCCATCCAGAATCTGCCGGCAGAAGTTTCGAAAAAGGGTGTAACATGGTTAAACGGCATCGTGAATGCTATTGCTCAAAAGGCCTCTCAGGCCCTGCCGTAAACAGGTATATAAAAAATCTGACATCTCTAATATCGGTAAAACTTGAATCATTGCAAGAAGGAGAAAATCAATGGGTAAATTATTTGGAACTGACGGGATCAGAGGCGAAGCAAACCGTTATCCCATGACGCCTGAAATTGCCTTTGGAGTTGGACGGGCCATGGTGCATTTATTTAAAAAGGAAGGGCACCGCGCCATGATCATTATCGGAAAGGACACGCGGCTTTCCGGGTATATGCTGGAAAGTTCACTGGAGGCCGGCGTAAGCTCTATGGGAGGGAATCCTTATCTTGTCGGCGTGCTGCCCACACCGGGAATTGCTTTTATCACCCAGAGCATGCGTGCAGACGCGGGCGTTGTGATCTCTGCGTCGCACAATCCGTTTCAAGACAATGGAATAAAAATTTTTGGCTCAGACGGCTACAAGCTTTCCGACGAACAGGAAGAAACAATCGAAGACCTGATTCTGAATGACAGGCTCAATGAATTCCTGCCGCCGGCAAGCGGCATCGGCAAAGCTTTCCGGCTTGAAGGGGTAATCGGCCGTTACATCGTGTTTGCAAAAAACACATTTCCCCGCCAACTTTCCATGGAGGGAATGAAAGTTGTTCTGGACACCGCCAACGGTGCTACCTATCGCGTGGCACAGGACACATTTAACGAACTTGGGGCTGATGTTGAAACGATTCACAAAACGCCAAACGGCATAAATATCAACGACCAGTGCGGATCGCAGCATACAGAACTTCTGAGGAAGAAAGTCGTCGATAATGGCGCGGCCATCGGGCTGGCTTTCGACGGGGACGGTGACCGCCTCATCGCCGTGGATGAAAAGGGCAACGAGATCACGGGAGATCAGATTCTCATCATCTGCGCAAATATTCTGAAAAAAGAGGGCAAGTTGAAGAACGACCTGCTGGTCAGTACAGTGATGAGCAACCTGGGTTTAAAAGTTGCCTGCAAGAAGTACGGCTTTAAGTACCATGCCACCAAAGTGGGAGACCGCTATGTTCTCGAAGATATGCGGCGGCTTGGATCAGTCATCGGAGGCGAGGAAGCAGGTCACATGATCTTCCTGAGACATCACACCACGGGCGACGGGATTATTGCCGCTCTTCAGCTGGTTGCCGCAATGATAAAAGAAGGCAAGCCACTTTCCGAACTGGCCCGTATGATGGACATTTTTCCTCAAAAACTGATTAATGTGGATGTTAAAAGCAAGCCGGACATTGACAAAGTTCCTAAACTCGTGGAAGCCATCAGGCAGATAGAAAAAGAACTGGGTGAAGAGGGGCGTGTCCTGGTCCGGTATTCAGGCACACAGAATATGTGCCGCGTCATGGTGGAGGGGCCGTCCGATGCAGTAACGGCAAAGTATTGTCAACAGCTTGCGGACATCGTAAAAAGTGAACTTGGATAAGACAGGAGAATACATTATGGGAACAACCGTATGGGTGACAAGAGACTTCCCGCACATGAGCGAAGTTGCATCAGGACTTGTCATCAAAAAAATCATAGAAATTCTTAAAGAGAAAAACGAGGCTGTTTTGGGGCTGGCCACGGGAAATTCGCCAACGGGACTCTATAAACATTTCGCCCGGGCAGCCAACGAAGGTCGTTTTGATGCCGGACGGATCCGCAGTTTCAACCTCGATGAATATGTCGGCCTGCCCGGTGATAACATTCAGCAGCGGGTCCTGCATCCTGAAAGCTACGCTTATTTTATGATTCAGGAGCTTTTCAGCCACCTGAAGAAGAAATTCATTGAAACACGCGTTCCCTACGGCTCGTTGATTGACCAGAAAAAGCTGATCCGGGAATTAAAGGAAAATAAAAGCGACTGGGAATTCAAGGGGACCGATGCTGGAAAATCCATCGCTATCAATGCCAGACCGTCATCCGACTACCTGGCGTGGATTCGGAAAGAAATCCTGGACGGATACGCCCGGAAAATTAAAGCGGCAGGCGGGATTGATCTTCAAATCATAGGAGTGGGCGGCCGCGGTCATGTGGCCTTTCACGAATCAGGCATTCCATTTAAAGGAAGTTCGGTGATGCTGGTAAAGCTGGACGACAATACCATCAATAATGCGGTTGCCGACGGGCATTTCAGCAAGAAGGCGGATTCGCCGCAGTATGCCGTAAGTATGGGGGCTGAACTGGTTTATCAGGCAAAAACAGTCGTTCTTCTGGCCAACGGTGCGCGAAAGACGGAATCCGTGACACGATCTATCCTGGGTGACGTCACTCCTCAAATTCCCAATTCGTATGGCCAACAGTGTTCGAAACAGGGCGGCGAATTAATTTATGTCCTCGACCGCGTTGCAGCCGAAGGCCTTCTCGCGAACCGCAGGGAGCTCAAGAAAAGAAATGTGGTCATTCGGGTCATGACCTAGTTACT
>JBDKUG010000059.1:0-8322 GCA_039679815.1 Smithella sp.
CGTCCTGCGACCGCCCTCTTTTGCAGATCAGGATGGCGTCTTTTGTCTTTCTCTGAATGTGCAGGGCGGCCAGGCCGATGCAGGCGGCGGTGTTTCTGCCGACAGGTTCGATGATAATGTTTTTTGCGGAGGCTTCCGGCAGCTGCCTGATCAATTCCCTTGCATGTTTCCGGCCTGTGACGACCAGAATATTTTTGGGATCAATAAGAGGTTTGATCCGGTCAACCGTTTCCTGGATGATCGTTCGGCTGCTGACGATATCCAGCAGGTGTTTTGGTTTTTCTCCCGACTCCTGGGCCAGAAGCGTGTGCCTCTGCCTCCCGCCATGAGAACTGCGTGCATTTGCATTCTCCTTTATATCCACATAATACAATCCCGCTTGCAAATTCAAGCATGAAAAGCTAATGAACAAAAATATTATAAGACTTTATGCTTTCACTGATTTTAAAGGGGTTGAGATGTATCCGGAGATCACACTGAAAAGCGGCAGGGAGGCGGCCGTTCTGCGCGGGCACCCCTGGGTTTTTTCCGGCGCAATCGCCGGTTTAAGGGGAAAACCGGCCGACGGCGATGTGGTTTTAGCAAAAGATTCCAAAGGTCAGGGCTTGGCGCTGGGCTTTTTTAACAGCCGCACGGATATTGCCTTTCGTGTCCTGACCAGGGAGACGGGCAGGGTGATCGATGCGGCCTTCTGGAAGGGCCGGGTTTGGGCCGCCTGTCAATTGCGCGAAAGGATCATCAACGCAAACACCAGTGCTTATCGGCTGATTAACGCTGAAGGTGACGGTTTTCCCGGCCTGATTGCAGATGTTTATAACGATACGGTGGTCTGTTCCATCACTACGGCAGGCATGGAAAAGCAGTGGCAAAATGTTCTCGATGCCCTGATCGATCACCTCGGACCGGCGAGAGTCTATGAGCAAAGTGCCGGTCGCTCCCGCGGGCTTGAAGGTCTGAAGGAGCGAAAGGGGTTTCTTTTCGGCGGCGATCAAAAGGGCGTCGTGCGTGTGATGGAAAACGGCTATCAGTTTGAAGTGGATTTTGTCGGAGGACAGAAAACAGGCTTTTTTCTCGATCAGCGCGTCAATCGTGAAAGACTGGGCGCTCTGGCGCGGGGCATGACCGTATTAAACTGTTTCTGCTATACCGGCGCTTTTTCGGTTTACGCCGCCGCTGGTGGGGCAAAGAAAGTGGTTTCCCTGGATATTTCAAAACCGGCATGCGCCGCCGCTTCGGAGCATTTGAAAATTAACGGCTTGTCACCGGATGTTCATCCTGTGATTGAGGCGGATGTGTTTGAATATTTGCACGATCTGCAGGGTTTTTTTGATCTGATCATTCTCGATCCGCCGGCTTTTGCCAAAACAAAACACGATGTGCCGAAAGCGTCCCGCGGCTACAAGGAAATTAATATGCAGGCCATAAAGCATCTGAATCGTGGCGGGATGCTGGCAACGTTTTCCTGCTCCAATTTTATGGAGGAAGATCTGTTTTACAAAATCGTTCAGGGAGCTGCCCGCGACGCGATGACGGGTGTGCAGTTGCTGGCCAGGCTGGAGGCCGGTCCGGATCATCCATTGGCCCTCGGCCATCCCGAAGGCCGTTATCTGAAAGGATTGCTTTTGAGGAAATCATGACCGCCGGAACACTCATCCACCGGTCTTGCTCCCGTGGAGCAACCGTCAGTGTTTGACGATATTTTCGGCGATCCTGTCCTGAATGATCCGCGAGGCCATGTTATTACCGACAATGCCTGTAATAACGGAAACGGACGTTAAATCTTTTTCTATATATTCAATCAGGATGGTTACCTTTTCATCCGAAATAATTGTTTTGATGGAACCGCTGGCAATTTTGCGGTCTTTTTGGATATCACGGCCCTTGAGGTCGGTCACGGCCTTATCGCAAGCCTGCCAGACCGGCTCGATATCCGCTTTATAATGGGTTGTCAGATAACCGTCCTGATAAATAAATTTCCCGGAACTGATGCCCATGACCTTTCCGTTCATGACCATGGCAGCATTGCAGCCGGACAGAAGCGCCGTCATAAGCAAGAATAAAAGTATTTTTGTTTTCATGGATCTCCCTCCTTGTAATACGTTACGTAACGAGAGGTTGACAATTTCCCCCCCGCATCTGGAATTCTGTATGTTTACGTCATGAATCTGTAATAAAATGAAGAGCCGACCGCCCAGATTAAAGCTCCCGCTGTGATTAAAACGCAGGCGTAAGCCAGAATTTTGCTCCAGGCGCTTTCCGGTTTCCGGTCATTGTAGCCGAGGAAATAAGCCAGAAGCAGCCCGGACAGGAGTCCGCCGCCGTGTGCCCAGTTATTGATGCCGCTGAAGAGAAAACCGAAGATAACCAGGCCGACCACCCATCCCAGCGCCTGTTTATATATTGCCTCTCCATAAGCTCCGCCACGGCTCTTCCCATAATAAATAATTGCGCCGATCAGACCGCAGACTGATGCTGACGCACCAATTGTAAAGTTGACGAATAGCACGGAAACTGCAAAACCAATGACGCCGGTCAGAATGTAAATGTTGATGAAGCGATGAACACCGAATTCACGCAGAACAAAGGGGGCTAACTGGTAGAACGCCATCATGTTAAATACGATGTGCAGAATGCCGCCGTGAAGAAAAGATGCTGTTAGAAGTGTCCAGAACCGATGATAAGCGATAACCGGAGAAGCACCCGTGGCGCCCAGAAGCAGCAGGCTCTGATAAGAAGGGGACAGGAAACTGAAAGGACTCCCACCCGTGAGGATTCCTCCGGGAAAGAGCAGCAGCGACAATGCGAAAAAAACGACGTTCACGTAAATGATGGTATTAATCGGTCCAAAAGCGAACAGAATGTTCTGCAGTTTCCCTGCCGTCTGATGCAGACCGGGCCGGACCAGCCCGCAGTAGGGACAGGCCGGTTCATCCAGACTGATCAGTTTGCGGCAGTTGGGGCACAGGATGGAATTTCTTTTTTCTGTCATTGCCGGCCCCGGAAAATATGTGTCTTCTCATGCAGGATTTGTGTGTCTTGTCCGTGAACCCTTTTACATGGCCGCTTACAGGGGATGCCGGTGAAAAATTGCCCAACGCGCATAATGTTTTTTTCCTTATTTTTTGTGAAGACTTCATTAACAATAATGCTCTGAGATGTAAAGTAAAATGCTTATGTCCGGTTGACTCCTGAGGTTGAATGTAGGATAGTTCCCAAAGACAGGATACTTATGCAGATGAAAGATCGCTTTACTCTGAAAATTGAGTCCATTGCTTTTGGCGGTTCCGGTGTCGGACGTGCGGAGGGGTTGGTTAATTTTGTGCCTTTTACCGCCCATGATGATATTGTGGAATTTGATATCGTCGCAAGGAAGAAAAAATTTGCACGGGGCCGACTCATCAGAATTGTCGAACCTTCCCGGAGGCGGACCCTTCCGCTCTGCCGTTATTATGGCAGTTGCGGAGGCTGTTCCTATCAGCATATCGATTATGAATGTCAGTTGGAAGTTAAGCAGCAGCAGGTGCAGGAGGTTTTTTCCAGAATCGGCGCGCTCGCGCATCCCGAAGTCTGTGACATCATCCCTTCACCTCTGAATTACGCATACCGTGGCAAAGCGCGGCTTCATGCCGCAAAGACAGCCGCGGGTGTCCGGCTGGGTTTCATGGATGTTTCCGGCGGGAGGCTGGTGGATATTGAACGATGTGAGATCATGGATGAAACCATCAATGATCAGATTCGTGAGACAAGGGCAAAAGGGATGAATTCGTTTGATGATGGCGATGTGACATTCTGGTCATGTCCTCAGAATCCCTCTGAAGACGCAATTGTCCGGATGGTGAAAGGCCGGGAGTTTCTTGTTCCTGTCAATGGATTTTTTCAGGCCAACCTGCATCTGACAGACCGGATGGTGGATGAAGTCTGCCGTCTGATCGGCGCAGAAAAAAGAGATACCGTGATTGATGCCTGCTGCGGTTCAGGCCTTTTTTCGGTTTTGCTGGCGCCTTATGCGCTTCGCATGATTGGCGTGGAGATCAATGAAAAATCTGTCAGGTACGCGCGCGAAAATGCGAAACGGCAGGGAACAGGCAATGCTGAGTTTATCTGCGGCGACGTGGGAGATGTCCTCTTTGACATGGAGCGCGGGAAGAATAGTGCGGATCTAATCATCCTTGATCCCCCGCGCACCGGTTTGAGCGGCAAAACCATTGCCGCCGTCTCCGGATTAAAATTGCGGGAGATTGTTTACATTTCCTGTGATCCGGCCACACAGGCCAGGGATGTAAAAAATTTCCGCGATAACGGCTACTGCCTGGAAAGCCTCATACCCATGGACATGTTTTCGCAAACGGAGCATATTGAAACCATCGCCTTGCTAAGGCGGAGATAGATTGATAAAACAGTAATTGAAAAAATGGTAATTGCAGGCTATTTTTCGAAAAGGTTGCACCGGAGGAGTACTATATGATTGACATGCAGGGAATATCGGTATAAAAATACATTGTAAATAACAGCTATTTTACTGATTGTTTCAAGGCGGACTCGCAGCGGGCCGCAATGGAGGGGTGCACACATGGCGACGGAGTGTACGGAATATCCGGATGATAGTCTGGCCACGGGAAATGAAACAATCCTTCTGGTTGATGATGAGCAGGTCATCATTGATGTCGCACGGGATATGCTGGAAATGCTTGGTTACCGGGTGATTGTTGCGCAGGACGGTCAGCACGCAGTCGATATTTATACTGAGCAGAAAGATGAAATCACCCTGGTCATTCTGGACATGGTTATGCCCGGGCTGAGCGGTGCCGATGTTTTTCAGGCTTTAAAGGCAATCAACCCGAAAGTGAAGGTTATTCTGGCCAGCGGTTACATCATGAGCAGACAGATTGCGGCGGTCATGGCACAGGGCTGCCGGGCATTTATGTCCAAACCCTACCGGCTGGAGGATCTTGCCGAAAAAATCAGGGAAATTATAGACAAGGCATGACGCTGTTTCAAAAAATATTTATGGCTTTCCATTAAAAATACTGCTATTTCCCGTCACATTCAATTATTTATTTAAAGTTCAGGGGAGGGTAAAATGTCATCAAAGAGCAAGGAAGTGCGTCTCGAGCAGAGGCGGGTGTTGGAAAAGAAACTGGAGCTGAGACTTTCGAAACTGGCAGGTCTCGGGGTTTCAAGCGAAAAAGTAAAAATTGATCCTCTGGTGAAAAAGCTGCGATCGCAGATCCGGGAAACAAATCTTCGTATCGCCGCGTTTGATAAAAATGCCGAAAAAGTCCTGGCAATGAAGCAGGCTAAAGAGCAAAAACTGGCCGAGAAACTAGCGCCCAAGGAAGAACACGAAGCACAGGAAAAGGAATCCAAACCGAAAAAGAAAGCAGCAGCGGCTGAAAAAGAACCCAAAAAGAAACCAGCTGAAGGGGATGCCCCGAAGAAACCTCGTAAAAAGAAAGAAGAAACCCCGGCTTAATAATTTGTCCGGAAATAAAAAGGCAAACCGCATCATGCAGTTTGCCTTTTTTAATATTTTGGCGTCCCCACGGGGAGTCGAACCCCGGTTACAGGCGTGAAAGGCCCGTGTCCTAGGCCTCTAGACGATGGGGACGTCGTAAGGCTGGCGTTTAAGTAAGTTGCGTCTTATATATTTTTCAAACCGGAATGTCAAGCACTGCCTCAATTATTTTAAAGCCTTTGACAACAGAAGAAAAAATCATTAAAATTCTCAAAAATATTGGTGTTTTGTTTTCGATTTCTGTGGAGGCCCGGTTGAAATACCGGGCCTGACTAAAAAACCGCCCGGAATCCGTGAAGGATATTTATGAGGCAGACCATCAAAAAAACGGAGGTGATTTATGAATGTTCATGATTTCAGAAAAACGGAAAACCCTGTAAATGACATCTTTGTCAATCGATGGTCGCCCCGGGCAATGTCCGGCGAGCAAATCGATGAGGCGACGCTTAAAACTCTTCTTGAAGCCGCGCGCTGGTCTCCCTCATCCAATAACAACCAGCCCTGGCGTTTTATTTATGCCCGCAGAAACACACCACACTGGGATACCATTTTTAACCTGATGAATGAAGGCAATCAGGTCTGGGCGAAAAACGCCGCCGTGCTGATCGTCGTCATTTCTAAGACCACCTTCGATTCCGGAAAACCGGCCCGCACGCATTCCTATGATGCAGGTGCTGCATGGGTGAGTCTGGCCCTGCAGGGGTCTCTGCTGAATCTGGTAGTTCACGGCATGCAGGGGTTTGACTATGACCGGGCAAAGCAGGAACTGCGGGTGCCCGATGAATATCAGGTAGAAGCCATGATCGCCATCGGTAGACACGGTAAAAAAGAAGACCTGCCTGATTATCTGCAGGAACGTGAGTTTCCGTCTCCGAGAAAAAATGTTTCTGAAATTGCCCTGGAGGGAATGTTTCTGTAAACGGAGTTGCCCGGGGCTCGGCAGGATCAGAAACCAACGACCGCTGTGAGCGGTACCGGTGGATAAATCTGTCCGTGGTTGGGCGGCATGGAGTTATACACCCAGTCTATATCCAGCGTACCCAGTCTGATCCCCCGATGGCGGGCATAACCGTTGAAAGTTCCGCGCACCAGAACATCTTCCATTTGCATAGTCAGGCCGAAAACGGCGGTTGGAGTGCCCGGTTTGAGCCTGTTCAGGTCTGATGAGAAAGCTCCGGGATGAAAGGCCAGCCTGCTGTCGTCCGATGCCTGGCACTGGATGACCGGGATGACAACGGGATAATCGTCGTCGCCAATGTATGATAAAAATTTGAGGGAATCAAGCCGGTTGAACAAGTCTTTGCCAAAATATGAGAGCGCACCCTGCGGGTTGTTTTTTGCAGCAGCACCTTTAGCTATTTTGGTGAGGACGGCCGAAGCGGCAATGTTCAAAAGAGGGAGTGCCTCGCCCGTTGAGGTTTCCTGCAGATCGAGGTAATGTACGGTGTTAATGCCGAAGTAAGTATTGTACCGGAACATGGGCTGTTGATTGTATACCTCATATTCCGGGCCTTCTTTTTTTGAATGTGTCCAGAGGGCTTTTCCCCTCCAGATCTTCTTATCCAGTGTCAGAATGGCAAAGCCGATTTTCGGGTTTTGCCGCATGTAGGCTTTGCTCATGCCCTTGCAGAATTCTCCAATGGTAAGCTGTGCCGGCGCCGGCGCCATCACCGAAGTCAGAAGCGACATATGCGGAAACCTTTCCGGTGTCACCGTGGCGATAATGCCCACTTTTTCCGATGGCGCAAAGGCCTTCATGTCCGATTCCGAAAAATGATTTTTACTGGTCATGCGATTTGTCCTTTCGGTGATCTTCAGCAGCTGGATTAAACACCTCGAAGTAAGCTATCGAGGTATGAAATGAACGTTATTATATAGCAGCAAGCTGCGGAGAATTAACACTCGTCCCGCAACAGTGGGATTAAATGGATGCCGGTGCCTTTGTTTTTGTCCGGCAATCTTGTGTTTGTGCTTTGCTTGAGTTTCGTTGAACCGCTCCAGCAGACGGACGTTTGCGGCACGAAGCTTTGAGCGATCCGTGTCAGTTCCTCCATGAATGATCGTTCAGGAAGTTCCTTGTTGGCAAAAGGCCAAGCCATGCCAAGCCGCGCGTATTTATCACGGCACAGGTTGTTATAGGCGCACAGCTCCCACCGGTCAACTACTCCTGCGAGGTTTGTTCGGATGAAATCGCCAATGCCCTGCATGTTATCTGCCCTGTCCGTGGTCCCCGGAATGATCGGTGTGCGTATCCAGAGTGTTTTGGGATAGGGATGAGTTTTTTTAAAGTGCGCCGCAAAAACCGCGTTGGCGAGAATTTTTTCATTGCCCGCGCCGGTAAACGTTTTGTGCTTCTTCGAATCGATTTCTTTAATATCATACAGCAGAATATCGACATAAGGCAGTAGTTCGGCAAGAATGCTCTGGGGCACCTGTCCGCAAGTGTCCAGCGCAGTTTGAATGCCCCTGCCTCTCAGTTCTTTAAGGAGCCCCAGACAGAAATCTTTCTGAAGGGCGGCCTCTCCTCCGGACAGGGTGACGCCGCCACTGGACTGTTCAAAAAAGACGCGGTCTTTAACGACTTCGCGAGCAAGATCTGGAACGCTCCATTTTTTGCCCAGAAGTTCCATGGCGGTGGTCGGGCATTCCTCCGTGCATACACCACAGCCAGTGCAAACCGCACGGTTGATGGTGATGCTTTCAGAGGTTTGCGTAAGCGCTTTTTCAGGGCAGGTATCCACACAGATACCACATCCGATGCAACTGGTTTGTATCCATTGAATCTGCGGTTTTGGGCTGATGCTTTC
>JBDKUG010000253.1:0-6136 GCA_039679815.1 Smithella sp.
AAAATCGGCCTCACCGGTTCGACCGGCCTGGCTGGCGGCGATCATCTGCACTTCAGCATTCTGGTCAACGGACAGTTTGTCAATCCCACGGAATGGTGGGACCCGCACTGGATTGAAGACAACGTCAAGAAAAAGATGACAATTTAAAAAAGATAGGTTAAAGGCCCAGGGATCAAGGTAAAAGGTAAAAGTATTAAATTTTGAGTCGCTCGCTCCTTCGGAGCGGCGGCTTTTTTTATTGACGGCGCTTTAGCGCCTTTCTTTTTTTACCTTGAACCTTGAACCTTGGTCCTTGAGCCTTAGCTTTTATTAATATCGCGGTGAGAGGTGTGCACCAGGTATTTTAACGCCTGGAAGTGAGAACTGAACTGGTTGGCCATTACAACTGACCGGTGCTTGCCGCCGGTACACCCGAAACCGATGTTGAGGCGGGCCTTTCCTTCTTTTTCATAAAGAGGGATCAGGAAATTCAACATGTCGATGGATTTCTTGAGAAATTTTTTGCTTTCCGTATTGTCGAGAACATATTTTTCTACCGCCGGATTATGACCGTTATGATTTTTCAATGATTCGACAAAATAAGGATTGGGCAGAAACCTTACATCAATCACCAGGTCGGCATCAGCCGGCAATCCATAACGGTAGCCGAAAGACATCACGTTAATGATCATTCTCTTTTTTCTCGATGACGGCAGGAATTTTCTCTGGACGATATCTTTGAGCTGATGCACATTAATGGTTGTTGTATCGATGATCGTATCGGCCATCTGCCTGAGTGATGACAGTTTTTCCACTTCCGTCTGAATTCCTTCAGCAATAGAACCTGTCGGAGAGAGCGGATGGGTTCGCCTGGTTACACTGTATCTGAGCAGCAGGGACTCTTCACTGGCTTCCAGAAAAAGAACCTCTATTTTATATCCCTTTTTCTTCAGTCTTTCAAAAACAAGCTCATATCTTTCCGCGAAATTCTTTTCCCGCAAATCCATGACCATGGCCACCCGTTTAATTTCCGGTGACGACTGGAGAGTCATGGCAATAAATTTTGGCAGCAGTATGACGGGGAGATTGTCGATGCAGAAAAACCCGATATCTTCCATCGCCTGAAGTGCCGTACTCTTACCGGAACCGGACAGGCCTGTGATGATGACGACATGGATTTTTTTCAATTAACCGACCTCGTTAAATTTCAGGATGGCCTTTTCTAGCAGATTCTTATTGAAAAATCCAGCTCGGGGAATCGTCATCCGGATGAAAGGCAGGGGGGTCTCGATAATTTTTTTTCCGATGAGCTTCAGCTTTATTTCTCCGGCATCCGATCTGATCAACTCGATGACACCGGCAAGTCTTGTTTTGTCTTTCATCTGCGACGGCTTCATCACACTGTCAACCGGCATGATTCCCCTTCGCGGTGTATGGAATAATTTTTTTATTTTCGGGTGGCCGGAAATCATGAGTTGTCCGGTTTGTTTTTTCTTAATCACGGTCAGATCGTCTGCAATCCACAGACAGTCTTTCGACACAGCCTGCAGCGCGGCGGTTGTCTTGCCGATGCCGCTGGCTCCGGTAATCAGAATTCCGCGCCCCCGCACCTCCAGGGCAACACCATGGACGGTAATACGGTTCTTAATTTTTTCCTGAAGGATCGCCTTGATCCGGCTTTCCAGAAGATGATCATGCAGGTCGGCAACCGCTGCCGGCAACTGATACTTTTTCAGTTCGTTACTGAGCGAAACCGGCAATGCGCTGCTTTCGGGAAAAAAAAGCATGGCCGTCCCGCAGCGTCGGAGATTTGAAAAAAAATCCGCCCGCACAGAATCATCGCCTGCCATCAGCCTGTTTTTCACTCCCGATGAAAGAATGAGAATCGCGCCTTCCCGGCGTTTAGCAATTACGATTCTCCGGCAGCGTTTGACATACAGATGATCAAAAGACTTTTTCAACAAACGAGGCTGCTGGATTTCCCGAATGCCTAAATACGTCAGGCGATCACGAAAAATCCGCTCGAGTGTAACACCTTTATTTTGTGAACTTTTCTTACGCGGGGCAAGACTCATCTTGTTCAACAATCGCTTCGTATAAATCGCTCTTTGTTTTCGCTTCGATAAGTTTTTTACGGAAATTGGGGGTTTTCAACATTTTTGATATCTTAGCCAGGGCTTTCAAATGCTGTCCTGTTGAATTCTCCGGCGCCAGCAGCAAAAAGAAAAGATGAACCGGTTTCCCGTCAATCGCGTCAAAAGCTATTCCCTTTTTGCTGCGCCCGAAAGCGACAACCAGTTCGTGAAGATCCGAAACCTTGCCGTGAGGAATGGCAACGCCGTCGCCAATACCCGTTGAACCGAGTTTTTCCCTTTGCTGCAGGACATCGATTGCCCTGGCTTTGTCGATCTTCAGACCGCTGCTGATCAGGACATTGATCAGTTCCGCAAGCACGTCTTTTTTGGAATTCGACGAGAGATTTTCATTGAGAAATTCATTTTTAAAGATTTGATCCAGTCGCATGTGTTGCACCTGACCTTGTAACCTAAAACACCGTTTTCTATCTCATCGGTGGACCATACATAACGGGGAACAGGCATTGAAATGCCATTTCCCTCAGGTAAATTCATTTACTGGCTAACTGTTCGTTTCGATATGGGCAATATTCCCGTCATCAAGACGATAAACCAGGCTGACTTTTTCCGAAGCGGTGTCCCGATAGATCAAAAATCGGGCTTTACTGCCTTCCATCTCCAGAACAGCTTCCTCGAGCGACATGAGTTTTAAAACGACCTTGCGGGTTTCCACCACTTTAGCTGTGTACTCGTCCTCTTCCATGCCTTCCTCGGCTTTTTGACTGCCATGGCGGATACTTCTTGGTTTATGCTCTCTGTTTTTCTCTCTTTGCTTCTTAAGCTGTTTTTCAATTTTATCGATGCAGCTGTCAACCGCAAGATGCATATCCTTGGCCTCTTCCTTGGCATTTACATTCCAACCGTTGGCACTCAGATTTATTTCCACAACATTACGAAACTTTTCCGTTGAAAGAATGACATGGGCTTCAGAAGGCACATCAAGGTATTTCTTCAGTTTAACAATTCTTTCCTCTACATAGGTTTTTTGCCAGCTTTCCCCTTCACTCGTTCTGAAAGTTACGGAAATATTCATTATTTTTCCTCCATGGTTAAAATTAGGCAGCCAAAAACCTCTTGACAATTTTCGCTACCGGCAACAAAGGTCAGTCATATAGTGGCGACCAAACCAAAAGTCAACCGGAATTTTACCCTTTGCTGTTATTATACCGCTATTTTTAAGAGATGACTTTAAAAATATTTCTTCCGCCTGGACGATGGCAATATCCCAATCATTTCCCTGTATTTGGCAACTGTGCGGCGGGCGATATCAATGTTTTTGGCTTTGAGCAAGTCAACGATTTCACAATCACTGTACGGTTTTTTGGGATCTTCCCCGGCAATCAGATGCCTGATTTCCTCTTTAACGCTTTTCGAGGCAATGTTTTCACCGGACGTTCTCTGGATGGAACTGCCGAAAAAATATTTCATTTCAAAAATGCCGCGATGAGAATGCATGTATTTATTGGTCACAACACGGCTGATGGTTGATTCATGCATTTCAACATCATCGGCGATATTTCTCAAAACCAGCGGTTTTAAAAAATCGATGCCTTTATCAAAGAAATCCTTCTGGTGCCTTACGATGCTTTCAGCGACTTTGTAGATTGTTTTATGCCGCTGCTGAATACTTTTGATCAGCCAGGTGGCCGACTGTATCTTGTCACGAATATATTTCTTTCCGTTTTCTTCTTCCACCCGATCCCGCCCACCGATACCCGCCATAATTTCACGGTAGAAATTACTGATGCGCAGTCGCGGCAAACCATCATCGTTGAGAATAATTTTGTAGTCATCTCCGGATTTAACAACATACACGTCCGGAATGATGGATTGAACCTTTTCCTCCGAATAGACAGCTCCAGGCTTCGGATCCATCTTGCTGATCAGCAGAACGGCCACTTCCACATCCCGGAGAGGAACTTTCAGCTTTCTGGCGATATGAACATAATTTTTCAGTTCGAGGTCTTTCAGGTGTTCCCGGATAATCACTTCCAGCAGCGGATTTCCCTTGGCCAGCATTCGGGCCTGTATCAACAGGCATTCCTGGAGATTACGGGCCGCCACCCCGGACGGGTCAAATTCCTGTACTTTTTTTAAAACCGCCTCCACATAATCTTCACTGACATTTTCCAGCTGGGCTATTTCCGAAAGGGTCGCGCACAGATAGCCGTTGTTATCCAGATTGCCGATAATCTGAGAACCGACGCGCACTTCTTCTTCCATAAAGGGCGACAGTTTCATCTGCCACATCAGGTGCTCAACCAGCGAAGGACTTTCCGTCACAACGTTGTCCAGGGTCGGAGCCTCCCCGTCCGCGCGGTCATAAGAAACACCCACAGGGCCGTAGTCTTCCAGATAATTATTCCAGTCAAACTCCTCGCGACCGTCTCCTTCGCCGGTCAGTTCCGCCGTTCGCTCGGGAATCCTGCTGTCTTCTTTTTCAACGGACTGGACATCATCTTCGACATCGGCACGAACTTCCTCAGCGTCGGCTTCATCCGCGGTCGCCTCTTCCAGCAGCGGATTTTCTTCGATTTCCTGATTGATCGTATCCACCAGTTCCTGGCGAGACAGGATGAGAAGCTTGATCGCCTGCTGCAGCTGCGGCGTCATAATCAGCTGTTGGGAAAGTTTTAAGTTCTGTTTTAGTTCGAAGGCCATAATCGACTTTCACGTATCCATCTGGTTCTATAAATTGAAATCTTCGCCTAAATAAAATTTTCTGGCCAGTTCACTCTGCGCAATGGCGTCGGGGTCCCCGTGAACGAGAATTTCTCCCTCATTAACGATATACGCACGGTTGCAACAGTAAAGCGTTTCCCGGACATTGTGATCGGAGATGATAATTCCGATCCCCTTGTTTTTCAGTTTTTCAATGATCTTCTGGATGTCGGCCACCGCCAGAGGATCAATGCCGGCAAAAGGCTCATCCAGCAGAATGTATTTTGGTGAAGTCACCAGGGCCCTGGTAATTTCCACCCTTCTTCTTTCGCCACCGGACAGAGAATATGCGTAATTTCCGGCCAGGGAGGTGAGATCCAGTTCCCCCAGAAGCTCGCTGAGTCTTTCCTTTCTTTCAGTATCACTTATATCAAGTGTTTCCAGAATCGCCAATATATTTTCTTCAACGGTCAGCTTGCGGAAGACAGACGGCTCCTGGGGCAAATAATTCAAACCTTTTCGCGCCCGTTTATACATCGGGTACCTGCTGATATCTTCACCGTCCAGGAAGATTTCCCCCCCGTCCGGTTTGATCAGACCGACAATCATATAAAACGTTGTCGTCTTCCCGGCGCCATTGGGGCCCAGAAGACCGACAACTTCACCCGGAGAAATTTCCAGGTCAATATGGTTGACCACTTTCCGCTTGTTATAAATTTTTGTCAGTCCCTTTGCCGATAAATGGCTCATTTTTTATTCACCGTCTTTGAACCGGGCTTTTCTTCTGTTGTTTTCTGATCTTCAGGATGAATGATCGCCGTGACCCTTCCTGAATTTTCAGCATCACACCTTTCCACTTCACCGCGGTTTTGATCAAGATAAACCGTAATTTTGCATCCTTTTACCAGGTTCTTCCCCTGCTTCAAAACGGGATTCCCGGTCATAACCACGCGGGATATGTCCTGATAATAAACTGCTTCGTTCCCGGTGGCGGACATGTCTTTTTGCGTTACAATAACATTTCCCTTCGCTTCAATCTTGTCCAGCGCTCCGGTTCCTTCCATCACCGGCATTCCGGGTTTTTCTTTCTGGGTTTGCGACTTTTTATAATAAATTGACAGGAGATCCGTTTTCAGCTGGACATCCCCCTGTGTGGCAACGGCATTCCCTGAAAAAATAACTACATTTTTTTCCTGATACGCCGACATTTTATCGGAGACAACCTCAATCGGCGCGTCTTTACGCAATATGTTTTTTTTATCAAAACCGGTCTGTGCCCACGCCAGCGTATGGATGGACAAAAAAAGGAAGGTCACGAAAAAATATATTTTCTTTGCGGTCATAGATTATCCTGATCAGTT
>JBDKUG010000180.1:0-8410 GCA_039679815.1 Smithella sp.
GATTTCTCGCTTCGCTTCGAAATGACTTAATAACGAATTGCGACACAGTCTCCTGCGGGAAATTCTGCCATACTTTTAACAGATTCATCAGGAAATATGAATATAAAAGATCATCAGCTCCTTAAGAAACCTCACCACCTGGTAGTCAGCGATTGGGCGAAGGGGCTGACGTTACTCTCACCCTGCCCCTCTCTCCGGTTAAAGTCACATGTTTTTTACCCTGAACCTTGAACCTTGAGCCATCCCATATACTTTTTAACTGTGTCACAATGTGGTAAAATGTCATTGTCAGGAAGCCGCACCCATTGACAAATGACCATTTGCCTGTCATATTAGGATCGAAAGGTACATTCAGATAACCATGTTTTAAGTGGACAGATGTTATTTATTCTGAATTTAAAAAAAGGAGGATAGCCAGATGAAATTAAGCGCGCGTAATATATTAAAAGGGAAAGTCAAGAAAGTGGCAACCGGAGCAGTTAATTCAGAAGTAGCGATCTCTCTGCCCGGCGGCACAGAAGTTGTTTCCATTATCACAAAATCTTCCGCTAAAGCCCTGGGGCTCAAAAAAGGAAAAGCCGTCTATGCGGTCATCAAGGCTTCGAATGTTATGATTGGTGTTGATTAGACAGGCCTGGTCCTGACGCTTTAAGCAGTTGAAATTTTATACCGGCTCGGGCAAGAGAGTTCTTTCAGGGTATTTTATTTGCCATATTCTTGTTCTGGAAATCCGTACCTGTCGGGATAAAAGAAATCTTTGGAATTTCTTTCAGCGTAAGGCACCACATAGACAGGATGCAGAAATTGCAAAATGTCTGAATTCAGGCTTTCCAAACTTTGCTGTAATTGCAAACGTTGAACAATCTTTTCTTGAATCTGGAACAGAGAACAGTGTTCCGTTATCAGTCATGAACCATACAGAATTATGCAAACGTCTCGAGTTATTTACAGCACTCCTTCATTTTCCTGGGGGGTGTATTCGGGCAGTATTTCCTTGAGTTTTGCTTTAATGCCTTTTGCATCGTGTCTGGCTGCTATTTTCACCAGCTCGTCAAGTTCACGATACAGACTTTTTTTAGCTTCCTGCAGGTTACCAGAGCCATTGAAGTATGTGTTGGATTTGAGGACCATGACCATCTCATGTTCGGTAGGCAGAATATCTTCCCCAACCGTAATCAGTTCTTCGTAAAGCTTTTCACCTTCACGCAAGCCGGTATAAACGATTTTGCTGTCCACTTCAGGATCTTTCACCGAAAGGCGGATAAGATCGCGCGCCATGTCGTCTATTTTTACTGGCGTACCCATCTTCAGAATAAAGACTTCACCGCCCTCCCCCATCGTACCTGCCTGCAATATCAACTGCGACGCTTCGGGTATCGTCATAAAAAATCTGTTCACCTCCGGATGCGTGACCGTCACCGGCCCGCCCTGCAGGATCTGACGGCGGAAAAGAGGAATCACGGAACCGGAAGAACCCACCACATTGCCGAACCGTACGGCCATAAACCGCGTGCCGTTGCCTTGCTGGCATTGCATAGTCAATTCCGTCACACGCTTGCTGGCACCCATCACGTTAGTCGGGCGAACAGCTTTATCCGTCGAAACCATGACAAAACGATCCACGTGATGCTTAACGGCCATTTCCATTACAACACGGCTGCCGACGATGTTATTGAAGACAGCCTGCCAGGGATTCTTTTCAATCATGGGGACATGCTTATATGCAGCCGCGTGAAAAACAACCTCGGGTTTGTACTTTTTAAAAATGTCATCCATTAAACTTTCATCCTGCACACGTCCTAAAGTCGTCACGCAATGGCTGAAGTAATATTTGTTTTGTATTTCCATCTGAATCTTGAACAGACCGGGTTCGCTTGAATCCAGCAGGATGAGCTTACCGGGCTGATACTTAATGACCTGCCTGCACAACTCGGACCCGATAGAACCGCCACATCCTGTGACAAGCACTGTTTTCCCGTCAAGAGAATTACGAATGTCCTTGACATTCAGATGAACCGGCGGACGCCCCAAAAGATCTTCATAGTTGATATCGCGAAGCAGCTTTATGCTGACCCGCCCATCAATCAGTTCACCGATACCGGGCAATATTTTATATGTGGCGTTACAGTGCTGGCAGGCATCCACGATTCGCCGGACCTGCTCGCCGCTGGCAGAAGGGACCGCAATAAGTATTTGTTGAATGCTTTCCTTTTTAAATATCTTAGGCAAACTGTCGACTGTGCCCAATACACGGATCCCATGAATCGTCAGGCCCTGTTTTTTTATATCGTCATCGACAAAACCAACAACGTCATAATGCAGCGTTTCATTATCCATGATTTCCCGTAAAATTTTTTCCCCCGCATCGCCGGCTCCAACGATCAGAACTTTTGTCAAATGGTCATTGTCCATCGAAAAAAGATTTTTAATGGATTCTATATCCTTTTCATAGAAAGAACGAATAAGCATGCGGACACCACCGGCCAGCATGAACGTTATAACACCATCGCCAATAAATACGGCGCGGGAATATCCTTGAAACCTGTGGATAGTCAGGATAATCATCATAACCAGTATCGTCGACATGACACAGGCCTGGGCCAGTTTCCAAAAGTCCCGCACACCGGTGTAACGCCACATTCCGCTATAGAGCCCGAACAGGAAAAAAATTATAATTTTCAGCGGCACCATCCAGAAAAGAAGGCTGCTGATTTGTTTTATGTCAGTTTGGGCTAACGAAAATTCAAAACGTGCAACATATGACAAAACAAGTGAGATGATAAAGATGAAAATGTCCATCAGCATCATCAAATAGAAATTACGATTTTTAAGTTGAGCCTTTACGAACATGCTATTTCCCTGTCTTCACCCATCACAATAAATTATGTTCTTCGCTGGCGGAGGTGGCAGGGTGTGAAACAATTGATTTCCCCCGACCCCTTGAAACAGTGTCGCAATCGTTTTTGCGGCGTAATATTGATCCGCTCTTTGACAACACAGTCTCCCTGCAGAGGGGAACACAATCCTTTATTTGTAAATATACACTATACCCTGTTTACTATCAACTAAGTGTTGAGTGCCAAGGCGTCGTGGACACGAAAGTTTTGCGCCATCGCTTTATTATCATCGCGGGCTATCCCGACTTGTCGGAATTACTTGGGGATCTTATGAAACAAAAATCACGTGATTGCTTGGCTGTATCCACAATGACACGAGGGTGTATTATGCAGATATCTCGCAATGTCTTTGACACCGTCCCTGAACTTATGTAGAGTAAAAATGGACGATGCATAACCGTATGTCTCGCGCGGAAATGACAAAATATTGGCTATTACTGATGTAAAGGTTCAAGAAAACGGGAGAATGTGACGATGGGTATTGTTGAGGTAGTGCATGCCGGAAGGAAACCGTTCAAGCGGGCTTATGTGGCCGTCTTTCTGTGGTTCACGGGCCGGGCCATCCAGGCCGCCGCTACGGTCGATGAACAGGTCCGGCAGGAATTCGCCAGCCTTCCCGACGATTTCATCTTTTCACTGGGAGTTCTTCCGGACGGACCCTGGATGCTGATCGGCAAAGAAAAGGGTCGGGTGAAATATCTTGGCGGCAATCCCGGCGGAAGGCACATTCATGTCCGTCTGGCGATGAAAAATATAGAGACCGCTTTTTTGATTCTTTCCTTTCAGGAAAGCACGGCCATGGCCACAGCCCGCAATCGCCTGATCACAGAAGGGGAAGTTCCACATGCGCTGGCCATGATCCGGGTCATGGATATTGTGGAGGTTTACCTCCTTCCTAAAATGATCGCACGTCTGGCCGTGAAGCGCTACCCCTCGTGGTCATTCGGCTGCAAGGTTTTCGGCCGAATCGGCATTTATGCCCGGGCATTGCTGGGCATCTGATGAAAGGACCATGACATGAATACGGACACCGTTTTCACCTTTACCTGTCCCGTCAAGACAAACTCGGGAAACAAAGCACTCGAGAATCTGCCCATTGAGCTGTCCGACCTGAATGCCGGCAAGCCTCTTATTGTAACGAACATCGGGAAAGTGGGCCGGACGGCCATCCGGACGCTGACGGGCGCGTTTGGTGATTCGGGCATGACACTGGGCGTTTTCGACGGCCTCACTGACAAGGTCAATCCCACCCTAATCGAACAATTAAGAACAACCTTCATCGAAGAGAAATACGACTCCATGATTGCTCTGGGCGGAGGAACAATCGTAGACTCAGCCAAGGTTCTGAATCTGGCCGTCTCGATGAAAACAGTGGATGTGCAAAGCCTTTCGGCACAAACATCAATCCGCAAAAGCCTGCTCCCCCTGGTGGTAGTCCCGACGGCCGATGTCACCGGTTTGGAAACTTCACAACTGGCCGATCTGAACGGAACGATTCTCTCCTCTGAATACCTGGCGCCCGGCCTCGTTGTTATTGATCCACGACTCACCCGCGGGAAAGACGGGAAAACGATTTGCTCCACGGGCCTTGCCGCCCTGGGACTGGCGCTGGATGCCCACATCAGCGCCGAAAAGAACCCTTTCCGTAAAGCCTACTCCGTTGCCGCCATCCATTTCATCAAAGAAAATCTTCCTGTCGCTGTCCGTAATCCCGACGACAAAAAAGCCACACTGGCTGTTATCAACGCGGCGGCCATGTCCGGCTGCGCTTTTTCCGGCACGGAAGCCTCCCCTCTCCACAAACTTGGTCAGATATTCCAGGATGTTTACAATATTCATCCGGGGATCATCATGGGCATGTGCCTGCCCCACATCCTCGGTGACTATCTGCATCAGGGCAGGAATGATCTGTCATCCTTGCTGCACCCGCTGACCGGGGATGATGATTTCACGCAGACACCAGAAGCTCAAAGGGCCGGGGCGGCGGTTTCTGTTCTCAATCGTTTTATGGCCGATCTCTATTTTGCGCTGGGAAAAGATGTGCCGCAAACTCTCAAGGAAGCGGGTGTTCCCCGTTACGTAATGGAAGATATCCTTGACGTTCTGGACGAGGACCCGGATGGTGTGTATCTTCGCACTGTCGTTGAACGGATACAGGACAAAACCCCCGTGGCTGAAAAGAAAGGCTGATTCGCATGGTTCTTCCTGATTATTATGAGTTTTGCTGCCGCGTGAAAATCGTCGCGGGTCACAACACCCTGGAGAAAATACCGGAGCTGCTTGCAGACAAGGGATCCAAAAAACCTCTGATCATTACCGACAAAGGGGTTTCCGGCGCCGGGTTGATCGATATTGTTTCCGGGGTCCTTCAGGACCGTTTGGCCGGAACCCTGATCGCGGACAACGTCCCTCCCGATTCCGATCTCAGGATTGTCCATCAGCTGGCCCAGCTTTACCGGGACAACAGCTGCGACGCCATCATTGCCGTCGGCGGCGGTTCGGTCATGGACACGGCCAAGGGAGTCAACATCGTCGTTTCTGAAAACGTATCGGACCTTATGGCCTTCAGCGGCGCAGGCGCTCTGAAGCGGCCGCTGAAACCGCTGATCGCAATACCGACCACAGCGGGAACAGGATCAGAAGTGACGCAGGTGGCCGTGATCAAGGATCAAGAAAGACATCTCAAAATGGCTTTCCTGAGTTATTTTCTGCTGCCGGATGTGTCCGTTCTCGATCCCCGCATGACAATGACCATGCCGCCTTTCATCACGGCCATGACGGGCATGGACGCCCTGAGCCACGCCATAGAGGCTTACTACTGTCTCCAGAAGAATCCCCTGAGCGACGCACACGCGCTTTCCGCAGTCAACATGATTTACCAATACCTGCCGACTGTCGCGCAAAACCCCTCGGACAAAAACAGCCGCCTGGCGATGTCTGTCGGCGCATGCCTTGCCGGCATCGCCTTTTCCAATTCCATGACCGGCATCGTGCACAACCTCGGCCATGCGAGCGGCTCCGTCTGCGGCGTTCCGCACGGAATGGCCATGGCAATTTTACTGCCCTATGGCCTCGAGTACAACATGCATAAATGTGAGGACACCATCGCACGTCTCCTTTTGCCAATGGCGGGCGAAGCGGTTTACCTCGACACGGCAAAAGAACAAAGGGCGCAAAAAGTTGTTTCCCTCATCCGGCAACTCAATGAAGATCTTCATAAAATTACGGATGGGCGGCATGCCCGATGTTTCCGGGAGGTCAAAGATCGTGAGAGCAAGCCAACGGTTCCCCGTGAAGTACTGCCCCAGATTGCCAAAGCGGCTCTGCTCGACGGGGCATCCGTGTATAATCCTGAAGACACGGATTATGACGACAATCTGATGGTTCTGGAGGCGGCCTGGGCAGGCAGCCCTCTTGACCGGAGCAAACTGAAAAAAGGTTAAAAAAGGGAAAGGGAATATTGTCATGAGCAAACCTTATATGGGAAAAATCCTGATGGTGGATTTGTCGGATCAAACCATGACACCTGAAGCCATATCCGACCGGGTCTATGAAGAGTACCTCTCCGGGATGGGTCTGGGCGCCTACATCCTATACAACCGCGTGCCTGCAGGTGCCGACCCGCTTGGACCGGACAATATCCTGGGTTTCTGTTCGGGATTTCTCACGGGAACGGGCAGCCTGTTTTCCGGCCGGTGGACGCTTGTGGGCAAGTCGCCGCTCACCGGCTGCTGGGGCGACGCAAACTGCGGCGGCACGTTTTCCCCGGCAATCAAGCACAGCGGTTACGATGCCATTTTCTTCAAAGGGATCAGCACCCACCCCGTATACTTGTATATCAAAAACGGCAGGGCGACTCTCAAAGACGCAACCGACCTCTGGGGTCGTGATGCGATTGAAACAGAAGAGCTTCTCAAACAGCAGTACGGCCCGAAAGCAGCAGTCGCGGTCATCGGTCCTTCCGGTGAAAAAATCTCTCTCATTTCAGGAGTATGCAGTGATAAGGGCAGAATCGCAGCCCGTTCGGGTCTGGGCGCTGTCATGGGAGTTAAAAAGCTGAAAGCCGTTGTCCTGGACGGCGTTCACCGCATAGGCGTTTCCGATCCGGCGGCCATGAAGAGATTGAGCCGGAAATGCCTCAAATGGGTCAACTTCCCTCTGCCTCTCCCGGGGGGAATGATGGGAAACGTGGGTACTCTCCTGCGAGTAAGCCCGCTTGTTTTTCCGCAGGACGGACTGCTGTATACTTCTATCCTCCGGAAGTGGGGCACAGGAGGCATGAACCAGACATCCATCGAGTGGGGCGACTCGCCCCTGAAAAACTGGGACGGATCCAACCGTGATTTCCCGACAAAAAAATCCCGAATGCTCAATCCCGATCTCATTAAAAAAACGGAAATCGTCAAATATCATTGTTACTCCTGTCCGCTGGGCTGTGGCGGCATCTGTGCCTCGAAGGGCAAGCATGCGCATGCGCACAAACCCGAGTATGAAAGCATTCTGGCGTTGAGCGGCCTGTGCATGAATGAAGATCTGGACAGCGTTTATTATTTAAACGATCTTCTGAACCGGGCCGGCATGGATACCATATCCGCCGGCGCGACGGCCGCCTTTGGCATTGAATGCTACGAAAAAGGCATTCTGACCAAAGAAGACACGGGTGGTCTGGAGCTTACGTGGGGAAACACGGAGGCGATTGTCGCGCTGATCAGGAAAATGATCAAACGGGAAGACATCGGCGATCTGCTGGCGGACGGGACAAAGGCCGCCGCAAAAAAAATCGGCAAAGGGTCTATGGAATTTGCCATACAGGCCGGCGGCCAGGAACCGGCCATGAATGACGGGCGCAATGATCCCGGATACAATGTTCACTACTGTCTTGAACCGACGCCCGGCCGGCACACGCTGGGCGCCCACCTGTACTACGAAATGTTTCAATTATGGAAACGCGTAAAGGGTCTGCCCAAACCGAGTCCTCTCTACACGAAAGGAAGCAAGTACAAAATCGACCGGGAAAAAGCCCGGGTCGCCGCCGCCTGCAGCAAATTCATGAGTCTCGCCAACGGAGCCGGAATGTGCATGTTCGGCCTCTTTATCGGGGCGAAAAGAATACCGACGTTTGACTGGTTGAATGCCGCGTCCGGCTGGACGCTGACGCCTGAAGAATACATGACCATCGGCGAACGCATTCAGACCCTGAAGCAGGCTTTCAACATCAAGCATGGCATCGAACCGAAAGACAACTTCATCAGCGCCCGTGCCCTGGGCAAACCTCCCCAGAAGGAGGGCGCCAACAAGGGAAGGTTTATCGATATGGATAAACTTGCCCCGGATTACTGGGACCAGTTCGGCTGGGACAAGGCCACTGGCAAGCCTGAAGAAGAAACTTTACGAAGGCTGAACATCAAATAAGAGGAAAATGATATGCCCCACACGATTACTGAAACATGCAATGGCTGCGGCGCATGCGCGCGCCTGTGCCCGGCAAGCGCCATCTCCGGTGAAAAAAAGAA
>JBDKUG010000070.1:0-9777 GCA_039679815.1 Smithella sp.
TCTTGATCTGGGAGGCACTCTTAAAACGGTTCAGCACGTCCACTCGGATCGGGAAATCGGCCAGCCGCTCAGAGAAAGTCGCGTAGTGCTGCTCGGCCAGAATGGTTGTCGGCGCCAGCAACGCCGCCTGTCTGCCGTCCATGACCGCGCGGAACGTAGCACGCAGGGCGACTTCCGTTTTGCCGAAGCCCGCGTCCCCGCAGATCAGCCGGTCCATGGGTTTGACGTCATCCATGTCTTCATGGATGTCTTCAATGGCCCTGGCCTGATCGGGGGTTTCTTCAAACGCAAAGGTCGAGCAGAATTCCTCGTAGATGCGGTCCGGTGGCGCGAAAGATTTCCTCTCCATCGCCTCCCGTGCCGCGTAGATGGCCGTCAGCTCCTCGGCCACATCACGCATGGATTTTTTTATCCGTTCCTTAACTGCGTCCCAGGATGCGCCTCCCATCTTTTCAATTTTCGGTTTATAACCGTCCGGCCCAAGATAGCGCTGTATTTTTTCAAGGGAGTTTACCGGCAGGTAGAGTTTGTCTCCCTCCGAATACTCGATCACCAGAAAATCATTTTCGATTTTGCCGACGGTGATTTTCTGCAGGCCGCGATAAATCCCGATGCCGAAATCCGTGTGGACGACAAAATCTCCTTCTTTCAGATCGCCAAAGGACTTTAAAAAATAACCTTCCCGGACGGGTCGGGTCCTGCGTCGGGAAGTCTTTTTGACAAAAATTTCTTCTCCGCTTATAAAAGCAAGCCTCATGGCTTCCAGAACAAAACTGCCTGATATTTTTCCTTCCAGTAAGAAAAGCCGGGAATCGTTACCCAGGTTGCGAATGGTTTCCAGAAGCTGCGTGCCGGATGGCAGACTCTGCACATGCAGATCATATCCCGCGAGCAGATGCGTGATACGGACATTGTCTTCCGGTGTTGGAGAAAACAGGAACACCGTCATGTGTCCGGACAACCATTGCTTGATTTTATCCGCAGTATTGCGAAGAAGGGCCTCCTCCTTTACTTCACCGGCCAGCGGTTCGGCGGCCACAATCTCCCGGGGGGCCTGAATCGTCACAGAAGGATTCTGTTGGGTGTCGCTGTCCAGCATCAGACCGGAGAGCCGGACCTGCCTGAATCCGGCCAGTCGCATGTCGAGGGTTGCTGAATCCATGTAAATGCCGGTGCTTTCCAGATAAAACTTCCCACTCGCTTTTGCCTTGTAGAGCAGCTTGTCCACACTTTCCTCTGTGACTTGCGCGGCCTGTTTGATCGCCAGTTCATCGTTGAGGATGAACCGGGTGTCGTTTGGCAGGTAATCAAAAATACTTGAGAGTTTTTGTCGGGCAGGAAGGTCATGACTGTCATCATCTTCGTAAAACAGGGGCAGAAAAATCGGATTGACGGATGACGCGGATTGTTGTCTTAGTGTCTCCGTAAGCCTGCTGCGAAGATCGCGCGAAAGTTCCAGATCATCGGCCCGGCGTTTGATGTTGCGAATGGCACGGTTTCGTCTTGTTTCGTCGATCAGGATTTCACTTGCCGGTCCGAGCATAAAGGCGTCAATTGTTTTTCCCGAGCGCTGGGTCGTGCAATCAAAACGGCGGATCGTTTCGATTTCGTCGCCGGCCATTTCCAGCCGCAGCGGTTCGGGTTCACTGGGCGGAAAAACATCCAGAATGTTGCCGCGCAGGCTGTACTCTCCCTGTTCTTCCACCAGTGAAACCCTCTGATATCCACCGGCCGAAAGCCTGGCGGGAAACTCCTCCATCAGCAGGGTATCGCCTGTCGAAATGATTTTCAGATACTGCTGAAATTCGGGAAAGGGCATGACTTTCTGCATGCAGGCCGCAAAGCAGGTGACAATGATTTTACGGCTGTCCACCTGCAGACGTGTCAGCACATTGAGCCTGGCCAGTTCTTCTTCACGCTGGAGGGCGAACATGTCAATGGAAAGAAAATCCAGCGGCGGGTAATACAAAACGGACTCTTCACCCAGAAAGAGAGTCAGGTCGCGGGCGAATCCGGCAGCCTCTTTGGCCGTGGGACAAATGACGGTGACGGGTCCGGCCAGACGGTCAAAGATGACCGCTGTCAAAAAAGGACGCGCGGTACCCGTAAGACCGTGAACATCAACGACACGTGTGTCTTTTCCAAGCAGCTCCAGAAGCTCACGCACCGGAGGAGCCTCGCGGAGAATTTTCTTATCAATGATTTTTCTCAATGAAGTCAATCCAAACGGCTAAAACGGCCGGTCAAGAAGTCGCCAGCATTTTGTCCAGAGCGTTTTTCGCGGCCAGACCTATGCCCCGGGGGACGGTGATCACCGGCTGCATGGTATCCAGTGAGCGTTCAATGTCGTCCAGGGTTATTTTTTTCATGTCGACGCAGACAAGAGCGGGAGAGGCGGAAATGAAGGTCTTTCCCGGATTGTGTTTTTGCAGCTCGGCCAGGATGCCTTCTTCCGTTCCTACAATGATTTCGTTTTCTTTTGTTTCACGGGCAAAACGGATAATTGCCGATGTGCTGCCCACAAAGTCGGCGAGGGCAAGCACGTCCTGACGGCATTCCGGATGCGCGGCAAAAGGTGCCTGCGGGTATTTCCGTTTGCATGCCTTGACGTCCTCGACGGTCAGCACCTGATGGACCGGGCAGCAGCCCCTCCAGGCAATGATTTGCCTGCCGGTGACCGATGCCACGTGGCGTGCCAGGTTGCCGTCGGGCAGCATGACGACCTTTTTTCCCGGCGGCAGAGTGTTGATAATTTTGAGCGCGTTTGACGATGTGCAGCAGATATCGCTCTCGGCTTTCACTTCCGCGGTGGAATTGACGTAGGCCATAAAAACAGCATCCGGCTCTTCCATCCTCATTTTCCTGACCGAAGCAGCGTCGGCCATGTCGGCCAGGGGACATCCGGCGTCTACCCGCGGCAGAAGAATGGTTTTTTGAGGTGACAGCATGGCCGCGCTTTGCGCCATAAAATGAACGCCCGCGAAGACGATGACTTTAGCGTCTGCGCTTGCTGCCGACCGGGCAAGCACAAGCGAATCGCCCAGGACATCGGCTATTTCCTGAATTTCGGGCCTGACATAGAAGTGAGCCAGTAAGATCCCGTCTTTATCAGCCAGCATTTTGCGAATTTTTTTCTGTTGGGAAGTCATAAATTGTTTCCTCTGATTAATCTTTTCTCTCCCTAGCGCAAATCGTCATTTAGTTCAAGGAGAAGAAAGGTCCAGGGGTCGCTGAGCCTGTCGAAACGTCCCTTGCACCCTCTATCCTTGCCCCTTTTTTTAATTGACAACCTAGTTTTCTTTGATAAGGTGCACATTTTAAGATCGATGGAGAAAATATCATGATTTCCGTGGAAAGGGCGCTTGTAACCATTCTTACGGGTTGTTGCCCGCTGGGATTCGAGAAAATTGATATTCTGGAAGCTTCGGGCAGGGTGATTGGAGAGGATGTTATTGCGCAGCGTGATATT
This sequence comes from Smithella sp., assembly GCA_039679815.1. GTDB lineage: Bacteria > Desulfobacterota > Syntrophia > Syntrophales > Smithellaceae > UBA8904. The sequence continues at coordinate 3,470 of JBDKUG010000070.1, forward strand.
CCCCCTGCGCCGAATTCTGCGAAGGATGGCTACGCTGTTCGCTCAATCGATACGAAAGGGGCTAAAGCCCGAAAACCCGTGGAACTCAGGGTGATTGAAACCATTGCAGCGGGCAGTCTTCCCCAAAAAAGAGTGAACAAAGGCCAGGCAGCCCTCATCATGACCGGTGCTGTGATTCCCAAAGGCGCGGACGCCGTTGTTCTCCGGGAAGATACGGAAGAAAAAGGTAAAACGGTCATCATTAAAACCGCTGCGTCCCGGGGTGCTGAAGTCCGTTTTACCGGTGAAGATGTAAAAAAGGGTGAACTCGTTATTAAAACGGGCAGCGTTTTGCGTCCCGGGCACATCGGCATGCTGGCCGCGTTGGGAAAGGCGTTTGTCACGGTTTATCAGAAACCCCGGGTAGCAATTCTTTCCACCGGCGACGAGCTGGTCGAACTGGAGACTGATCCGTCTCCCGGGGAAATTGTCAATTCCAACAGCTATTCTCTTGCCGCTCAGGTTCGGGACTGCGGCGGGATCCCGATTATGATGGGTATCGCCCATGATAACCGGTCGGAGCTTGCGGAAAAATTCCAGGCGGCGGGCCTGGCCGACGTTGTCCTTTCTTCCGGCGGTGTCTCGGTCGGTGATTATGATTTCGTTAAAGACGTGATGGCGGATTCAGGTAATGCCATGCATTTCTGGAAGGTGGCCATGCGTCCGGGAAAACCAACGGCCTTTGGATCCATTAACGGTGTGCCGCTCTTCGGTCTGCCTGGCAATCCTGCTGCCGTCATGGTTTCGTTTGAACAGCTGGTACGTCCTTATCTGCTGAAAATGCAGGGACACACACGGATTTTCCGTCAGATCTTCAAGGCGGTGAGTGCTCAGAACATCCGGAAGGAAACCGGTTTCAAACATTTTTTACGCGCAGTGGTTCAAAAAGAAGGGACTCGTTATGTTGTGCGCATGACCGGCGAGCAGGGATCCGGTATCCTGAGTTCCATGGTAGCAGCCAATGCTTTTATTGTCCTTGATGAAAATGTTTCTTCTGTAAAAAAAGGGGATGAAGTTGTCCTGCAGATGCTTGATGAAACGATGCTGAGGACGGATGTTCCCCGCTTCGAGTAGACGATTTGTTCCGTGGCGCCTCTGTCCGGATATGACAGCCGGAGCGTGTAAAAGAATGACGCAAGATAGATATGATCAGGCTTTTTGCTGAGATATATAAAGGACTTTAAAATAAAACAGAAAAGAAAGGAATTGTTATGCGTAAATCAGTGATATTTGTTTTTATTTTTCTTGTTGGTGTTTGGGGTTGTTCTCCGCAGCCGCCGAAAACAGAGGAACAGAAAGCCTTCTACGCGCTGGGGGCCCATCTCAATAAACAGCTGTCCGTTTTTGACATGTCTCCCGAGGAAATGAAATATGTTCAGATGGGGATGTCCGATGCGTCCGCCGGCAAGAAGCTGGTGGCTGAGCCGGAAGCAAACATGCCGAAACTTGCAGAAATGATACAGTCACGTATGGCAAAAGCCACGGAAAAGCAAAAAGCACAGTCCAAGGCCTTTCTGGAAAAAGCCGCCGCTGAAAAAGGCGCGAAAAAAACCCCAACCGGTCTGATTTACAGCGAGATAAAAACTGGAACAGGTGCACAGCCGAAAGCTACGGACACTGTAAAAGTCCATTACGTCGGTAAACTGATTGACGGAAAAGAATTTGACAGTTCCATCAAACGCGGCCAACCTGCAGAATTACCCTTGGGGCAGGTATTCCCCTGCTGGGCGGAAGGGGTTGCCATGATGAAAGTGGGAGGCAAATCGAAGCTGGTGTGTCCGGCTGAAATTGCCTATGGTGACAAAGGGCGTCCGCCTGTTATTCCCGGAGGTGCGGCACTGGTTTTTGAAGTGGAACTGCTGGATGTGAAACCGTCCGGAGCAGCCCCCGCGCAGACACCGGCGGCAAAACCGGCGGCAAAAAAATAAATTAGCAGTCAAGAATGCTTCCATGATCAGGATGTGAGGGGCGGGGCAGCAGCCCGCCCCTTCGCTGTGTTTTTATCATAAGGTAAGTAAAATGATCCATTCGATTCAAGAAAGCCCGCTTTATTCCATTGTCAATCCCCGAAGCATTGCTTTTTTTGGCGCTTCCAATAATTTTTTGCGAATGGGCTCCATGATGCTTTCATCGGTGCAGGCTCTTGGTTACGAGGGGGAAATATACCCGATCCACCTTAAGGAAAAGGAGGTTCGCGGTTTAAAGGCTTATGCCAGCGTTATGGACCTGCCGGAAGTTCCGGATCTGGCGATCATTGTCCTGCCCACGGATATTGTCTGCCGGACAATGGAGGATTGCGGGAAAAAGGGCATCCGTCACGCCATCGTGGTGTCAGGAGGGTTCCGGGAAGCCGGCCCCGAAGGCGTCGCGCGCCAACAAGAACTGGAGGCAATTGCCCATCAATACGGCATCCGTTTCCTCGGGCCGAACTGCCTGGGCGTCGCCAATATGCACCACAAATTGAATCCTACAACAATCACCGCCGAAGGTCTTCCCGGTTTTGTGGGACTTGCTTCCCAGAGTGGTAGTTTTGTTACGCAGATGTTTGATTATCTTCATCGCCATGGGATGGGGTTCAGTTCAGCACTGAGCGTCGGGAATGAGGCCAATATTGACATTGTCGATTGCCTGGAATATCTGGGCGTGTGTCCCAACACGAAGGTGATCACACTTTACATTGAGGGAATTACCCGGGGCAGAAAGTTTGTCGAAGCAGCCAAGGCTATTACACTCCATAAGCCCGTTGTGGCCCTTTATGTGGGTGGGTCTGAAGCAGGCAGGCAGGCGGGTCTTTCTCATACAGGTTCCATGTCGGGGCCCAACGAAATCTATGATGGTGTCTTCCGGCAATGTGGAATCATTCGGGCGACGACCATCACGGAACTCTTTGATTATGCGCTCGCGCTGGGGACGCTTCCCCGGCCCGGCGGAAACCGGGTCATCATTCAAACGCATTCCGGCGGTCCGGGGGCCACGGCTGCCGATTCCTGCGGACGCGCGGGTCTTACCCTGCCGCCGCTTTCTCAGGAAACGTTGGAAAAGCTGAAGCCCATGATTCCCAGAACAGCCAGCACCGCGAATCCGGTTGACCTGACATACAACAGAGATTTTGCAGAAAGTTTTTTTGATATTCCCGACGTGCTGCTGTCGGAAAAAAATGCCGATATGCTTCTGGCTTATATCCTGTCTCCCGGCGGCTTCGCAGACCGGATTTTAAAGGAAATGGGGGTTCCCGATGAATCGATCCCGCTGGAACGGGAGAAAATCCTTGCAGAGCATTCCGAGGCTTTTTTCAGTTTGACCAAACGCCACCCCGATAAACCCGTTGTCGGTTTTACCTACCGCAGCCTTCAGGAAACCATGGTTCGATACCTGCTTGATCGGGGGGTCCCCGTTTATCAGGATCCCGAACGCGCCGCCCGATCCATGGCGGCGGTACTGCAGTATTATAAAAAGCGCGACAAAATGGCCCGGGAAGAAAAAGCATAAAGCGGTTGACCCCCGCTTTCCCTGTTTTGTGGTGACCTGAACAAGAATCGCATGGGGAAAATGCATTGTCGGGGGGATGAATGTTCAGGCAAGGTCCCTGGCGGGATCTTTGGCGGTTGAATCGGCGTCCTGGCTGACAGTTTTGTTGCGTTCTTCCACGGCATCTTCGATGGCAAGGCACAGCTGTTTTTGATCAAACGGTTTTCGTACAAGAAGATGAATGTCTTTTGTATCTTCGCGGGTCAGCGTCAATTGTCCATGTCCTGTCATGATGATGAATGTCTTTCCTGGGTTGCACCGCTTCATATTGGAAATCAGCTGGCAGCCGTTCATGTCCGGCATGCACTGGTCGGAAATGATGACATCCACATCATCGCTGTGGTTCGTATACCACTGAAGGGCATCTTTCGGATCATTGAATAAAACCGCGCTGTGCCCGAGGTTCTCCGCGTATTTTTCCATGATGTCAAGCATGTATTTCTCATCGTCTACAACGAGGATTTTTCTCGGAATCAACGGATCTTTCGGGAGCCTGAAGGTTTCCTCCTGCGCATCAGACATGAGAAGTTCCATTTCAAAAGTTGTCCAGGGTTTTTTCCTGTTGATTGCCGGGGCCGGCTGGCCGTTCTTTTGCGGCGGAATGAAATCGGTTATGTAGCGGATGTGCGCTCCGAAACGGTCCAGCGTGCTCTTGACCGCCAGCAGGCCGATCCCGCTTCCGCCATGGGTTGATCGCACTTTTTCATTGAAAAGATGAGTCAGGATGTGATCCGGCACGGGCGGACCATCATTTGAAACGCGCACACGGATGACATCCTCAGCGTTCGCGTTTTTCTCTTTTTCCCAGGATATGCAGATAAGGTTGCTGCAGCCCCGGGGGAACTCGGCAACTGCATTGTTGATCAGATTAACGACAATTCCCATGAATTCTCCGGCATTGCCGAAAACCGTGGCTGATGGTGAAGCGTCGCAGATTTCTACGGAAACGGTTTTGCCCTGATCCTGTGCCATGGGTTTGTACTGGCCCTTGGAGAGTGACACAGCCCCGCGGATGGCCGGACGGATTTCAAAACTGTTCAGGGAGTGGTCACGTTTCACGTAGTCCCGGATTCCCGATGTGACATCGCGGATGACCAACCCTCCATTATCCACATAGGTAAGATATTTACGCGAGGCCTGCATGTTTGTTTTCAGAGCTGAAAGATGATCCGGAAGTTTTTCATGGAGGAATTCCTCCAGATGGCGGGAAAAACCGTTGTTTCCTGTTTTGGGCAACACAGAGGGATTTCCGGTTTTGCCGGACCGGATCGTATCGATCAATTTCATGCGCTCGGCATCGATCTTATCGATGGTTCTTTCGCTCTTGCCCAGGTACATTTTAGTCAGATCCTGTCCGCCGGTTACGCCTCCCAGAGCATTATTGATATCATGGCTCAGACCGGCAACCAGAGCGGATATGGCCTTCTCGGTTGATGCCTGGGCGAGCGCGGCATCTTTGGTGATAAGGTCTGCCTCCATCTGCTTGAGATCGGATATGTCTTCGGATATTCCCAGTAAATATTCCAGATGGCCTTTGTTATCGTACAGAGGGATCAGATTGGACTTCATCGTTTTCATCCGGCCGTCTTTAGCGGGTACCGTGTGCTCAAATATGACGGCGGACCCTGTGCTGAGGGCCGCGTCTTCGAACTCGGAGAGGACCCTGGAAAGCATGGGTGAATTTTTATGGAGGTCATCCCACATCTTGTTCCCGATAACATACAGGCCCTCTTTCTTGTAGTCTCTCATGTAAACCGCCAGAGGAAAGTTCTCGAATACCTTGGACATTAAATCGCGGCTTTTGATGAGTTCATGCTCGGCTTTTTTATGTTCGGTGATATCTTTGGAGGAACACATGACGGAGGCTACCCTGCCATCCCCGAATTTTATCGGCTCAATGCTGGTCATGTAATACCGCTCGCCGTTCGGCCCCGGTATCTTCATTTCCATGACATCGTGATTACAGCTGTCGAAGACTTCGTTTACCAGGATGCTGATTTTATCGGCTTCATACCGGGTGAATATATGCCAGACGGATTTTCCCGTGATATCTTCAGGAGCCATGTTCATGGCGCAGGCGAATGCCCTGTTGACGTATTTGAAAGTGCACGGGAGATCGAGGGTGAATATCGGGTCGCTGGATTCTTCGAGCAGGATGCGATATTTCTGCTCGCTTTCACGCAGCTTTTCTTCAATCAGGCTCTGCCGGGTGATGTCTTTTTGCATGACAATGATGCGAACAGGGGTGCCGTCCTTCAGGATCGCTTTGGCCACATTTAAAACGCGGCGGTAAGTGCCGTCGCTGTGCAGGATGCGGTACTCGCATTTACTGGTTTTGCTCCTCTTTCTTCGAAGAGATGCTAAAGCGTCGAATGTCTTTTCACGGTCATCGGGGTGCAACAGCCTTTTCCAGTCATAGATGTCATCCCCTGGCTTATCCGTTTTATAGCCCAGCATGGTTCTCCACGGTTTCGAAAAACGGACTTTATTGTTTTCTAAATTCCACTCCCAGAGGCCATTACCCGCATCTTCGAAGGCAGCTTGAATGATGTCCCTGCATTCCATTATGGCGCGTTCTTCCCAGCCACGGGATAATGCATTGGTTAAGCCGTCACGTATTTTATCAAGATTGGAAATCGGCATTACTTGCCTCTCTGCAACATTCCTGGGTAATGAATTTTCATCATGATCGTGGAGCTTGTCATTATTTACATAAAATTGCTCACTTTATTATCATAACA
>JBDKUG010000077.1:0-1672 GCA_039679815.1 Smithella sp.
GCTCATGGCGCTACATCCAGAAAGACACAGAAGGCAATGAGTATGCATTCCACGGCGTAAATCATGAAGTCTTATCGCCTGAAAGAATTATCGGTACCTTTGAATTCGAAGGGCTGCCGGAAAAAGGGCATGTAATCCTTGATACTGCGCGGTTTGAAGAATTGCCAGGTAACAGGACAAAACTGACATCACAATCTGTCTTCCTGTCGGTTGTAGATCGTGACGGTATGCTCCAGAGCGGTATGGAGGAAGGAGTTAATGACTCTTATGACCGTCTCGATGAGCTGCTGGAAAAACTGCAAAAGTAAAATTTAAATTGGGGGAAAATAACTGGAGCGAGAAGCAACATGGCAGATAATAGCAATGCAAGCTGGGACAGGTTCTGTACATTAATCCCGACGATTTGCACAAAAACCCGACATTCACCAACGTAATTGTCGTAACGTCAGGTAAAAACAATTTATTCGGGGGGCAGGACGCAGTAGACGCTTCTTGAACAATCGTTGGAAAAGGCGACATCAAGCAACAGACAGAACAGGTTTTAGCCAACCTGCAACCAGCACTGAAAGCTGGTGGCGCTGAACTGGAGCATATCGTCAAGTGGAATGTGTATGTAATGCCTGCAGAGCGTCTTAAGCCGCCATGCTCAACAGTGGATACTCAACAGTGGATACGTCAAAAAAGATAAAAGGCGACGTGCAAAATCAATTTTGTTAGATATTTAAACCCAGGCTAAACCGTTTAAGAGACTTAAAACGGTTAGGATACTAGAAGTCATGAACACAAATTCATCATCTAAAAGGTCACCTCTTCTTTTCTGTGTACTGATTTTTGCTCTTTCTATTCTATTTTGGGTGCTTAATATTATCTTTCCGATGAATCTTCCTGTGGATAATCTTCCCGTGACCGATATTGGAGCTACGTTTGTCACGCTGATAGCGGCCTCAATCCTTGTGTACCAAGAAGAGAAATTTAGAGGACTACGGAAGCTCTGGAAGAGAGCCTTCGATTATAAGAGGATTACACAAAAGCTCTGGTATGTTCCGATCCTTTTCTTGATGCCCTTTCTACGTGCTGACCTACGGGGCAATGCGCCTCGTCGGGCTACCGGTCCCAACCGAATGGCACATTCCACTTGCAACCCCGCTCATCTTTATTGGGTTTTTTTCTCGCAGCTGCGTGGGAAGAGCTTGGATATACGGGATATGCCACTGATCCCATGCAGGTCAGATACAGCGCTCTGACAGCCAGTCTCATTATGGGATCTATCCATGCGGTATGGCATTACCCATCAAGGATTCAAATTGGCCAGACTCCGGGATTGATGGTATGAGGAATTCTCCTGACCATTAGTTTTCGGATCCTGACCGTCTGGCTCTATAATACCACTGGAAATAGCGTCTTTGCGGCCATACTCTTTCACGCCGTGACCAATACCGGAAGAAGTACATTTCCCGGGGATCGTTCAGCTTACGAACTCGGCGACGCAGCTGTCGGCTATGCAATCATTACGATCACGTCCGCAATCGTAGTATTTTTATGGGGACCAAAAACCTTAGCCCGGTTCAGGTATGCCCGCTCAGAAGCTTGAGGCCGTTACACTAACACTTGTGGGGAAAATCAGGAGCGGTTTTATAATATAATGAGTATAAAAAACATGGTAATAAAAGGG
>JBDKUG010000195.1:0-11269 GCA_039679815.1 Smithella sp.
TACTGATCTTTCGCTGCGCCTTGACCGGAAGCGCGCAGCATTTGCGAAGCGCAATAATTCGTATATTCCTTACCGGGAAGGCCACAGGCCTTCAGTTATGAGACAAAACGCTTTCAATGGCCGCTCAAAGGGATATCGTTTGGGCAACAGCCCGTCTAGATGTCACATGTCTTCCAATATACGGGTCAGACGGCCACTGACCATTTGAACAGGGCGCACTGAGATAAAAGATTTATACAGGCAGACTCAGAATGGCCCGGGTTCCGCCGCTGTCACGGTTCTCCAGAAAAATTTCACCTGAGTGTAGGGATGCCACCTGACGGACGAAATTCAGACCCAGGCCGGTGCTCTTTTTCCCTGTTTCCGGTCTTTGCAGGGAATAGAATTTATCAAATACTTTATCAAGGGCGTAATCGGGTATGCCGGGGCCGCGATCTTCAATGATAGCGTTTATGCTTTTGTTTTCCAAACGGCCGGTGATGTGGATATCTTCGTTTTGTGAACTGAAGTCAATGGCGTTTTGCACGAGGTTGGCCAGGGCCTCATGCAGTAAGAATTTATCACCTGAAATGGTATATTGGTTGTTCCGGATAAAAATAACCTTGACTCATTGAGTCGTGTGTGTTTAGTTTTAAAAATTAGTTATATAAGTTATTTAAGATAATTAGACTGTTTTCTTTCTCTTTTGAAAACAGTGTGAACAGGCGTGATGGACAATATTAAGAATAATAACATGATTGAAAATCATGAGACAGCACCATTTTGCATTGATCGGTCTGATAATCTGATATTGAGGTTCTCGATGATGCAACGTGTTGTCAATAACCAGAGGACGGTTTGCTATGAGTAGCAGGTACGGCAATTCCGAGATTTCTGAACTGCAGGATATCCTCCGGCAGCAACAGGGATTGCAGGATATCACCAATTGCATCAATGCCGCACAGAACGTAAAACAGATCATTCTTGATTCCCGGCCGATGATTCTCGAGCTGTTCAATGTCGAAGCAGCCCATATCTACGTTGTCAACAGCAAGAACAAAAAAGAAATATACACGTATGTTATTTCGGGTGATCAGGTAAAGGAAAGAAAAACAGAAGTCAGCAATCAAACCATTCCCGGGTATGTAGCGAATACCGGCAGGATGATCAATATTTCCGATTTCAGTAATAATCTGCAAATCAACAAATACTCAGACCTCCTGCTTGAGTCAAATACGGATTCGAGATTCGGTGTAAAAGTTAGGCATATTCTGGCCATGCCGATTGTATACGGCGGTGAAGTTCTGGGCGCCATCGAAGTTATCAATAAAAAGGGTGGAGATGAACAGTTTTTAGATGAGGAACCGGTGATGCTGCAGGAAATTGTGGATGTGCTGGGTATTGCACTTTACAATCAGCAGCGGGTCGATCCCCGGGCGAAAAAATCAAAATTCAGCTATCTTGTCTCAAACGGTCTGATCACAGAGGAAGAATTAAATCAGGCAAAAGAAGAATTCAAGGCATCAAATGATTCTCTTGAGAATATATTAATCAATAAATATAGAATTCCTAAAGCTGAGATCGGTCAATCCCTCGAGTATTTCTATCAATGCCGGTTTATTTCATTTGACCCGAACACGCCCATACCGGGTGATCTTCTGAAAAACCTGAAAAAAGAATATCTGGCAAGGGAAATCTGGGTCCCTCTTGAAAAAAGCGATAAAAATGTCCACGTCATTATTGATGATCCCCAGAATATTATCAAACGGGATGCCATAGAAAACCTGCTTAAATCCAAGTCTGTAAAATACGATGTGGCCCTCAAAGAAGATATTCTAAAGTATATCGATTCCTTTTTCCGCGAAAATGTCGAAGAATCAACGTTTACGGATCTGCTGGGGAAGCTTGAAGGGACCGATACATCAGGGGAAGACGAGGATGAAGAAAGCGTAAGGGATTCTGACAGCGCTGTTATCCAACTGGTCAACAAAATCATCAACGACGCATTTGTCCGGCGGGCATCGGATATTCATATTGAACCGGACGTTATTGATAAAAGTGTTCTGGTGCGATACAGGATTGACGGGGATTGCGTGCTTTATCAGACGCTGCCCTACAGCTATCGGGCCGCGATTATCTCCAGAATAAAAATCATGTCCAATATGGATATTACCGTAAAGAGAATTCCGCAGGATGGGAAGATCAAATTAAAAAAACCGGGCGTGGGGGAAATCGAACTGCGCGTCGTAACCATTCCGACGCAGGGCGAGGTAGAAGATGTGGTGATGCGCATTCTGGCCAAGGGAGATTCATTACCGCTGGAAGCCATGCGGATCACGCCAAGAAATTACCGGGAGCTCCTGAAAATTTGTGAACGGCCTTATGGAATGATTTTGTGTGTGGGACCGACCGGTTCAGGAAAAACAACAACCCTCCATGCGGTCTTGAAACACATCAATACACCGGATCGCAAGATCTGGACGGCTGAGGATCCTGTCGAAATAACACAGAGGGGATTGCGGCAGGTGCAGGTCCATCCCAAAATCGGGTTTGATTTTGCCGCCGCCATGAGAGCTTTCCTCCGCGCCGATCCGGATGTGATTATGGTGGGTGAAATGCGGGATCTGGAAACGGCTAAAATCGGTGTTGAAGCGTCGCTTACGGGGCATCTGGTCTTGAGTACGCTGCACACGAACAGCGCCCCGGAAACCATTTCGCGTCTCCTGGATATGGGCATAGATCCTCTGAATTTTGCAGATTCTCTGCTCGGTGTTCTTGCGCAGCGGCTTGTCAGAACACTTTGCGAAAAGTGCAAGGAAGCCTACACTCCGACCCAGGAAGAATATGATCAAATCGCAGAGAATTACGGACCTGAGTATTTTAAACAGCAGAAAATACCCTATTCCAAGAATCTAAAACTGTACCGTCCCAAGGGATGCGACGCCTGCGACCATACAGGATACAGGGGCCGGATCGGTCTCCATGAATTGCTGATTAATACCGATGAAATTAAAAAACGTTCCATTGAACGTCATGAGAGCATTGATGTCATTCGGAAAATCGCGATGGAAGAAGGAATGTTGACGCTTTATCAGGATGGTGTTCTGAAAGCATTTCAGGGGATGACGGATATCAAGCAGGTCCACAGGGTATGCACCAGCGGTAGATAAAATAAACGATCTGTGCCTGTTTTATTACAGGAGGAAAAAGAAGAAAAATCTCTTTCCCCATGTAAAAAGGAGTCCCGGCTTCAGGTAATTCGTTGAGGCCGGGACTCTTGGTTTTTTACACTTTACTTCTTCTTTGTTAATCGAGGGGAGCTATCTTTAGTTTATAGGGTTTCATGGGTATTGTGTATTTGGTGGTTTTTGCTATATGAGCAATTTCTTCCGGTTTGGTTGTCCACCACAGAAGGACGTCGGCCTTTTGAAATTTTCCCTCTTTAACCTGTTGTATGCCTGTCCCGACGTGAACCAGACCGCCATTGGAAATACTGTGCATTTCCAGAAGATGCTGATCGGCAAGCAGCGGAAGCGCCTTGGGGAAGGCCGCCCGGACAGCGTAAACATTGTCCTGCGTTTCCGCCGTTGTGATGGCTTTGGCTAATAAGTGCATTCCGGTGTAATGCAATGCCGATTCGGTGTTAGCCGCCCGTTGATATGCAGCCTGGTATCTCTTTATAAACGTATTGGTGGCAGGCGCAGGAATTGCTGCAAGTGTCGTAACTCCCATGCTGTTTTCCATTAGCTTCGTGCCATCCAGAAGCTGGGCAATACCATCCATTTTGGCCTGGTCAACGATCATGAAGCCGCCTTTGTAGCCCATCTTTCTGGCCTGTTCAATAACAAGCGCGGTTGTTCCTGTGGGGCCGCCAATCAGGATGCCGTCAGGATTTGTGGCAATCGCGGCAGTCAGCGGACCGACAAAGTCGGTTCTTGTGTAGTAGTTGGCGGGTTTGTCTGCCGTTATGGCTCCCCCGAGGGTTTCCCAGTATGTCTTAAAGGTTTCGCGCCACTCATCTCCGTATGCGCCCTGCGTTACGACCATGGCTACTTTTCGCCATCCCTTTTCCCATGCCTGCTCTGCAAATACCTGTGCTTCTGCTAAAAACAATGGTGCAAACAGCACGAAGAGATCATTTTTTATTTTAGTTGCTTTATGTGAACTGGTGTAACCCATGACAATGAATTCACCGCACTCCTCCTGATTCATCTTTAACATGGGTATGGCCGAACTGAAAACGGGGACGAAAATGGCCAGGGCATTTTTTTCCAAAAGTTTACGGGCATTGGCCTGCGCCAGGAAAAAGCTTGCCTTGTCGTCAATTTTTTCCAGTCTGAAAGTATATTTTTGCCCGTCGGCGGTGACGCCTCCGGCCGCGTTCAGCTCTTTGATGGCCATTTCAATACCGCTGACACAATCCAGACCATATTCGCCCGCCGGACCGCTCAGAGGTCCGGAAAAACCGATGACAATTTCCGCTGCGAAGCCCGATACGCTCCACAAAGCAATGGACGCCATGGCCAGTAAACATGAACTTTTTTTAAAATGCCTCATTTTCCCCTCCTCAATTTGATTAAAAATTCATTTTGTATCATTGCACGATAGCTTTTTATATATCCTGTAACTTGTCAATGGCCTTTTTAGTAGGAGAAACCGCTTTAGTTCCGTCTTTTGCCGGTTCCGGTGTTTTCTTGACCATATCGGACAGGGACTTGCCTTTTTGCTCTGCGGGAGCGACTGCCGGTTCAGGTGCTGCCGCTTTCTGGGTTGGGGCCGGTGAGGCACTCATTTTTGATCGCAGTGCGTTAACAGATTGTACCAGATCTCCTATGGCATCGTCGGCCTCCCAGCTAAGTGACCTGCTGTACTTGCCGCCGGCAAATTCCCGCAGGACACCTGATGTCTCTTCCAGGGGTTCCACAACGCTGCCTGTGACCATTTTCTTTATGAAGGAAGGAATCAGGACAACACATGCGCCCAACAGGATGATCAGCACGACGACAACAATGTAGAAGATAGTGCTGGAGGAATTGTAGGCTTCTTCCCCGACGTTGCTTTCATATTCAAGCAGCTGTGTTAAAAGCTGGGTGATCGCCTCCATTTTTTCGTTTGACACACTCAAGTATGCCGCGCCCGTGCCGGCGGGGGCAAGCCTGATGACTTGAAGAGTGGCCTGCTGGTACGCAGCCATGTTGTCGCTGATGGCCTGGTAAAATTTCTTCTGTTCATCGGCGAGGTCGGAAGCCAGGGCGTTTTTAACAATGTCAATGTCTTTGGCCATTGTTTGAATCTGCTGATCGGAAACCTTCTTAATTTCCTGAGCGTCCTGGCCCGCTGCCACCATGCTTTTTATTTTATAAATGTTTGCGGTTACGGAGTTGATGTCTTTCAGGAGTTCGGTGCTTCTTTGATAGTTTTTAAAACCTTTATTGAAAATGGCACTTGTTGATGATTTCTGGATGAATAAGCCGATGCATGCAATGATAACAATGACAACGGCCAGAATCAATACTTGCATTGAAAGCGCTTTTTGTCCCGACTTTAAATTATTGCTTGAGTTCATAATTCAATCTTTCCCTTCTCATTCATTTCTGATTAAGTTAATAATAATTCCCGTATATTCACAGGCACTCGTTCACAACTGGTTTTGCTTATTTGATTGTTCAAAAAATATCTTTTGCACGAACCGGGCCAATATCTCATACGGGATCCCGCTGATTATTGGCCAAACGAAAAAAATTTAGACTTCTTAGTATTTAAGAATACTTGCGGCGAACCGTGTTGTCAAGACAATTTTAACAGACATGGTTTTCACAAAAGGTATATTTATCATGGATGATTCATGGTGTGGTAAACGGCTCAAAATGAACGGGTCATCTTGGCCGCTGAAAGGGTTAGGAAAATGAAATTGCTTGGAAATCCCTTGTTGTTAAAGGGGTTTGTTTGGTTTCTTGATTTGGGCATGGCTCTTGCTTTATTTATGGCAGACATTAAAATAAGGTTTATCAAAAGAAACTGGTGAATCATGGCAAACATATTTAATAAAGATGGAATATATAACGGACAGGAAAATCTTTCCGGCAACAATAAAAGAGAGTTGCAGACAGACTGGCGGGTACGGGATGTCTTAATTGTCGATGATGAAGAGCCCCTGCTTCTGACAATTGCTGAAGGGTTAAGCATCTATAAGAAATATTTCAATTTGTTGACGGCAACCAATGGAGCTGATGCTGTCAAAGTTTTAAAATCATCACCGGTTATTGATCTGGTTATAACGGATTTGAGCATGCCCAAAATGGATGGGTTCGAGCTTCTGGCCTATATGAACAGAAATTATCCCAAAATCCCGGTAATCCTGATGACTGCTTTCGGGACGCCAAAGATCGAGGAAATTGTCAGCAGCATGGGAATTTTCGGTTATCTGGAAAAGCCACTTGACATTAATATTATTGCGGATAATATCTTTGCCGCGCTGGCCATCAAACCTGGCCACGTGGATTCCGCGACAAGAGAAATCAGAGACCGAGAACTGAATAAGACAAACTATGTGCCGGGTTTTTTTAATGCGAATGACTATAAAAAAACTATGCCGTAACAGTCTGTAAGTAAGGAGTTTCTTATGGGTGGAGATGTGCAAAAAGATTTCAAGTTGATAATCGATAATGAAGAGATGAACAATGCGCCCGTGCCGGAAGCGGTAACCAAGGAAGAATTGCAGCGCTGGCCTCTTTTTGGTCTTTCCGTGGGCAGTTTTCTTCAGGTGATCGCGATGGAGCAGCAGACCTGCATCATGGAAGTTTATCTCAATACAAATAATACGGGTCATTTCTGCTTTGTGGAAGGAGAGCTTTACGATTCGGTTTGCGGTGATTTAAAAGGAGAAAACGCCGCGATGGAAATGATTGCTTGGGAAAATGTCCGGCTGAACATCAAACAGATCCTCAATACCAGCAGTGTCGATCGAAAAATCGACAAAAATCTCATGCTGCTTATGATGGAAAGTTCCAGACGTCGTGATGAGGTGCAGGAGAATGGTGAGCATGCGGATCTGGAAATGGAAGATGTCGAAACGCTTGAAGATGCTGAAGTCATTGCAGACGATGTTGAGCGTACAAAACTCGATACCTGCCTCAACCTGATGAGCAAAGACATGGGTGACGCTTTAAGGGCGGCCAGCATTATTAATATAAGTGCTGGCAAGGTGCTGGCATTCTATAATGATGACCCGGACACCGCTGAATCTTTTCTGCGTTTGACCAATTTTATGAAAACCACATACAGCAACGAGACCCCGTTTGAACTGGGTGACCATCTCATCATGGATTTGAAAGATCATCAAACCCTGGTAATCCTGATGATAGGTGAGCACCAGTGGAATATCATTTTTAATAATGTCAAGTGCAGCCTTGGCATGCTGCGCAATATTATCATGCCTAAAGTTATCAGAACTTTTAATGAAATGAACGTCGGATGAAACGTTAAGAAGGAGGCCCAATGAATATTCAGAAAGTAAATGTTTGTATGGACATCTTGAAAAAGGACTTAGGTGAGGGGTTTATTGCCTCTTGTATTATCATGACGGAAGACGGCCAGGTGCTGGTTGCCACTGATCAGGCCAATATCGCTGAAGCGACGTTGTTAAACGATGCCACCGCGTTTATTCGCAACGCGCTGAAAACCTACCCGGCGGAATTAGGCCAGTATTATTATGTTGATGTAGCCGGTACGATGGCGGTTTTGGTTATTCCGTTTGGTGATTACCAATGGACGGTAACAGTCAACAAGAAGCAGGTCAAACTTGGACTTCTGTTGAATGTTGTGCTGCCGGCAATCATTAACGCTTTTGAAGATGCCGTTGTTTCTTAAGGTAAATAGGGGGAAAAGGGATCATGGGAGATAAACTGGTTCGTATATTTGAAGTTGTTCAGGATCAAACAGGCCTTAAAGGCCGTATGGAGCTTGCCACACGGACGGGAATTTCGTTAAATAAGGCGACTCAAATGAAGGATACAGAGGAACTGATAAAAAAAATGAAAGATATAGCAAGTTCTATCCTTGAAAAAAATTCATAAATATAATAATACTATCCCAATAATTAGAGATTTTTCTTGTTTTATGCGTTCCCGTCAGGTTGTAAGTATTTTTTTGCAGAGCTTGACGTGAAAACAATTTAAGCGGTAATGTACATATATTTTTGTTGCCTTATATTAAAAACATTCTGAATGAAGGACTTACCTTATGATTTTAGGCCAAAAACAACTCGACAAAATAGATGATATTTTAACAGCTAATCTTATTGGGTCCGGCGTTCAGAGTGTGATGCTGATCGATACTGCCGGCAATGTGATAGCATCGATCAATAACGGAAACGAGACGGTGGATCTCTATTCACTGGCTGCGCTTGCCGCCGCCAATTTCGGTGCGATGAGCTGTATGGCCAAAATTGTTGGTGAAGATGAGTTTTCTCTTTTGTTCCATAAAGGTGAAAAAGAAAATATTTACTTTTGCAAGGTCAACGAGGAACTGCTGCTGGTGAATATATTTAATAACCAGATTTCGCTCGGTTTCCTCAGGCTGAAAATGTCAAAAGTTGTAGAAGAGTTGGCCGAATTATTAGTTTAGTAATTATGAAAATTTCAAATAAAGAGATACATGGTCGTACGACGGCTTTGGGATGTCAGGGGGTGCAGGTTTGGCGTTTATAAATTTGAAGGATAAGGTTATTCAAGCCAAAATAGTTTATTATGGCCCTGGAAGATGCGGTAAAACAACAAATCTTGAGTACATATACGATAAATGCCGTCTTCAGATCAATTCGGAGATGGTCACGGTTAAAACACAAGGCGACCGTACGTTGTTTTTTGATTTTTTCCCTTTTGACATGGGGAAAATCAGCGGTTATGATGTTAAGATTCAGCTTTATACAGTTCCCGGACAGGTAAAGTATAACTCGACGAGACGCCTGGTATTAAAGGGTGTTGACGGGGTTGTGTTTGTTGCCGATTCCGCGGCAGACCGTCGTAATAAAAACATTATTTCCATCAAGAATCTGGAAGAGAATCTTAAACTCTATAATAAAAACATCCGCGATATTCCGCTTGTTATCCAATATAACAAAAGAGATCTTGCCAAGGAAGGAATTGAAATTCTGGATGTTGAAACATTGGAGAATGATCTGAATGCGGAATTGAAAGTTCCCTCATTCGAAGCCAGTGCCGTAGAGGGGGATAACGTGATTCTGACTCTGAAAAAAATAATCTACGACACGATGTCGTCTCTGGAAAAGCAACTGAAACAGGAGCCATGATATGAAAAACAATGAAGAGTCATCATTTCTTCAAGGAGTAGAAAACCGCCTCGACAGTCTCTTTGCTGAAAGCACCCCCAAGATTGCAGAAAAAGACTCTAAACCTTCCCAGGCAACTGTTCAAAATGTTGCACCGGACATTAAAGAGGATATCCCCGAAATCCAGAACGTCAAAGCACCTGAAATCAAACCCGAACCTTCTCCTGAACCAATTCAGGCAGCAGATAAATCACAATTTATTTCTGAAATTGAAAAACGTTTCTCGGCGATATTTGGCGAAGAAGAAAAAAAAGATGTCTTTGCTGCTCGGGAAGTTGAAAAACCGGCTGAAATTATGGATAAAATTAAAGGGGCCGGGCTGGAGGAAAAGGTTTTGCTTGCTGAACCTCTGGAAAATATTGCCCCGCCACCGCCGCCCGAACTTCATTCACCTTTGGATGATCTTTCCCCGTTGCCGACGTCCGAATTTCATTCACCTTTGGATGATCTTTCCATATCGACATCATCTATATACAATTCACCCCTGAAGGACATGAAAAGTGTTATTTTGTCCATTGAGTGGGAAATCAATGATCACATCCTTGAGCAATTGGAAGATGAAATCAATAAATTATATCTCTCTTTCACGGGAAAAAGCATTGTTCAAGGTTTTTTAAGAATCATCCGCTTTCTGGGTAGATACATCCGGGTCAGGGGACAAATGTCCAGCCAGGATTCTATTAACCTGCTGCTGTCCGTCTATGACCATTTCGAAAACGTCATGGTGACGGATAAAATGCCAGAGGCCAAGAAGCATACAATTTTACTTGACGATATTAAAAGATACAGGACGTGGGTAGACAGTACCGACCTTCATGAATTTGAAGCTGCCGAAGAGGCTAAAGAAGCTAAGGAAATTAAGATTCCGGAAGCCGTTACAGAAGGTGTAAAACCTTCAGAAGGCAAACCTCTCCCGGAAGAAAAAACCCTTACAGAGAAAAAAGAAGAAATCAAACCCGTGGAGATTGAGCCTGCCCGGGTGGAACCCGTTTTCGGGGCCGCGTTTGTTCCGCCTGTTGTTGAAGAGGCAGTCCCGCAAGAGTTTATGGCAGAACAGGTCGTCAAAGAAGAGAAAGAAGAATTAAAGATTGAAGGTTTCGCGCCTGTCAAAGAAGAACCCGTTTCCGAGGCCCCAATCGTTGCTGCTGCTGTTGAGAAATCGTTCCAGCAGGAAGCCCGGCCGGAAGCCCAACCCGAAAAAGCAATCAAGGAATTCGAGATTGCCGTCGAGCCTGAACAGGCTCTAATGGCAACAAGCCTGACATTTGGGTACAGTAAAAAAATGGAAGGTTTAATAGCTGCCATAAAAGATCAGCCTACTCAGGAGGCCTTTTCCTGCGCTCTGGAAGAGATTAAAAACATGTTCCAGTCTGAATTGGATGCCGTGAAAGAAGAAATTCGTTCCCTTAAAAATGCCGGGTGAAAAAAAGTTAATGTTGACCTTTTAAAGGACTGATGCTAATTAAATACCTATTAATACTGAGAAACGCAGTTAATATCTTTTAGCCGGAAGGCAACGGCAGGTATTCTGATCATGATAGTTTTTTGTGAGGAGTGTGGAGAAAGGTATGTCATTGAGGCTGACGAGATAAGAGGTTCGGCGATGATTTTTATTTGTCGTGTCTGCAATGATATCATCCGCATTCCGGCGCATGAGAAACATCATAGACCGGAAGAAAAAGGGAAAAACAAGGCTGAGAAGAAAAGATAGCGCTTTTCAGAAAACAAGACCATAAACTCCCTGTCGAAGCGAAAAGAAGGACGTTTGAATGGACAATAAAATTGATTTGAATGATTTATTAAGAGAGAAGCGGGAGCTGGATTCTTTTTTATCAGCGATTGCCAAAGATGAGACATCACCTTCCATTCCTGTTAAAGACACCGTCCAAACGAAAGAATCCTCTTCACCATCTGTGCCAGAGAATAAATCCGCGTTGATTG
>JBDKUG010000221.1:0-6494 GCA_039679815.1 Smithella sp.
AGTCCGATCAACTTGCTGAACGCCTGGTTGAACTGGGTTCAAAAGAATCACACCGATATGGCTGGAACGACACATACACGTTCACAAAGTGGCTTGGTGAACAAATCATCATGGAGGAGCTTTCGGACTCCACACTGACCATTGTCCGTCCGGCAATCATTGAAAGCACTTACCAGGAACCGGTTCCGGGATGGGTTGAAGGCGTTAAAGTGGCGGACGCGATCATCCTGGCCTATGCACGGGAAAAAACCCAGTTCTTTCCCGCCCGGGCAAACGGCGTCATCGATGTTATTCCGGCTGATTTCGCGGCAAACAGCCTGATCCTGGCTGCGGCTGAAGCACTGGCGATCCCGGGAACGCACCGGATCTACCAGTGTTCAACCGGCTCGGCAAACCCCATCACGGTCGGCCGGATGGTGAATTTGCTTCAATTGGAGTCCAACCGTAACGCAGAAGCCTATGAAAAGCTCTACCCGAAAGGCAAACCCAAAAAAAACTTCCGGATTGTTGACCGGAGACTTTTTGTCACGGCAATGGCCGTATTGAAAAGCGTTGTAACGATGTATGACGGGGTCTGCAAGATTACAGGCATGAGAAACAGGATTCGCAAAGTGACGGATTTTGTGAATACAACCATGAAGCTGGCCATAACCTTTTCTTTTTATGCATCACCCCGATGCCTGTTCCACAACCGTAACCTCATGGATCTCGCCTCACGGGTAACGCCTGCCGATAGCAGCACCTTTCCCGTGGACGCACGAATCATTGAGTGGGAGAGCTACATGGGGCCAATTCATCTGTCCGGGTTGAACCGATATGCCTTGAAGGCTCGCAAGACCGTCCTGCAACAGGCAGAGGATACCATCCGGGTCCCGGGTGTCGCAGAGATTCCTGCTGTTGGCGGAAGACTGGAACGCGGGACGGTATAGCCCTGTTGGAAGCGCAGAGCGAATAAATTACCACGAAAGAGGTATTTACAAGCCGCTTCCCTCAAGATAATTCGTTCTATCGTTTATAAAACCCCTGTGTCGAAGCATCCGGGGACCGTAATGGAGATTTGAATGAAGAACACGACAAAAAATAAAGGGATTGAAAATAATAATGGGCCGGTCAAAGACAAATACAGGATCGTAGGCCCCCTTTACGACTTCCTGAGCAATCTCTACAGCGGCCGTTCCATTCACCACTGCAAGATCGCCATGATCAACAAGGACAATGTAAAAAAGGGCGACCGGGTCCTGTTTGCCGGTGTGGGACATGGACTGGACGCCATACAGGCGGCCGAGCTGGGTGCCAATGTAACCGTGGTTGACCTTTCGGAAACCATGCTGAATCAATTCCGTCAAAAGCTGAAGAAAAATAACCCGAAATTGAAGATCCGCCAGGTCCACTCGGACATCCTGGAATTCAACGAATTTAAAAAATATGACATGGTGGTTGCAAATTTCTTTCTAAATGTCTTTTACCGGGAAACGATGACCAGGGTCCTGGAGCAGCTCGTCCGACTGGGAAAACCGGGGGCAAAAATTGTCGTGGGCGATTTTTCCTATCCCACAGGCAATATCTTCTCGAAGGCCTTAAAGGTCATTTACTGGTACGGCGCCGTCCTTTTCTTCTGGCTCTTCGCCAGAAACGCTGTTCACAACATCTATAATTATCCGGAATTCATGGAAAACGCCGGATTGGTCATTAAGGAGAAAAAATACTACAAGCTGGGTATTATTAATTGTTACTGGTCTGTCCTGGGCGAAAAACCTGCATAAGGATGGTATTTAATTAATAATTAAATTATTCATTTTGAGGTGACGATAGTGGAAAAAGTTCTGGCATTTCCCGCGGGAGCAGTTGCGGAAGAAAGTGGTTTTTCTCATAGTGAACGTGTGGCCTGCCTGAAAGAACACGGCGTACATTCGCAGTCCTTCTCAACCATGCAGCCCGGAATGGAGTATTTCGATCTTCCCGGCATCGGTTACATTGCTTTCATGAAGAGATGGGGATTCAAAATGGTGCTTGCTGATCCGGTCTGCGACCCGGTTCACTTCGAACTCATCATCGACAAGTTTTTGCAATATCATCCGTCCGCCCAGTTCGTGCAGGTAACCAAACCGGTCGTTGACATCCTCCATCGGAAATACAAATATTACGGGACTCAATTCGGTTCGGAAATCCGGATCGATCTGCAGAAATGGAATCTCAAGGGCGGCAAGAAACAGGTGATCCGCACGGCCATCAACCAGTCGGCAACCCTGGGTGTCGAGGTCAGGGAGAGCCATAAGGATGATCATGCCGAAGAGATCTCCAGGAGTTGGATCAAGACGAGGGCGTGCAGCCGGCAGGAAATTCGCTTTCTGATCAGGCCGCTCAAAAATGAGTATAAGGAAAACTCACGGCATTTCTACGCCTACCTGAAAGGCAGACCCGTCGCTTTCATCTTTTTCGATCCGATCTATGAGGGAAACCGAATTGTCAGTTATGTACCCAACATCTCCCGGTCCTGCCCTTCCTTCAAACAGGGACTGTGGTACGTGATCATGAACCACGCCATGGAAATCTTCAAACAGGAAGGCGTGCCCTATATGGACCTCGGTCTGGTTCCGCTGATGGTGGCCGATGAAATCGAACCGCAGGAATCAAAAATGCTCAGGAGAATCACCGGCATCATCCACGAAAAGGGAAATTTCCTTTTCAACTTCAAGGGGCTCGAATTCGCGAAGGGTCGTTTTCAGGGCACGGTGGGAAAGAACTACTGCTGTCACAGGAGGTCAACACCCGTGTTCTCATTGCTTGCCTTACTGAGGATGACGGGGATCATCTAGCGTAGTGTTTTAGTAAAAACGTTACAATAATGTCATTTCGAACGAAGTGAGAAATCTTAATCCCAGATGATGCAATACACTAGACGTCATCCACGCGAAAGCGGGGAACCATTCCTTATAATACTGGATTTACCCTGAAGGGCACAAGCCGTGTCGCGCTTCGCTTGAACAGAATGACAAAAATCTGATCTTTGCTCGTCCCGCGTGAGCGGGCCTAAGACAGTGATAATAGGTAGGAGCGGAGGTTTGTCTTGGCGTTGTTCAGTCCTAATTTCCGGCGGATATTGTTGCGGTGGAATTCAACACCCCGCTCGGAAACATTGATCATAGAGGCGATCTCCTTGGATGATTTTCCTTCCTTCACCAGGCTGGCTACCTGAATCTCTACCGGGGTGAGGTTCAGAAATCGATTGGAGAAGCGGTGAAGAAAAGGTGAAACAATCGTCTGGAGATTGGTCTCAAGGCTATCCACATAGATCTTCTGTCTGTCGTTGAGGCGACAGCCCCGCAGACGTTCAAGGGAAGGAAGCAGCAGACTCCGGACATTGGCCAGAACCATCTCCTCCAGTTCGTTCTTGTCCTTTTCCCGTTGTTCAAGCAGGACCTTCAACGCGGTGTTTGCCTCCTGCAGATTCTTGGCGTTGAGCTTCAGGTCCCGCTCTTTTTGCCGGAGGTTCTTTTCGGCCAGTCTTTTTTCCTCGATCTCCCTGCGAAGCTTCTCGTTGACCTCGGTCAGCGCGGTCGTCCTTTGCGCCACCCGCTGTTCCAGTTCATCCAGCGTCCGCCTGAGCTCCTCCTGTACCAGGTTCTTTTCCGTGACATCCACTAAAGAACCCATCAGGCAGATCGGCCTGTTCTGCTCATTCGTAACAAGGTGCGCAGAGATCTGAATAGTTACATCGCGTCCGTCCTTTGCAGTGGCAGTGATCTCCCCCTGCCAGTTGCCCTTCTCGAACACATGCTGGAGAATCTGTTCGACCACCTGCTGGGACTGGACGAAAGTGAAAATGGACCGCCCGATAATCTCAGAAGCGTCTTCACCTCCCCACAGGCGGAGAAAGGCCTCGTTCACATAGGTTATACGGCCCTCAAGATCTCCGAAAACGATGGCGTTGATGGAAGAGGCAATGGCATGGTCCTTGATGCGCAATTCCTCAAATGCCTGGCGGGTGCGGGTGATATCAACAAATGAACAGAGAGTGCCGACAGGCTCACCGTTCTCATCACGCACCACACTCGCAGACATATGAGATACAATTCGTGAGCCGTCCTTCTTGCGCCCGGCCACCTCGCCGCTCCAACGGCCCTTTTTCCAGAACTCGGCCAGGATACGGGCCGCTTCTTCCTGGTCATCGGCAAAAGACAACACGGACCAGCCGAGGATCTCGTCCAGCGTATAGCCGGTAAGTTCAAGGGCAGCGGCATTTGCGTAAGTTACACGGGCTTCAAGATCCCCGAAAGCGATGCCGATGACAGCGGAGTCGATCGCCGTGCTCTTGATCCGCAATTCATCAAGCACCTGTCGGGAACGTGTGATGTCTATGAAGGAACTCAACGTGCAGATAGGATTGCCATCGTCATCCCGGACAAGACTTGCCGACATGTGGATAACAAGTCGTGAACCGTCTTTCTTACGCCCGGCCACCTCGCCGCTCCAGCTGCCCTTTTCCCCGAACTCGGCCAGGATGCGTGCCGCTTCTTCCTGGTCATCGGCAAAGGACAACACGGACCAGCCGAGAACTTCATCCAGCGTGTAACCGGTCATCTTACTGGCGGCGGCATTTCCGTAAGTCACCCGGCCTTCAAGATCACCGAAAGTAATGCCATTGACGGCGGAGTCAATAGCGGAACTCTTGATGCGCAATTCATCAAGCACCTGCCGGGTACGAGTGATGTCTACGAAGGAACACAAAGTACAGATAGGATTGCCGTTGTCATCCCGGACAAGACTTGCCGACAGGTGAAGAAAAATATGTGAACCGTCCTTCTTGCGCCCGGCCACCTCGCCGCTCCAGCTGCCTTTTTCCATAAACTCGGCAAAGATGCGTGAAGCCTCTTCCCCGAAAACCGCAAATGTCAACACGGACCGGCCAAGAACTTCCTCCAGCGTATAACCGCCTATAAGCTCAAGGGCAGCTGCA
This sequence comes from Smithella sp., assembly GCA_039679815.1. Classification (GTDB taxonomy): domain Bacteria; phylum Desulfobacterota; class Syntrophia; order Syntrophales; family Smithellaceae; genus UBA8904. Next base: position 4,958 of record JBDKUG010000221.1, read on the forward strand.
TTCGCATAGGTTATCCTTGCATCCGAATCCCCGAAAACGATACCGTTAACGGCGGAGTCAATAGCGGAACTCTTGATGCGCAGCTCTTCGAGAAGGCGGGCGTGACTAATGCGATTGATCGACGATGTCATGGTTTTATAATGGAACGTGTGTAAGATACATAAAAGCCAATAATTGTGTCATTTCCACCTTCGTACCCTGATAACCTAACCACCTGAAGGTGGCGCGAGGTCACGCGAGGGCACAAGCGGAAATGACAGAGAAATGCAGTTGTGTAAAGCTCTTGTATAATGCCTGGAATCATAACCCCCGGACGGCACCTGTCAACGTGACGACGGGTATGTGCGGGTCCAGACCGAGGTGGTGCCGCCCCCCCAATACCATTGATTGGTGCCATTATTGGCCCAGGGGTGGTGGTAGTACATGTTCTCAGGACCCAAGGCTGGCAGGTAATTCAGGGTAGGACCGGCTCCGGTGACTTCAGTGGAACCGTTCGTCGACTTAAAATAGACCGCTCCTGCTTTGTCGATGGTTCCGGCGGACCGTGCTTCTTCCGGGGTTACCGTCCCCGTCACGGAAGCATTCGTCAGGGCCAGTTCCTCCTCATCGACCTTTGTCATTTGTGCAAAGGCCGGTGACACAAGCACTGCACAAAACAGAAACACTGCGCAAAGAATGGCTAGCCCATATTTTCTTTTCATTTTGTTTTCTTTCATTTCGTCATCACTGCGATAACGTCTTGTTTGCTGTTCCTATCTAGCCCCAGCGTCGCTGTTTCCGGCATTCGCTGTTAAATCGTCACATTTACTGAAGAACGAAACGACTTTTTCATTACGGCGTTATGGTGGCGTTGGTCCAGTTGAACTTGTATCCCCCCGTGTTCGGGTTGCGTTCCAGGGACAGGTAAAAACCGCCATTTGTGGTGGAAATCGACGCCGCACCGAGATTTGCCCTGCTCATATTTGTGACGCCGTTATCGACGGTTCCACTGAAACTGTTGAAATTTGCGCTGACGGTTCCCGTCAAATCGTTTGTCCCGATGCGAATGTATTCCAGCTGGCGGGTAGCCGGATCGGTCGGGTTTGTGAATTTCATCTCGACGAAAAGCCCCTTGGCAACCAGATCAGTGCCTGAACTGCCCACAGAAACGTTTGTCCAATCGTTGTCCCAGCCTGTCGCCGTCCCGTTGTTGTAATAGCCCATTTTCAGCGGGGAAACTTCCGTCCAGGTGCGCAGGTCCATGCCATGGAAATCCGCACGAATAAGACCCGTTACGTCATCACGTGTGAAGGTTGAAAATCCGGCGGCATAAACATCCGCCATTTCACTGTCGGTAAGCTCAGGTGGTTCGGCACTGTAAAGCGGTGCAGGCAGGAAAGCCATCCACGCCATGAGGATAAAACCTGACAGGAAAATGCCTATTTTTTTTAATACTGCCTTGTGCATCTTTTTCCCCTGACGAATCTAATGAACTGTTTTAAAATTATTTTAACAGATTTTAGTTCCCTTCATCAACCTAAATCCATGACGCTCTGCC
>JBDKUG010000209.1:0-2557 GCA_039679815.1 Smithella sp.
ACTACCGGAGGATCCACGATCTCATGGTGAAGCCGGCTTTCATCTTCGACGGCCGAAACATCCTGGACCACCAGGCCCTCTACGAGATCGGATTCAACGTCTACCCCATCGGGAAGAGGCCGATGAGCCACTTCTAAATGTTTCTTGAGGGCCAACGCCATCCCTGTCGTGTATTCTTCTCTCGTTCTTGGCCAGCGAAGATTGGGGGGGAATGCGCTACTTTATTTCTTCAATAACATGTGCAATATGGCATGAAAAACAATTTGTCATAATTTCATTTAAGGCAGCTGTACGCTCGACAAACACGATTGAGTCCACAGGGCATCGCCTGGAATCGCCTTTTCTGGGAACCTAATTAGCGTCTTGGAATATTATCTGCCTGCCAATGCCGTTTCTGTTGACTTATCATTTACTTTCCCAGCCACATCACAAAGACTTTTCAACGGGTATTGATGAACAGAGAGTTCTCTGAAGTCATGGACATCAAGGAATTCTGATCGAAGTTAATGCAAGGGATGCATCACTGTCGGTTTCCCTTACGTATTAATAACAACACATTAATGCATACGTTGCTTAGGATGCTATTATATAATCATATAATACAATTACTTATGGTAAGAATTTAATTTTAAATTTATTTTCATTGCAAATGATTCAATGGTTTCAATTTATTGTTAAAAATCCTTACTATTTCATGAATTATAGTTAATTCGTCGAAATATTTGTGTTAATGATGATAATGAGTCTTGATATTTTGTTGATAATGTATTTGTTTGTCGGAAATATTTACAATTAATGGTCTCGCATACCGTCCAGAACGGTGTTTACTGAAAGGACGGTTAAAAAATTCACATCATTTCATATTCTTATGGTTGATGGCACACTGTATGCTCAAGTTAAGGACAAGAGAAATCCGCCACAAGGAAGGAGAACGACCATGAGAAAATATTGGGTCGCTTTTATGTTTATAGCGATTTTTTGTTTCAGTGCCAATGCGTACGCGGCACCTGTAGAGGTCACCTACACGACGACGAGCGTGCCGGGCAATTATGTTCTCAATTTTACAGTCACCAATAATATATCTTCCGACCCACAGCAATATGTCTATCAATGGGGAGTTAATCTGCCGTACGATGCTTCGCTGGGAAGTCCTGAAGGATTTACACAGCAGAAGGATCCGTTTAATTCAACTGCATATGGCGGTTCTGGTCTGATCTATTACGACAGATGGGCGGATTATTCTTTTGATCAAATTCTTTCCGGTGCTTCCCTCGGCGGCTTTACTGTTCATGTTTCAATCCTCCCTGAAACAATTTCGTTCTATGCGTTTGCGTATGACAAGAGCGGTATTGTTACATCAGCCCATAACCCTTTATTTGAGGGTGTGGCGGTAGAATCCAAGACTTCACTACTGTCAGTCACTCAAGTGCCTGAGCCGGTCACCCTGATGCTCTTGGGCCTTGGGTTTGTTGGATTGGCAGGAATAAGACGATTTGGAAAGTAAGCAACCGGCCCCAAAGGGATGAGAAAGGCAGAGTCGATATGGCTCTGCCTTTTTGACGATTACCGATTGGTGATTGTCTATGCGAAATCGAATGACAATCTTTTTGCTTTCAGGAAGCGTTTACGCCCAAGCTTATCACAGACTGTCCAGTCCTCTTCTGCACAAGACAAGCAAAAGCTTTACAGTTGTCAAGACGGCCCATGAAGGCCTAAATGGGTCCAGGTGCAGCGATTAGGAGCTCTTCGTAGATTGCCATCTGCCTTCGGGCCACCTCGTCCCAGCTCTGCCCGCAGGCCGTGCGGAAGGCCTCCTGTCCCATTTGCTGCCGCAGCCCGGCGTCGAGAAGCCGGGCAAACCTGCCCGCCACGGCTGCCGCATCGGCAGGATCGCCGACCACGAAGCCGTTGACCCCGTCGCGCACCAGGTCCTTTGCCCCCACGTTGCCGCTCAACACAACCGGAAGCGATGCGGCCATGGCATCGAGGGCCGCCATGCCGAAGGTGTCGAAGCGCGAGAGCATGGCGAAGAAATCGCTTCCCAGGTAGAGGGCGTCGAGGTTATCCCGTCCCGTGACCCCCGAAAAGCGAACGTTGGGTCCGATGTCGAGCTCTTCAGCCAGACGCCGGTATTGCCCCTCGTTTCCGCGCCCCACGACAAGCAGCACAGGCACGGGCTGTCCCGTTTCACGCTTGAGCTGCGCGAGCCCCTGCATGACGTAGTCGAGTCCCTTCACCTCGAAGTTCATGGATACGAAAAGGAGGATCCGCGTTGCCGGGTCCAGGTCCAGCGATCGGCGCAGATCGGCCCTGCAGCCCTCGCGGTTGCGGCGCGCGAAACGCTCGACGTCCGTCCCCGGCGGCACGACGAGCACCCGGTCGCCCCCGACGCCGAACTCGGCGATGAATTTTTCCTTCGTGATCGTCGAGACGGCAAGAAATCGGCGGCAGCGCGGATTTGCGACGAGCTTTTCCTCGACCCATCGAGTGGACCGGTCGAAGAGGCTCATCCTCTTTTTCCTGACGTCGCGCACCCAGAGCCTGTGGGGAATGCCGT
>JBDKUG010000304.1:0-2487 GCA_039679815.1 Smithella sp.
GACCAGGCACTGGGGATAGTGACCTTTCCCTTCGTATTGGAAGCCGCTTTGCGGGTCGAATTCTTTACGGTTCTCTTCCGTTGCCGGAAGATTGTACTTGGAGCCATCGAAGGCGAAGACCGACATCCCATGCCAAAGAAAGAATGGATCGCGAGGCCAAAGGCTGTATGCCAAATCAACGGCATCTCTGAAAATATCGCTAAAGACGGTCCAAGGCACTTTGCTGCGGGCATGGGTCGGCGCGCTGCGGTGGACGGCTCCGGCATCAGGCCAAAGACCGCTACGCCGTGCCGCCTTGAAGAATTCACCCGATTTGATGTCCACACCCTGGCTCTTCCCGCTGGCAGCAAGAGAGAGAATGAAAGCAGTCAGTTTCGAAAAGGGAAGCTTTCGGTTGCGGGTGAAATCCTTGTCGGATTGTCTGGCTCCGGGATCAATGTTTTTGGGGATCAGGTTGAGGAAAGATGCAACGGGGCTGGCAAGTTGGCATGAATTTTCAAAGCAGAATCTGTGCCATGATGATCAACTCCTTACAGGATTTTCATTGGAATGGAATGGAATGTTCCTACCCATTAATCTTACGAACGATAGTATCTCACAAATCCGGGTGGGTTTCAATGAAATAATTGTTCCATTTCAATATCTTAAGCCTGCTTGCCCTGTTCCACTGTCCTTAATTCAACCCCTCATGGGCTTTCGCCCACAACGAAGGATGAAAAGTGTTTAGAAATTGGATGGTCATGGTATTTTCCTAACTGAATCACTTCATTATAGGTCCGTTCCGAACCCAGGATGATTAGGAGAACAACCATGATCAAGACAAATGATAGCCAAATCCTTTCCGTTGTCCATCCAATTTGTTGTGGGCTCGACGTCCACAAGGATCAAGTCTCGGCTTGTCTTCTCTTTACGGATGAGACCGGGCAACCTGCCAGCGAAATCAAGGAATTCAAGACTTTCACCGACGATCTTTTCAGTCTCAGAGACTGGCTTATTGCACATGAGTGTCCCATTCTGGCAATGGAGAGCACCGGAGTGTACTGGCGGCCGATTCATAATGTTCTCGAACACCATTTGGAAGTCATCCTCGTTAATGCACGTCATGTCAAGAATGTTCCTGGCCGGAAGACCGACATCTCTGATTGCAAGTGGCTGGCGGGGCTGCTCCGGCATGGCTTGCTCAAGGGAAGCTTCATCCTTCCCCAATACGCCCGCGAGTGGCGTGAGCTTTGGGGAGTGCGACAGAGTTACGTACGGACCACCGGAGATTTTGGCAGACGCATTCATAAAATTCTCCAATGCGCCAACATCAAAATAGACTCCGTCGTTTCAGACCTATTTGGTGCAACTGGCCGTAACCTCATGAAACTTCTCATAAGACGTCAGTCCGACATCACCCTTGAGGAAATCGAACAGTGCGCTCGCGGGAAGCTTAGGCAGAAGACTCTCGAGCTTCACCGCTCCATCAAAGGATTCTTTTCCAACCATCACGCCCATCTTTTGAGCACATTATTAACCACAGTTGAATACCTCGAAGCGCAGATCGAGGCAGTCACAAGGCGACTTCGCGCCCTCATGGCAGATCATGCTCCCCTCATAGAACGGCTGGACGAAGTACCCGGCATTAACGAGATTGGCGCCATGGGGATACTCTCCCACATTGGCATCGATCTGAAGGCCTTCCCAACCGAAGACGCATTCTGTTCATGGCAGGGGATCTGCCCCGGAAACAACGAATCCGCCGGAAAACGACACCATGGCAAACCGACAGTCCGCAAACACCCACTCAAAACACTGCTGATCGAACTCGCCTGGACCTCCATTAAAAAGAAAGGATCCTACTACAAAGAAAAATTTCACCGATTGAAAGCACGAATCGGGGCTAAATGTGCCATTACGGCCATCGCTCACAAACTGGCAAAGGCGATCTATCACATTGTCAAGGAAGGCGCTTCCTACCGAGAACTTGGAGAAGAATTCCTTTCCCGGCAAAAAACAGCAGCTAGATTGAATCGCCTTCGATTTCAGGCAAAGGCACTCGGTTATCTCCTTACGCCCATTCTTCCATGAACTATTTCTACCCTCATTCACCCTGAGGTCGATTGCTAAATGAAGCCATTGAGCGCGAATTCAACCTGACCGAATGCCAGCTGCCACAACGAACTGTCGGCTCCCTATGGAGACCACGAAGACAAAAATTCTATATGAGCTGGCATTACCCCTTTCACGAACCGGAGGAGCCTATCAATTTTCAAAAAAAACAACCTTCTCCTGCAACGCAAGCCATCGTTGCAACGGTGCACTATTGCCTTTACACGTCCTGTACGAGTGCCCGAACGTGCAGTATTTTCAGACAAAACAGCATTGTGGGTATGTGGGGGCGAAATCGGGTAATGGAGTAGAACCGATGCTTGGTAACCCACAAGGGCTGAATTCTTATGCGTATGTCCAAAATAATCCGGTTAATTTGACTGACCCTCTAGGGCT
>JBDKUG010000307.1:0-2370 GCA_039679815.1 Smithella sp.
GGTAACGACATCTTGAACTCCTCAATGCCTAAGAATAGCGCGCGTGGGTATCCGATACAAGTAAAATGCGTCAGCCTGAGAGCCCGTAATGCCGGTGAAGTTCACCGGCTTCGTGAATCTCAATCACCATGCCGTCTGCGGAAGCCTGCATTCGCCGGGCTTGCGGGGCGTCTTTGCCGAGCGACAGGTATGTGCGCCGGTCCTGGTAACTTAAAAGAACTGGCGCCGCGTAATTCCTACCGGGCAGAAGCGCTGTGAACCATAGCTCCTGCCGTTTCGGAAACGGTCCAACCAAAAGCAAAACAGCGACTTGTGCGCTATGGCAGCGTGATTGCTCCAACACTATTGCGTTCGAAAGGAGTTCACATGAGACCTTCACTTGTGCTTGCCTTAGCCTGTGCCCCGCTGCTGGGCGCAACGAATGAGCCGGTGAAACGACTGGAAGAGGCGACGGCCGTGTTTTCGGAAATCATGAGCACGCCGGACAAAGGCATCCCACGCGATCTGCTGGCAAAAGCTCATTGCATCGTGATCGTGCCCGGGCTCAAGAGGGCGGCCTTTGTTGTTGGCGGCGAATATGGCAAGGGTTACGTGTCCTGCCGAAACAAGAATGACGGAGGCTGGTCCGCCCCTGGCACTGTTCGACTGGAAGGTGGTAGCGTCGGTTTTCAAATTGGGGGCTCGGAGACCGATCTGTTCATGCTGGTAATGAACCAGCGTGGGGCCGACAAGCTGCTTTCGAGTGAGTTTACATTAGGCGCCGAAGGCGGAATTGCCGCGGGGCCAGTGGGTCGTTCGAGCACTGCTGAGACCGACGCTCTGATGAGAGCTGAAATCCTCTCGTGGTCGCGGTCCAGGGGTGTGTTTGCCGGCGTCGCGCTAAAGGGTGCCACGCTTCGCCAGGATCTGGACGACAACGAGGCTCTGTACGGCAAGAAACTTGGGAATCGCGACATCGTGACTTCCAGCGTTGCTGCACCGCCGGCTGCGACGAAACTACTTGCACTGTTGAGCCAGTATTCTTCACACGTGGGCGCCTAAGTCTGGATATCGGGTAAACGCAGTGTGAGGGCGACTACGTCCAGACCGGAGCGAGCATGCTTTGGACGATTACTGCCATCCTTCTGATCATGTGGCTGCTGGGCATGATCACGGCGTACACTCTCGGCGGGTTCATTCACTTTTTGCTGGTTCTGGCCGTTATCGCAGTACTGATCCGAATCATTCGGGGACAGTGGAGAATCCAATTTGAGCGGGGGCCATTGTGATGGCGGAAGTCGTGCAAAGCGGAACCAACGCCGGTGCTAGGTGGCGGGTAGTTCCACGGTCTGCAATGGCATTGTATTTATATGACCATTGCCGAGCGGGATTTCGGCCAACCTCGCCCCCTCCTCGCACCGGTACGGGTCAGTCTCGTGGATGGGTTGGGAACGGGACAGGGGTTTCCCGGCGTGGAATCAAGACTTCAAACCTGTGGAGTCTGGATTGTTGAGCACAGCCAAACGGAGGGTCATCGCGGGTGTCTGCGTCTTCGCCTGGTTCGCCTTCCCCAATCCCGGCCGCGCCTATTCGGTGCTGACTCATCAGGCCATCATAGATACCGTTTGGCTCGACGCAATCAAGCCGGTCCTGTCCAAGCGCTTCCCGGATGCTACGGAAGATCAACTCATGCACGCCCATGCGTATGCATACGGCGGTTGCATCATCCAGGATCTAGGCTATTATCCCTTCGGCAGCCGTTTCTTCAGCGATTTAGTGCATTATGTTCGTAGCGCCGATTTTGTTCAAGCCTTGTTCGATGAATCCCGAGACCTGAATGAGCTTGCCTTTGCGCTAGGCGCTGTGTCGCATTATGGCGCGGACATCGAAGGCCATTCCATAGCAGTGAACCGTGCGGTGCCGATACTCTATCCCACACTGCGAAAGAAATTTGGGAGCATAGTGACTTACGCCGACGACCGGCCGGCGCATCTGAAAACAGAGTTTGGCTTCGACGTGCTGCAGGTTGCCCGGGGTCACTATGCACCAAAGGCCTATCACGATTTCATCGGGTTTCAGGTTTCCAAAGACCTTTTGGATCGCGCGTTCCAAAGAACGTATGGCCTGAGATTAGAAGATGTCTTCCGTACTTTGGATCTCTCGCTCGGAACCTATCGCTACTCCGTCAGCACAATGATTCCCCATGCCACGAAAATAGCCTGGTCGCTTAAAAGGAAAGAAATACTGAAGGAGCATCCGACGGCCTCTCGTAAGCAGTTTCTATACAACATAAGGCGTGCCAGCTATGAGAAAGAATGGGGACCGAATTATGAGCGACCGGGATTCCGCACCCGGATCTTTGCTTTCGTGTTTCGTCTGATACCCAAGTTC
>JBDKUG010000004.1:0-4469 GCA_039679815.1 Smithella sp.
ATGGCCGGTCATTTGTGGGGTTATTACGCGGCACTCGCCATTGACAAAGAGGCACAAATCTTCCGCGAATTCCGCAGCCGCCTGTCCAATGAATTGACGCCGAGGATGCTCAGCAGATTATCCATTCTGGACATGATTGCCGACGCCGCCCTTCACAGGATAATCAATCAGTTTTACAGTCTGTTCAATACGCACAGGCAAAATGATGCATTCACCGAACTGTCGTCCAGAACGATCGTTGATCTACTGTTGCTGTTGAAGTACACTGCGGGCAGACTGCCTCTCAGAGATTTTTACCAGGACTTCAAAAATGAAAAAGACCTTTTTTCACCGTTTGAACTTCTCGATGTCACGCTGGGAAAAGCCATCGATGAACTGGCCCGTCCGATAGACGCCATCCGTCATCAGGCTAAAACAGTCACTGTCGGCACGAGTCGTAAAGAAAGGGAACTTGGCGGCATTATTTTTGATCTGATGGATTCTCTCGATTTTTCCGCTAAAAATCTGACTCATCGCGACATTCTGACCATTAACCGCATCCAGCCGGCTATTGCAGCGGTGCGGGGATATACAATTTATGATATCAGCGGTCTTGACGAACAGGGCAATCCGTCCACAAATTCGATGATTGCCGTTCATGCCAGAGGAGGTGTGGCCATCGGCATGAAGTCCCGTGCGGATCACCCCACCGCGCTGATGGGGGTAAAGAGAACGATCGTCAGCACAGGATATGTTTATATCGGCAAAGGCCAGGCGGACGGAGCGCTCATTGTCATCCTGCCCTTGAGGAGCGGCGGTGAATTTGTCAGTCATTTACTTTTGCTCCACGTGGAATACAATGAATCCCTGCCCATCAGCAAAAGGAAAGAAGTCCTGGGTTATCGATACAATGACATAAAAAATCTGGTGAATGAATACAACATCAGATGGGATGACCGTTATCTGGGGAAATTGACTCTTGCTGACTTGTTCAGCAAACCCGTGGATATTATTGCCGGCCAAATTAACCAGTGGACAGCGGCGCAGGAATGAAATATTACGGCCATCATGAAACAAGCAATTAATAATTATTGCAGTCTACTATCCGTTCAAAATGATGAGGATCAATAATGAAAACAAAATTTATCTTTGTTACAGGAGGCGTTCTTTCTTCGCTTGGCAAGGGATTGGCAGCCGCATCGATTTCAGCATTACTGGAGGGCCGGGGTCTGAAAGTTACCAATCAAAAACTGGACCCCTACATCAATGTTGACCCGGGGACAATGAGTCCTTTCCAGCACGGTGAAGTTTTTGTGACCGACGACGGCGCGGAAACCGATCTCGATCTGGGACATTATGAAAGGTTCTGCTCCACCTGCATGGAAAAGAAAAACAATCTGACCACCGGACAGGTATATTACTCCGTCATTACCAAAGAAAGACATGGAGATTACCTGGGCAAAACGGTTCAGGTTATCCCTCACATTACAAATGAAATCAAAGATTATATCAGGAACACAGCAGCCGGTTTCGATGTATCCATCGTGGAAATTGGTGGAACGGTGGGCGATATTGAAAGCCTTCCTTTTCTTGAAGCCATTCGCCAATTCCGTAATGAAGCCGGGAAACAAAATGCAATTTTTATACATCTGACCTGGGTGCCTTTTATCAGGACCGCCGGCGAAGTTAAAACCAAACCCACTCAGCACAGTGTGAAAGCACTGCGGGAAATAGGCATTCAACCGGACATTCTTCTGTGCCGGACGGAAAATTTTCTCTCAAAAGACATTAAATCCAAAATCGCTCTTTTTTGTAATGTGGCCGTGGCTGATGTTTTTACGGCCAAGGATGTCAATTGCATTTACGAAGTGCCGCTGGCTTTTCATCGCGAAGGTTTGGACAGCAAAATTGTCGATTTGCTCAATATCTGGACAGGACAGCCGAAACTGGAAGCGTGGGAATACGTGGTCAACCGGTTTCACAACCCTGCCGATGAAGTATGCATCGGCATTGTCGGCAAATACGTCAACCTTGCCGATTCATACAAAAGCCTGAATGAAGCGCTTGTGCATGGAGGCATTGCCAACAACTGCCGTGTAAAACTGAAATTTATCGATTCTGAAAAAATTGAAGAAAACGGCATCGGAAATCATTTTGACGATATTGACGCGATGCTCATTCCCGGAGGTTTCGGCGTTCGTGGAATAGAAGGAATGATCCTTGCCGTGCAATATGCGCGGGAAAATAAAATTCCCTTTTTTGGAATTTGCCTGGGAATGCAAATGACTGTCGTCGAATGGGCCAGAAATGTTTGCGGGCTTACCCAAGCCAACAGCTCTGAATTTGATCCGGAGACACCCTACCCGGTTATTGACCTGCTGCCCGAACAGCGTAATGTAACAGACAAAGGTGCTTCCATGCGACTGGGTGCATGGCCCTGTGTGATTGAAGAACCCTCTTTCGCTTTTACAGCCTACGGGCAAAAGGAAATATCCGAACGACATCGCCACCGCTATGAATTCAACAACGATTTCAAAAAAACCCTGACGGACCAGGGAATGCGCATTACCGGGGCATCGCCGGACGGCTGCTTAGCGGAAATCGTTGAGATACCGGATCACCTCTGGTTTCTGGCGTGTCAATTCCATCCGGAATTCAAATCGCGGCCGGTTAACCCTCACCCGCTTTTCAGCAAATTTATTGAAGCTGCATTGAAACATGCGAAAAAGGATATCCAGGCTTAATCTGCATGTCCCGCGACTCGAATCTCAAATACGTTCGGCCAGAATTTCCCTGTCACAAAAATCCGGCCTTCTTTCGCATCGTAGGCAAGGCCGTTTATTACATCAACCTGCACGTTTTGGGGAAGATGGGCGCGGAGCGACGATAAGTCAATCCAGCCGGTCACCTTGCCGCTTTTGGGCGATATGCGGACAATCATATCTTCGGTAAATATATGTGCCCATATTTCACCTTTAATGAACTCCAGTTCGTTGAGTCTGTCCACAGTGCGGCTGCCATCATGAACCTCTATTTTCCGAACCACTTTAAATGAATCAGGATGGCGAAATGTTATGGTTGATGACCCGTTGCTCATCAGCAAATATCTGCCGTCCGAAGTCAACCCCCAGCCTTCTCCTTCATATTTCATTCTCCCGATTGTCTGGAAAGTCTGCCTGTCATAAACAAAAACGATGCCGCTTTTCCATGTCAACTGATAAATTTTATTCTTTAGAAGGGCAATCCCCTCGCCAAAATACTCTTGAGCTATTTTGACTTGTTGCAGAGTTTTTCCGGTTTTGATATCTTTCCGGTACAGAAAAGATTTCCCATGAAGCCCTGTGGATTCATAAAAATATCCCTGATGGAAAAACAACCCCTGCGTAAAGTTCCCGGCATCGTGGGGATAGACATTCACAACCACGACAGATGAGATGGGGGCCCTGGTTTTCAAAAAGGGTGAAAGACCGAACTGCCTCTCAAAAACATTCTCCGCATGAACAGATGAAAGCTGAATAATAAATATCATCCACACAGCAAGAACTGTCGACAGGCTCAACATGCCGGGATTTCTATCTGACCTTTTCCAATATTCTTTTCGAAACATAAAAATCTTTATCACAATTGCCGGCTTTCTGTTGCTGATTGAATTGGATTTCTGAAAACCGCTGAGGCGGCTTAAAATTTTTTAAAGAATTACGGATTTTTTCGGCAGTGCGTCGGCCGAACGTAAATAAAAAGGAACGCATGCTGACAGGTCAAGCAAATCATTTTGCCGGTATTTTTCAAACGCCAGGATTCCCACGGCAGAGGCACAGATATATTGCTGCTTCGCCGGAGCTATTGTTATTTCATTGCTCAAGGAGCGGATCACATCTGCATATTTTATCGCGCCGTCTCCGACATAGATCACATCTTCCTTCAAATAATCGGCAATGCTTTCCGGATTCAGAGCTCTTTCGGCTTCCAGCTGTCTCAAAACTCCATCTTCGTCATACCGGTAGTAGGCAAGATAGACCTGACCGCGGCCGGCATCCATCATCGGGCCGATAACCGCGTTTTGATTGTTCACATTGAGCGCCAGAGCGGCCAGGGTCGAAACTCCCACCGCCGGTTTTGCTGTTGCCATCATCAACCCTTTCAGGGTGCTGACTCCGATGCGCAATCCGGTAAATGACCCCGGTCCCAGGGTACAGGCAAATAAATCAATCGCCGACAGTGCAACACCGGTCAGACGGATCGCTTCATCAATGGCGGGAAGAAGTACTTCAGAATGATTGAGGTCATTATTGATAATGGCCTCATAAAGAACAGCCCTGTCGCGCAAAAGGGAAACCGAAACTGTTTTTGAAGACGAATCAAAAGCTAGTGTCAACATATTACTTGAAAAATTTTAAGACATCATTGATCGGCTTTATGTTGAGCCGCTCAATATCAATCATAATGACAAAAAGCATCAGCATCACCAGGAAGACAAAACCGATTTGCTG
>JBDKUG010000219.1:0-5185 GCA_039679815.1 Smithella sp.
TGGGTACAATAAGCCCCGTTTCTTCGGCCACCGGGATAAACTTGGCGGGGGAAACATCGCCAAGAAGCGGGCTGTGCCAGCGCAGCAGGGCTTCCACACCGGTGATGACATCCGTCTTGAAATCCAGCTTGGCCTGGTAATTTAAAGAAAGCTCGCTGCGCTCCAGCGCGAGACGAAGATGGGTTTCAAGCGAAAGCTGCTCTATCGACTGGGACTTCAGGCCGTCGGTATAGAACTGGTAATTATTCTTGCCTTCTTCTTTGGCAAAGTACATGGCCTTGTCGGCTGTCTTCATCAGGGTCTGCTCGTCTTCGCCGTCCTTCGGGTATATGCTGATGCCGACGCTGGCCGTTACACGGCATTCTTCACCCATGAGAGGCACCGGCTTCATGGCGACGGAAAGAATCTTGTTGGCTACGGTGGCGAGCTGCCCCGGATTGTCGACCTCTTCGACCAGGATAACAAACTCGTCCCCCCCGAGGCGGGCGACTACATCCGTGGCCCTCAGCGTCTGCTTGAAACGCGCGGCGATGGTCTTCAAAAGCAGATCGCCCGCTTCGTGACCAAGCGTATCGTTGATGATCTTGAACCGGTCCAGATCGGTGAACAGAACGGCCAACTGGCGCTGATGACGCTTTGCTGACCTGATGGCGTGATTCAGCAGTTGGCCAAACATCATGCGGTTGGGCAGGCCTGTCAGGGTATCGTGGGTGGCCATGTGCCTGATCTGCTCTTCACTGCGCTTGCGCTCGGTGATGTCGCGCGCAATACCCCTGAAACCGATTGCTTCGCCTTTTGCATTTTTTACCAGGGATACGGATATTTCGTTAAATGATTTTGTCTCATCCTTCCTGATGAGTTCCAATGCGTGTGCCTTGACGGGAATTCCTGTTTTGTATAGTTCGGTAAAGACTTCAAAAAGTTTTCTCCCGGTTTCTTTATCGGTGTACTGCTTGTAATTTAACCCCATCAACTCCTCTTTACTGTAGCCGTATGTTCGGCACGCTGCTTCGTTGAAATGAACAAAGCTGCCCGTAAGGTCCAATTCAAAATAACCGTCGTGCATTTGCTCGATGATGCTTCTATGTCTTTCCTCGCTCTGGCGCAGTTCTTCTTCCATCCGCTTGCGCTCGGTGACATCGCGGAGAACTCCTCTGAATCCAATAGGTTTGCCTGCCGGATCTTTTCGCAACGATATCGAAGCGGAAACGTATATTTTAATGCCGTCTTTCCTTGTGGTAGGCCAATCGAAACCTTCGGAGGGTTCTCCTGTTTTGTATACTTTATGAAATGTTTCAAAAACAATTTTTGAAGTTTCTGTATCTGAGAAATTACTGTAATTCATGCCGACTAATTCCTCTCTGGAGCAACCGGTCAGCCGGCATAATGAATCGTTGAAAAAAGTAAAGTTACCGTAAAGGTCAACTTCAAAATAGGATTCACGGATGTTTTCCAGAATGCTTCTGTGTTTCTCCTCGCTCTGGCGCAGTGCTTCTTCCATCCGCTTGCGCTCGGTGACATCACGGAGAACTCCTCTAAATCCGACAGGATTGCCCGCCGGATCTTTGCGCAATGATATCGAAGCAGAAACATATATTTTAATGCCATCTTTCCTTGTGGTAGGCCAATCGAAACCTTCGGCGGGCTCTCCCGTCAGGAAAACTTTATGAAACGTTTGAAAAACAGTTTTTGAGGCCTCGTTGTCTGAGAATTTAGCGTAATTCATGCCGACTAATTCCTCTCTGGTGCAGCCTGTCAGCCGACATAATGAATCGTTGAAAAAAGTAAAGTTGCCGGCAAGGTCAACTTCAAAGTAGGATTCACGGATGTTTTCCAGAATGCTTCTGTATTGTTCTTCGCTCCGGCGCAGTTCTTCTTCCATCTGCTTGCGCCCGGTGATATTGTGCACGGTCCCTTTAAATCCTATTGCCTTTCCGGCTGAATCCTTGCGAAGTGCAATCGTGGCTTCAATATATACGACGGTTCCATCTTTTCTTATGATCTGCCAGTCGAATGCCCTGGAGGATATTCCTGTCCGGTAAACTTCGTTGAATGTCTGATAAAGTTTCTTTGCGTTTTCTTCGTCTGTGTACTGCCGGTTGTTCAGCCCTATCATTTCCTCTTTGGGGTATCCCCAAATCCGGCACATGGAATCATTGACAAAGGTCAGGTTGCCGGCCAGGTCCACTTCGAAATAGCCCTCTTCAATGCTTTCCAGAATGTTGCGGTATTTTTCCTCGCTCTGGCGCAATGCTTCTTCCGACCGCTTGCGCCCGGTGATGTCATGTCCGACCCCCTGGAATCCTTTTATGTTGCCCGATGAATCTTTATACAGCGCAATAGATGCTTCGACGAGCATGCTCGTTCCATCTTTTTTAATAATCGTCCATTCTGTGTTCTTGACGGGATTTCCCGTCCTGTAGACTTCGTTAAATGACTGAAAAAGTTTTTTTGCGTTTTCCGTATCCGTGAATTGCCGGTAATTCATGCCCAGCAATTCCTCTCTGGAATACCCCCATGTACGAATGATGGCGTCGTTGATAATGGTAAGGTTGCCGGCAAGGTTCACCTCGTAATAACCCTCTTCAATGCTTTCCAGTATTTCTCCGTATTTATTTTGACTCTCCAAAAGGGCAATCTCTGCCTGTTTGCGCTTGGTGATGTCCATAAAACTGCCCAGGACGGCGCGTTTCCCGTTATATTTGACGGGAACAACCATTTCCAAGAGCCACAGCATTTCGCCATTCTTCCTGATATACCGGTATTCATAGTTATCTTTACTTTTCCCTTTTAAACTCTTGATCGCTTTTTCTTTGACCATATCCCTGTCATCGGGATGAATATGAATGAGGGAATTTTGTCCCATAATTTTTGTTTTTGGATATCCGGTAAGCTTCTGAAATAAAGGACTGACAAAGATAAACCGGCCTTGCTGGATAATATATATCCCGATTCCGACATTGGAAATAATGTCTTCGGATAGACGGGTAAGATCATTTTTGGGGGAGGGTGCTTTTACGCCCGATTTGGCTTTTGTCCCGGATTTAATTGTTGCTTTAGATTTAACCGCCATTGATCTTTCTCCCGCGCATTGTCTGCTGACACGACCATCCATTCAGATGACTAAAGCCATTTATGAAAGTAAGCGTATCATATATTAAATGATGCATCCATCCAAAATACATTTTCAACTATATTGAACAGAGTTTCCATAATGCGGATAAAATCCTGTTGCAAAGAGCGACAGGCTGGGTTATGAAAACTTCATGCGTAAATCATGTTTTATAATATCCCTCCTGATGATGATCGTGTTGCTTGCCGCGTGCGATAAAACACCTTCATCGAACAATACCCGAAAGCTTACTGACAAGCCGCCTGCCTATGGCGACATTCTTGTGCGCGGCGATATCGGTGATGCCAGCAACCTGATTCCGATTCTTGCATCCGATTCCCCATCCCATTCCGTTGCGGGAATGGTGTATAACGGTCTCGTCAAATACGACAAGGATATGAATATTGTGGGCGATCTTGCCGAATCCTGGGACATTTCTCAAAACGGCCTGGTCATTACATTTAAGCTGCGCAAAGGCGTGCGCTGGCATGACGGAAAGCCCTTTACCTCCGCCGACGTTTTTTATACCTATCAGGTTACAACAGATCCCAGGACGCCGACAGCTTATGCCGGAGATTTTTTGAAGGTTAAGAAAGCGGAAGCGCTGGACGATTATACTTTCCGCGTGACCTACGACAAGCCCTTTGCGCCTGCCTTGATCAGCTGGTCTTCAGCTGTTCTGCCTCGTCATTTGCTTGCGGGTAAAGATATTACGAAAAGTTCACTTTCGCGCAATCCTGTCGGAACGGGCCCGTATAAGTTCAAAGAATGGGTTGCCGGCCAGAAGATTGTTTTGGCATCCAATGAGGATTATTTTGAAGGGCGTCCTTACGTTGACGGCCGGATCACCCGCATTATCCCCGATACCGCCACGATGTTTCTGGAACTTCGCGCACAGAATATCGGCATGATGGGACTGACTCCGCTTCAATACACGCGACAGACAGACAATAACCTGTTCAAAGAGAACTTAAATAAGTATCGCTATCTGGCGTTTGCTTACACTTACCTTGGATACAATCTGAAGAATCCCCTCTTTATGGATAAGCGGGTCAGGCAGGCCATTTCCTATGCGATTAATAAGGATGAAATTGTCAGCGGGGTTTTGCTGGGATTGGGAAAGCCCGCCACGGGGCCATACAAGCATGGCACCTGGGCATACAACGACAAAGTGAAGATCTACAATTATGATCCGGCTAAAGCGCGCGATTTGATGAAACAGGCCGGCTGGACAGATGCAAACAAAGACGGCATCCTGGAAAAAGCCGGCAGACCGTTTGAGTTTGAAATTCTGACTAACCAGGGCAATGAAACCAGGCAAAAATGTGCCGAGATCATTCAGCGCCAGCTCAAGGAAATCGGTATTACAGCAAAAATCCGCATTGTGGAATGGTCGGCGTTTGTGACGGATTTTATCAACAAACGACGATTTGACGCTGTAATTTTGGGCTGGACGATACCACTTGATCCCGATGCCTATGACGTATGGCATTCGAGCAAAACCGCTCCCGAAGAGCTGAACTTTGTTTCGTATAACAATCCGGAGGCAGACGAGATGCTGGAGAAGGGGCGCAGCACCTTCAATCAGGCCGAGCGCAAAAAATATTACGACCGCTTCCAGGAAATCCTGGCAGAGGATCAGCCTTATACGTTTTTATATGTTCCCGATGAACTGATTATTATGTCCAGACGCTTCCGTGGAGTTGAACCCGCCCCCATCGGCATCGGCCACAACATGATCAAGTGGTACGTCCCAAAAGATGAGCAGAAATACTCGATGACCCGATAGAGCCATCTTATAAACAAACGGTTCCTTTTATTTATCTTTACGTGTCTCAATCCATGGGGATTGAGGCCGTTATCAACCATTGTACTTCGTTCGTACGTCTGCATTGCCTTCTTAAGTATTGTTTTGAATCGTGTGCCCTTTTGGGTATGGCAAAAAAATGCTTGACACTAGAACGATCGTTCTATATAAGAGGAACCATGAAGAAAACAAGAGACATTAAATCCGTTGAGCCGAGTTTGGTTGCCTTTCACCGCAACCAGAAACGCATGCCAACTTATGCCGAA
>JBDKUG010000236.1:0-5137 GCA_039679815.1 Smithella sp.
TGTTTCTCTGTGTCATTTCGAAGGAGCGTAGCGACGAGAAATCTTCATCATTCCATACTCTTAAAGATTTCTCCCTTCGGTCGAAATGACATAAGAAATGTCTTCTTTGTCTATTGCGTAATCTGGGTTTAAGTGTGACTTGAATTTTCCAAGGCAGTTGAGCAGAGGCCGAGCCGACTGCCTTTTTTTATTTTTGAAACTCCAATTACGAAAGCGTAGAGATTGAGCTTCACGAACGATTCCAAGGTTGTTTTGGCGACCCAGGATTCCAGCGGCAGATTAATAAGTAAAGATATTGCTTGCTATTTAACGGTATTGACTGTAAGGATCTAACGAGAATAGCGATAAACATTGACCTTCCCACCTTTCTTTGTCGGAAATTTGCTAAGGATAATCCCGCTAATCATAAGAAAATCCAGATGAAACACCGTGTTTGAGTCCTGTCTCTCAGGCGCTAAACAAGCGTTTGCAGGGGCCTGCCTTTACCAGCCTTATAACGGTTCGCATCGGGTTTTAAATATAAATAGATGCTGGTAAACATACAATATAAGGATAAAGAATGAGTTTTAAGAAGTTTCAATTAAATGAAAAAGTATTGGCCGGCGTAACGGCCGCCGGTTACAAAAAGCCAACCCCTATTCAAGATCAGTCCATTGTGCACATTATGGATGGACGGGATGTAATGGGTTTGGCCGAGACGGGAACGGGGAAAACAGCCGCTTTTGTGCTGCCGATTTTACAGCGCCTGATGCAGGGGCAGCGCGGCAGAATTCGTGCGCTGATTATTGCACCGACGCGGGAATTAAGTGAACAGACCCATGAAACGATCCTGCAGCTGGGGCTAAAAACAAAGCTTTCCAGTGCAACCATTTATGGCGGGGTCAGCGTCATGAACCAGATCAACAAACTGCGTTCATGTGTTGACATTGTTTCAGCATGCCCCGGTCGCCTGCTTGACCATATCGGCCGCGGCACCATTGACTTATCTTCTGTTGAGGTACTGGTTCTGGACGAGGCGGACCACATGTTTGACATGGGTTTTCTGCCGGAGGTCCGCAAAATTGTCAAGCATCTGCCGGCCCGTCGCCAGACCCTGCTGTTTTCCGCCACGATGCCCGGTGAGATTCGCAGCCTGGCCAATGATCTGCTCAATGATCCTGTTAATATTCAAATAGGAAACTCCGCCCCGGTCATGACGGTTTCCCACAAGTTTTATCCGGTTCAGACGGAGCAGAAAACAGCCTTGCTCAAGGATATTCTTAAGAAGACAAACACCCAATCGGTACTGGTCTTCACCCGGACAAAGTCACGGGCCAAAAGTCTGGCCGAGCAGTTAAACAGAGGCGGACATAATGCAACCTCTCTGCATGGCAATCTCACACAGCAGAAGCGCAAGCAGTCCCTCGATGGCTTTCGGGATGGCCGTTATGAAGTGATGGTGGCCACGGATATAGCCGCCCGCGGCATTGACGTGTCCCGCATTTCCCATGTTATTAATTATGATATGCCATCCACGGCTGATGCATACACTCATCGGATCGGCAGAACGGGGCGGGCCACGAAGACCGGTGATGCGTTTACCTTTATTACCGGACAGGATGCTGAACTGTTACGGTCCCTCAAGAAGCTGCTGGGGGATAAATGGCAGTATCAGAATGTGGATGGATTGACCGTCAGCCCGTCGGTCTGTGAATCGATGGGAACACGCACGGGTCAACTGACGAGACCCGGTAACGGCAGAAAACTTTTTTCGTCCCGGACGCCCTCAGCCAGACGGCCGCAACAACGTTCATTCAAAGATGCGGACCGCATTTTCTGGTCCCCGCGCGTTCAACAGGCGGTCTAGGAATACAAACCAGACTTACGGGAGGCTAAAGCGCTATCGTGCTTTGGCCTCCTGCAGCAATGCGGCAATTTTCGCGTCTTTTTCCGTCCACAAATCCTGTACCCACTGCTGAAAGGCTACCTGGAATTCCTTGTCGCCTTCGTAATTGCCATGCAGAAACTGTGGCGGGATTTCCACCGAAGAAACGCGAAAAATGACCCTTTTCACTTTCCCGCATAAAAAATTCCAGAACGTCGGAATGCCGTCGGGATAGACAATCGTGACATCTAACAGGGAATGAAATTTGTCGCCCAGCACGCTCAGAGCCAGCGCAATGCCGCCGGCTTTGGCTTTCAGAAGGTATTGATGGGGTGAATGCTGCCGGTCGTGCTTTGCTTTGGTGAATCGTGTTCCTTCCAGAAAGTTCATCACGCTCGTCGGCACGAGCGAAAATTTCATGCAGGCCTTGCGGGTGGTTTCATAATCCTTTCCTTTTTGTTCGGGATGTTCTTTCAGGTATTCCGCACTGTGACGGCGTAAAAAAGGAAAATCCAGCGCCCACCAGACCAGTCCCATCACCGGCACCCAGATCAGTTCGCGTTTGAGAAAAAATTTCAAGAACGGTATTCGTCGGTTAAACATTTTCTGAAGGATCAAAATATCCGACCAGGACTGATGATTGCTGACGACCAGATACCAGCCCCGGTAATTTAAGTTGTCCAACCCCTGGACATCCCAGGTGGTTTTTTGGGTCAGCCTCATCCACAACACGTTGCCTGTAATCCAGTTTTCCGCAATCCACCAGAGGATTTTATCGAACAGACGGGTGATCGGGCGAAGAGGCAATAAAAATTTCAGAAAAGAAACAACAAATAAAATGGATGCCCAGAAGATCACATTCAAGGTCAATAAGAGCATTGCGATAGAGCCAACCAGCCGGCCGGGCAGAAAATTCAGCATTTTTAACTCCCCTTTATATGTAACTTTTATTAATAACACGGCTTGACTGATTGGTCAAAGAATTACTGAAAGCCGTTTTCAATGGCGATTATTTTTCTCTTATTATATAAATATACTTATATGAAAGCAAAAAGCGAAGACCTGCAACAGGGGTGGATCGTATATATCTTGAGTTGTTCGGACGGCAGTTTTTATACCGGCATAACCAACAACATCGAAAAGAGACTGATTGACCATAACCGGGGGACGGCCTCTAAATATACCCGGTCCAGAAGACCGGTGATTCTGATGACTACCAGCGTTGTAATGGATAAAGGCGAAGCCCTGAGTCTGGAAATAAAGATAAAAAAAATGCCCAAAGCAGAAAAGGTTGCCTGTTTGAAAAACAGCTGCATGGAAAACA
This sequence comes from Smithella sp., assembly GCA_039679815.1. Taxonomy (GTDB): domain Bacteria; phylum Desulfobacterota; class Syntrophia; order Syntrophales; family Smithellaceae; genus UBA8904. The sequence continues at coordinate 3,189 of JBDKUG010000236.1, forward strand.
AAAAATCATCGTAACCTCCTGCCACAGGATGCAGACATCCGAAAAATATTGACACGATAGTGGATTCTGATAAGTTGTCTCCAGTGATTCGGCAGTTCGATGGTCATTATTAAAAAAAGCGACAAAATTACAAAACATATCATTTAGATACAGGCAACAGGAGGTGTGATGATGGATGGACAGAAAATACCCGGGAAAGTTTTTTTCATCGGGATTGCAGGGATTGCAATTCTATTGTTGATCATATCAACTTATTTCGGAGTAGATGCCGGAGAACGCGGCGTCGTGCTGCGCTTCGGAGAGGTCAACCGCGTGGTTGAACCCGGACCTCATTTTAAGATACCGCTGGCGGAAGAAGTGGTTCACATGTCTGTCCGTGTCCAGAAAACCACAACCAAGACGGAAGCGGCCAGCAGGGATTTGCAGGTGGTTCAGACCACAATGGTTCTTAACTATAATCTCGAACCGTCCAAAGCAGGTTCGATGTATTCCAATATCGGTTTAAATTACAATGAGCGGGTCATTGATCCGGCCGTGAAAGAGAGCTTCAAGGCGGCCGCCGCCCGCTACACGGCGGAAGAGTTGATCTCTAAGCGAGAAGCGCTCAAAACGGAAGTGCGTAATTATCTCCGAGACAGATTAAAGGGATTTGGCGTCATCGTTGTGGAACTTTCCATTACGGATTTCGAGTTTTCCCAGGAATTCAATAAAGCCATCGAGTCTAAGCAAACCGCCGAGCAGAACGCGCTCAGGGCGAAGCGTGATCTGGACAGGATCCGTGTGGAAGCCGAGCAGAAAATTGCTTCAGCACGGGCCGAGGCCGAAGCGCTGCGGCTGCAGCGGCAGGTTATTTCACCCGAACTTATCCAACTGCGCCAGATTGAAGCGCAGATCAAAGCCATCGAAAAATGGGATGGTAAACTGCCCAATGTAACCGGCGGTACGGTGCCCTTTATCCAGGTGGACAAACAAAAGTAACTTGATTGACAAGGAGTCTCACCGGGCAATTCTCCTTGTCAATTATTCAAACAGAGCAATAACGTTTTACCGGCCGATTCCGTTTAGAGGCTTCATCTTGTCAAAATCCGCTTGACTTTTTTTGTATGTATTTAACCATTTGGTTAAACCTTATGGTTGAACGATATGATTAATGCACTGTTTTCGGTACAGGAATTGAACCCGGCAAATGAATTCCCGCCGGCAAATCTTCGACGGCCGCTGCATGGACCGGGGGGGGAATATCAAATGCTTTGCTTCGGAAAAGGACCATGGATCACAGAAAACGGAAACCAGCTTTAATTAAAAAGCAAATGGATTTCAGAGAACCGGGAAAGACGGCCGAGAAGATTTTAACTGCGGCAAGGAAGGTTTTTGCCGAAAACGGCTATAGCGGGAAGCACGTGGACGAGATTGCCGCACGGGCCGGTGTAAACAAGGTCACGCTTTACGCCAATGTCATACATCAGGTTCTGGGCAATGTCGCACAGGGCATCGCTAAATCTGTAGCGAAAGCCGATAATCCTGAAGAGAAACTGAAAACATACATCAACTGTATTGCCTTGGCCGTGGACGAGAATCCCGAAATTCCTCCGATTATGATGCGGGAGATGGCCTCAGGCGGGACGCATTTGCCCCGCGTTGTCGCTGAAGATATGACGTCACTGGTGATCGCGCGGGAATACGAAGACGGTACGATGGAAACGATCAAATCTCTGCCCATCCATGCCGGTGAATTTCTTCTGGGCAAGTCGATCCCTTATTTTTTCATAGGATTGGCCAATGCTTCTGTCCAACTTTGTTTTTCCAATTATCAATATGCCGCAGGTGCTGCAATGGGTGACGTATTTTGTGCCCGCACCTGGTATAACCCGAACATCGAAAGTCAGCATTTCTTTGTCCCGGGGATTGTGGCGTTTGTCATCATGCTGATTTCCCTGCTTTTGACGTCC
>JBDKUG010000137.1:0-11137 GCA_039679815.1 Smithella sp.
AGTGCGTCACAACGGCACAACTCAGGTTGTGCCTGTTTCTGTGCAGAAAACCGGCCCAGACAATGTTTGGTGCGAAAAGTTCGGTTACTTTATCGATCTGGATGCCTGCCGGGCACGGTCTTTTCAAAAAAAAGCCTGCCGCCTTTGTTTTTCGACACGAATCCAGTTATCATTACCTTTTGATTAAGTCGATTCCTCGTATTTCAACGTTTCCTGTATGATCCCTATTTGCCCTTACCCAGAATAGAACCCAGGACACCTCGGATGATTTGCCGTCCGACGGATGAACCGATCGATCGGGCCACGCTTTTGGCCGCGGCCTGCACCAGACCTTCTGTTTTTCCTCCCCGGGGGCCGGTGCGACCGAACAAAAGGTCGCTGAAGCCGCCGCCCGATGATCCGCCGTTTTGGGTGGCCGGGCTTTGCTTACCACCCTGCTCGACCGGTTGCGCGGGTGTCGGCATCGCCTGCACGGAAGCGCGCAGTTTTTCATAGGCTGATTCGCGGTCCAGTGTTTTTTCATAGTGCCCGTAGATCGTCGAGCTTTTAATGGCTGCCGATCGCTCGGTTTCACTCAGAACGCCGAGTCTTGATCCGGGTGCGATGACAAAGGATCTTTCCACCTGGGCCGGACGGCCTTTTTCATCCAGAAAAGAAATCAGCGCTTCGCCGACGCCCAGCTCCGTGATGGCTTCAACCGTGTTGAAGGCGGGATTGGGCCGCATGGTATCCGCCGCTGTTTTGACCGCTTTCTGATCGCGAGGCGTAAACGCCCGCAGGGCGTGCTGTACACGGTTACCCATCTGGCCCAGGACGGTTTCAGGAATGTCCAGCGGATTTTGCGTGACGAAATACACACCTACGCCCTTGGAACGAATCAGACGCACCACCTGTTCAATCTTTTCCAGAAGGGCGGCCGGCGCATCGTTGAACAGCAGATGCGCTTCGTCAAAGAAGAAGACGAGCTTGGGTTTTTCGACATCTCCCACTTCGGGAAGCTGCTCAAAGAGTTCGGCCAGCATCCACAGCAGGAAGGTGGAGTATAGTTTGGGATTGTTGTAAAGTTTATCGGCGGCGAGGACATTGAGAACGCCGCGTCCTTCACCGTCCGTTTGCATCAGGTCGGTGATGTCCAGCATCGGCTCCCCGAAGAATTTGTCGCCCCCCTGTTCGTCCAGTTGTATAAGGCCGCGCTGAATTGCGCCGATGGATGCCGCGGAAATGTTGCCGTATTCAGTGGTGAACTGTTTGGCGTTGTCACCCACAAACTGGATCATGGCCCTCAGGTCTTTCAAGTCCAGCAAAAGCATGCCGTTGTCGTCGGCAATTTTGAAGACCAGTGTCAGCACGCCGGACTGGGTTTCGTTGAGATTGAGCAGCCTCGCCAGCAGAAGCGGCCCCATGTCGGATATGGTGGCGCGCACGGGGTGCCCCTTAACCCCGAATACGTCCCAGAATACGGCTGTATTGGCACGCGGTTTAAAGTCTTTGATGCCGATAGATTCCAGCCTTTTTAACATTTTTTCGGAGGCTACGCCTGCCGCCCCGATGCCCGAAAGGTCGCCCTTTACATCAGCCATAAAGACCGGAACGCCGATGGAGGCGAAGGATTCGGCCATTTTTTGCAGCGTCACGGTTTTTCCGGTGCCGGTGGCGCCGGTGATCAATCCGTGGCGGTTGGCCATGTTCGGCAGCAAGACAATTTCTTTTCCCTGGGACATTGCGATCACTAATGGTGCAGCCATATTTGCTCCTTGCGGGTGGGGTGATGGTTCAGCCTTCCTGATAAAGACGTTACTGACGAGGCGACTATAAAAACAAGTCCAGTTAATGTCAAGAAATAATCGGTGTTTACGACCGGCAGAATGCTTTGGCTATCCAGGTTGTTTCATCACTTGCAAACTATTTATTAAAAGCTTATAAATTAACGCAAAGCTGCAAGGCACCAACGGGCAATTCATTGTATTATTGCAATCTATATAACAACAAACAGGAGGGTGAAAATTATGGGCAATATTTTTAATTTTACAGGAAAAACGGCAATAGTCACCGGAGCGGGCCGTGGGATAGGCCGGGTGATTGCTCTGGGTTTGGCCGAAGCAGGTGCGAATGTGGTTTTGTGCAGCAGAACCCAGGCGGAAATTGATGCTGTGGCGGATGAAATCCGGAAAAAAGGCGGCAGGGCCCTGCCCGTTGTGACCGATCTGACGGTTCATGAACAATTGGAAAATCTGGTCAATGCCGCAGTCAAGGAATACGGACGGATCGACATTCTGGTGAACAACGCCGCCCGCAGTTTCCTGCGCGGACTGCTCGATCTTCGTGAGGACGGCTGGGACAAGTGCTTCAACACCAACGTCAAGGCAGCCTGGCTTTTGGGCCGTCTGGTCGCGCGCCAGATGATTGAACAAAAGAGCGGCAGGATTATCAATATTACCACGGTCGGTGCGGATAAGGCCGAGGCGGGCATGGCTGCCTATGGTTGCAGCAAGGCGGCGCTGAAGCACCTTACGCGCTGCATGGCGCGCGAATGGGCGCAACTGGGTATCAACGTCAATGCCGTTGCACCCGGATTTACCCGGACAGATTTCAGCAAACCCATCTGGTCCAGCCCCGATGTCGAAAAGATGATTTGTCAGGTTATCCCCAAGGGGAGGATCGCCGAGCCGGAAGATGTTGTCGGCGCAGTGCTTTTTCTGGCGTCCAGCGCTGCTGATTACATTACCGGGGATACGATTTATGTGGATGGCGGAACGATGACCAGCTAGTCAATCTTTGGAGAAAAGACATGAATAACAAAGGCATTGTCAGTCCGGTCATCGCAGACATTCGGGCCGGCATGAAGCGCGGCAAGATCGTATCCGTCGACGAAGCCATGCGAGTGATTCGCGACGGCGACACGGTATCCATCGATGGATTCATCGGAGGGCTGGCGCCTGAAGAACTGCTGATTGGTCTGGAGAGACGTTTTCTGGAAACGGGTGAGCCGAAAAATCTCACCCTGATTTTTGCCGCGGGTATTGGTGACAGCAAGGAGAAAGGCATCAACCATCTGGCCCATGAAGGGCTGCTTAAGAGAGTGATCGCCGGCCACTGGGGGCTGGTTCCCAAACTTCAGCGCCTGGCGCTGGGTGGAAAAATTGAAGCCTACAACTTCCCTCAAGGGGTCATTACGCATCTGTATCGCGATATTGCCGGTCACGCTCCGCGAACCATCACCCATGTGGGCTTAGGGACCTTTGTCGATCCCCGCAACCAGGGTGGGAAAGTCAATACCATTACGACAGAAGATTTGGTCGAATTGATTACCTTTGACGGCAGGGAATACCTGGCCTACAAGACACTGCCCATTCATGTTGCGCTGTTGCGCGGTACAACAGCGGATATGGATGGTAATATTACCATGGAGAAGGAAGCCCTTACCCTGGAAGTATTGCAGCTGTCCATGGCGGCAAAAAATTCCGGAGGCTTTGTCATCGTACAGGTGGAAAGAATCGCTGAGCGAGGTGCTTTAAACGCCCGGCATGTTAAGATTCCCGGCATACTCGTGGATTGCGTGGTGGTTGCCAAACCCGAAAACCACTGGCAGACCTACGGGACTTATTACAATCCGGCGTACAGCTGCGAGTTCAAAGTGCCGACGGCTACTATCGAGTCTTTGCCGATGGATGAGCGCAAGATCATTGCCCGGCGTGTCGCTTTTGAACTTCAGCCGAACATGGTGGTGAATCTCGGTATTGGCATGCCTGAAGGCGTTGCTAATGTCGCCAATGAGGAAGGCATATTTGATTATTTAACGCTGACGGCGGAAGCAGGCTCCATCGGCGGTATTCCCTCCGGGGGCCTGGATTTCGGTACGGCCACCAATATGGATTGTTTGATCGACATGCATGCCCAGTTTGATTTTTATGACGGCGGGGGACTGGATCTGGCCTGTTTGGGACTGGCGCAGATGGATTCGTACGGCAACGTCAATGTCAGCAAGTTCGGACCAAAGCTGGCCGGCTGCGGCGGCTTTATTGATATCACCCAAACTGCCAAGAAAATTGTTTTTGCCGGAACGTTCACCGCCGGGGCAGCCGCACTGGCCGTTTCCGGGGGCCAGCTGAATATCGTCAAAGAGGGAAGCCTGAAGAAAATCATCCGGAACGTGGAGCAGATCACCTTCAGCGGAAAAATAGCGCAGCAGGGCAATCAGCAGATTTTTTATATCACGGAACGATGTGTTTTTACTCTGACTCCTCAGGGTGTTGAACTGATTGAAATTGCACCGGGCGTTGATCTGGAAAAAGACATTCTCGCACAGATGGACTTCAAACCCGTCATTAAAAACCTCCGTCTGATGGATGAGCGGATTTTCAAGCCGGTGCCCATGGGACTCAAAGATGATCTCTTGAGTATTCCGATCGATCAGCGGCTCGTCTACAATCCCGAAACCAACATTTTTTATGTCAATTTCGAAGGATTGAATGTCCGAACGCACGGCGATATCGAGGCGATCCGCTCGCGTGTGACCGAAATTTGTCAGCCTCTGGGTAAACGGGTTAAAACCATTGTCAACTATGACAACTTTTCCATTGCGCCGGAACTGGAAGACGATTACATCAATATGGTCAAATATGTGGTATCTGAATATTACAGTGATGTAACGCGCTACACAACCAGCGCTTTTCTGCGGATGAAGCTGGGTGACGAGCTGAAAAAACGACATCTTGCCCCGCATATTTTCCAGTCCGGGGAAGAAGCACGGCGGGCACTGGAAAAGCCGTCGTGAAGATCAGCGGATTGAAAAATCTTTTAAAATAGTATTGAAAATATTTTATGAAAAGGATAAAAAGTCAATCCGGTTGAATGAAACCAGAAGTCATGCAGACTGTCTTGAACAGTTAAATAATACATAGAAAGAAGAAAAATTATGTCAATTGAAATTAAGATGGAAGGCCAGGTGGCCGTTGTTACGCTGAATGAAGGGGAAAACCGTTTAAATCTGGACTTCCTGCAGAAATTTATGGATGCACTGGAGCATGTCGAAAAACAGACGGATGCCAATGTGCTTGTCGTTCGCGGCGCGCATGAAAAAATATTCAGCAACGGAATTGATCTGGAGTGGCTGATGCCGATTATGCAGAAAAATGATGCGGCCACAGCCAAGAAATTTATTGAAAACATGATGGCGCTTTTCAGAAAAATTACCCTGTTTCCGATGCCTACGATTGCCGCCATCACGGGTCACGCATTTGCCGGCGGTGCGATCATGTGCTGCTATTTTGATTTTCGTTTCATGCGTTCGGACCGGGGGTTCATGTGTTTTCCGGAAGTCGATCTGGGCATCCCGTTTCTGCCGGGCATGATGACCGCCATGAGCAAGGCCATTCCGCGTCATAAGCTTGATGAAATGGTTCTGACCGGAAAACGTCTTACCGCCCAGGAATGTGAGGACCACCACATCATCACCAAAGCATGCCATATTGATCAGCTGATGGAAGAGGTTCTTAATTTCGCCAAGCTTCAGAACAAGAGAAGGGCGATCGTCGCCGCCATCAAAGAGGAATTGAACAAGGACATCATTTACGCGATAGATCATGATGATCCTCCCATCATTGAATCCGGCCGTTTCTATGTTTGATCCCGCTCACGCGGGACGAGCGTTAATTCTACGCAGCTTGCTGCGATATAATAACGTTCATCTGATACATTGATAGCTTGCTTCGAGGCGTTTGATGTGAATCTGATCCAACGGAATCTTTGCAGCAGAAAATATTTCAAGGGCCCCTCCGGGGCCCTTTTGTTTGGTGAGCCCGGCAGGATCGGGTAGAATTCTGCCCGCTTATCGCTCTTTTCTGTGTTTCATGCGGACATCCACGGAGCTGGCGTGCGCATCGAGACCTTCCATCCGGGCAAAATGGCTTGTCGGGCCGGATAGTTTTTCAAACGCCTCCCTTGGGAAAGAAAGTACACTCATTCGCTTGTAAAAATCATACACGCCCAGGGGTGAGGAAAACCGCGCCGTCCCTTCTGTCGGCAGGATGTGGTTTGTGCCGGCAATATAGTCGCCGAGGGCTTCCGGCGTATATGATCCCAGAAAGACGGAACCTGCGTTGCGCACGTGTCCCAAACTCCCTTTGGGATTTTCCACCATCAGTTCAAGGTGCTCCGGCGCAAACAGATTGGCCAGCTCTACGGCCTGAAAGACATCGGATGTAATGATGATGGCTCCGCATTGTGAAAGAGATTTTTGAATAATTTCTTTCTTGGGCAGTTTCTGCAGCTGCTTCTGAATTTCAGAGGCCACAGCATTTGCTAAATCCGGGTAAGGTGTCATCAGAATGGCCGCCGCCATTTCATCGTGTTCGGCCTGCGCCAGCATGTCCGCTGACACGAAAGCAGGATTGGCGGTTTCATCGGCAATAATGACCACTTCGCTGGGACCGGCGATCATGTCAATGGCGACCTGCCCGAAAACCAGTTTCTTCGCTGAGGCAACATAGGCATTTCCGGGGCCCACAATTTTATCCACATGCGGAACGGTTTGTGTACCGTAAGCCAGTGCGGCGATTGCCTGCGCGCCGCCGATCTTGAAAATGCGGTCAACGCCCGCAACTTCCGCTGATTCGGCGATGAGAGGACTTAATTGACCGCCCTTTACCGGACTGACCAGGATGATCTCCCTGACGCCTGCAAGACGCGCCGGAATTGCCGCCATGAGCAGAGTTGAAGGATAAAATGCCTTGCCTCCGGGAGCATAGATGCCTGCCCTCCGCAAAGGCAATACAAGCTGGCCCATTTCTGCTCCATCTTCATCAGTCATCGACCATCCCTGGATTAGCTGATGACGGTGGTATTCTTCAATCCGGCGGGCGGCAAGCCCGATGACTTCGCGGTCTTCGGGCTTCACCCTGTTCAGGGCCTCCTGTTTTTCCTCGTCGGTGACTTCGACCGTTTCCGCGGTAAGGTCGTGTCCGTCAAACTGCTTGGTGTAGCGAAAAAGAGCTTCATCGCCTTGCACGGAAACGTCGTTGACGATCCGGGCGACCGAGGAGATGATTTCCGGGGAAAAAGAACCGCCCCGCTGGCGTATCCCTTGAAAAAACTCACGAAATTCAGGTGCGTCTGCGCGGATGATTTTCATATTATTGTTTCACCCTTTTAATGTCCGCACCCAGTGCGGAAAATTTCTTTTCAATGCCCTCGTAGCCGCGGTCGATGTGATAAATGCGGGATATTTCCGTCGTGCCTTCAGCGACCAGGGCCGCCAGAATCAATGAGGCTGAAGCGCGCAAGTCCGTAGCCATGATCTGTGCACCGTACAAGGTCGGAACGCCGCGCACAATGGCGCTGCCGCCCTGGATCAGGATGTCCGCGCCCATGCGGATCAACTCACTTACATGCATGAAACGGTTTTCAAAAACGGTTTCCGTAATAACGGAAAGACCACCGCCGATAGCCATGTATGCCATCATCTGTGCCTGCAGATCCGTGGGAAAACCGGGGTAGGGAATGGTTTTCACATCCACACTGTGGATTTTGGAGCCGGCTGAGACCTTCAGGCCTCCATCGATGGGAGTGATGGTCATGCCGGTATCCCGCAGCTTGTTGATCAGGGCTTCCAGGTGGTGGGGATTACATCCCAGGATGTTGATTTCACCATTGGTGATTCCCGCTGCGATCATGAATGTGCCTGCCTCGATACGGTCGGGGATAATGGATGCCTCAACAGCTTTCAATGATGTAACACCGGTAATTGTGATGACATCCGTGCCCGCACCGCTGATTTTGGCCCCCATGCCTCTGAGAACCTCTGCAAGGTTGACAATTTCCGGCTCACGTGCCGCATTGTTGAGAACAGTGGTGCCATCGGCCAGCACCGCCGCCATCATTATATTTTCCGTTCCGGTGACCGTCGGCAGGTCAAAATAAATATCCGCGCCTTTGAGCCTGTCTGCCTTTGCTTCAATATAGCCGCCATGCAATTCCACGGAAGCTCCCATGTCCTGAAGGGCTTTGATGTGCAGATTGACCGGCCGGGCGCCGATGGCGCAGCCACCCGGAAGAGATACCCGGGCTTTGCCCATGCGGGCAACCAGCGGCCCCAGAACCAGGATCGAGGCGCGCATTGTTTTGACCAGATCGTAGGGTGCGACACTGTTGGTGATTTTTTCGGCGCTGATTTGTACGGTGCCGTCGCCTTCTATTTCCACACCCATGTTTCTCAAAAGCTTGTAAGTGGTTTTGATATCAACCAGATCAGGAATGTTGGAAAATGTGCAGGTTTTTTCGGTCAAAAGCGCCGATGTCAGAACTGGCAGGGCTGCATTTTTCGCGCCGCTGATGGTCACATCTCCCTGCAGCGGTTTACCGCCGCGAACAACTATTTTATCCAATTATTTTCTCCTTCCCTTGATAACCCTTGATAACCCGGCATAGTCGGAGCGTACGTCGATCTCGTCATAAAATTCGCTCATTTCCATGATTGTCCGTACTTCCTGGGTCTGCTTATATCCGATTTCGAGCAAAAGCCAGCCCTTTTCCCTTAAATGTTTTTTTGCCTGATATACCAGATTTTCGTAAAATTCCAATCCTGTTTTTCCTGCAAACAATGCCTGGCGCGGTTCAAAATCCTTCACGCCCGCAGGAAGGATTTCATATTCGTCGGCACCGATATAGGGAGGATTGGAAACAATCAGGTCAAAGGTGTCACGGACCGGCGCAAACAGATCTCCATGGAGAAAGGTAATGGAATGATCCAGTCCCAGGGCCAGGGCGTTTTTTTTTGCAACCGCAAGCGCCGCCACTGAAATATCCGTGGCGGTGATTTGCGCTCCGGGGATTTCTGCGGCCAGGGCCAGGGCGATTGCGCCGCTGCCCGTCCCGATATCCAGAATACGCGGCTGATCGACAGTGTGTTTGCGAAAAACAGCAAGCGTTTCCTCGACGATGATTTCCGTGTCGGGGCGCGGAATCAGCACATCGCTGTTGACGTCCAGTGTAAAAGACCAGAAAGCCTTTCGCCCGGTGATGTAGGCAACCGGTTCACAGCGCAGCCTTCTGGCGATGAATTCATGAAAGGATATCCGTTCGGCATCATCAAGCATTCTTTCCGGGTTTTTAATCAATTCCAGACGGTCGCAATTCAGGCAGAAAGCCAGCAGGACTTCCGCGTCCAGCCGGGCTGACGGAATACCCGCTTCTTCCAGTTGCCTCGTTGCCTGAGAGAGAATTTCGCGAATGGTCATATGAATAGATATCCTTCGATCACGGGGCTATTGTGCTCCTGAGCATTTGTCTCCTGCCGGCAAGGTATCGGGGGCAACGTATAACATGGAGGCAGAGCTGCCATCGGATGATTGGAAGAGAACGTTATTGATAATGCCTTTCGCCAAAGATTGCCCGGCCGACGCGGATGATGGTGGCCCCTTCTTCGATGGCGACTTCAAAATCGTCGGTCATACCCATCGAAAGCTCATTCATATGAACGCCGGGGATGCCGGCCCCGGCGATTTCATCCCGCAGATTGCGAAGCGCAATAAAGCAGGGTCGGGCGTTTTCCGGATTGTCAGAGTACGGCGGCATCGTCATCAAACCCTGAACGTTCAGGTTCGGCAGGACGGAGATTTGCCGGACAAACTCCAGGACCCGCGAGGGTTCCATGCCGCTTTTAGACGCTTCGCCGCTGACATTGACTTCGATCAGAACCTTCAGCGTGCGCTGATTCTGTGCTGCACGTTTATCCAGTTCCTTTGCCAGCTCCAGGCGGTCAACGGAGTGAATCCAGTGAAAGAGATTAACGACATACTTGACCTTGTTGGTTTGCAGATGTCCGATCATATGCCAGGAAACGTCTTGACTGATGGCGGGGATTTTTTCTCTTGCCTCCTGAACGTAGTTTTCACCAAACAATGTGATGCCCGCATCCGCGGCTTCACGGATGCGTTCGGGGGAGACCGTTTTGCTCACCGCCATCAATTGAATGTCGCCGGGATCGCGGCCGGAACGCTCAGCGGCGGCGGCCATTCTCTGCCTGATGCACATGATGTTGGAGACGATATCTGTTCCCATTAGCTTTACCCGAATTTTATTGCCCCGATATTTTTTAGTCCTTCCAGTGTTTCGGAAAGCGGCAGGCCGATGACATTGGTATAAGATCCTCGGATTGCCTTGATGAAATACGCCCCCATTCCCTGAGCGGCATAGCCGCCGGCCTTGTCATAGGGTTCACTGCCGTCCACATACCAGTCCATCTCTTCGGGGCTGATCTTTTTAAATTGTACGGCTGACCGGACGACTCCGGTTTTCGACCTTCCTGAATCAATGCGGGCGATGGTAAAGCCGGTGAAGACCGTATGCCGGCGGTTGCTCAGCCTTTGCAGCATTTCCCGTGCCTGTTTTCTGTTTTTGGGTTTGCCCAGAATCAGATCGTCAATCACGACAATCGTGTCGGCGCCCAGAACCAGGGCCTTCGGATACTGGTTCGCAACCGCTGCGGCTTTAGCGCAGGACAGCCTTCGAACGTGATTTTGCGGACTTTCGCCGGCGATGCAGGATTCGTCAACGTCAGATGGAATAATTTTAAATTTCAAGCCCACGGAATGCAGAAGTTCTTTTCTACGCGGGGAGGCGGAAGCCAGAATAAGGGGGAAAGACAAGGAAATGGTCATCATGAGCTCTTTCAATGGTGAATTTGATGTTTTTATTCCAGATAACCAGGATCCTGTCAATTGTATTTTGCCGTTGCATCTTTGAGTGACTTGGCGTAATGAAGCTTATCAGAATCAATTATGCGGAGTGCGTTATGAAAAAAATCGGCGGTCTTTTTCTGGCTTTTATTTTTCTTACATTATTGGCGAATGCAGCCGACGCGGCCCAAAGAACCGTTCAGATGACGGTTCCCGGATGCTTTTCCTGAGGCGCAAGCAAAAGGGTAGGTGCTATCCTTAAAAATATTAATGGTGTGCAAAACCACAAGATCAAGCATCCGAATATTCTGATCGTTACCTTCGATGACGAACAAACAAGCCTGATGATCATTGTCCGTAAACTGGAAGAAGGGACGTTTCCCGTGGACGGCAAGCCTGTCTATATACAATAGAGAGAGGCAGGTCATCACACGTATTTTTTGAGTTTTTTCGCTTCCAGCGCG
>JBDKUG010000086.1:0-1725 GCA_039679815.1 Smithella sp.
GCTCACACACAGCAACAAGGAAGTCAGCATAATCGTCCATTTTATCCGGCTGGATGTTCATATTGCCGTCGGCGGGGGCAGTGGCCTTTCCGTTCTTTGAGAACTGAACCGGCGGAGCAATGGTAAACGCAAGGAACTTCTCCACACCCCGTTCTTTCGCTGCCTGTAAAAACCATTGCTGTCCCTGGTGCTTCGTCCAGTCGTACGTCCCGTCAGGAGCGAGGAAACATTCTGCTCTCCGCCAGTCGCTCACAATCCCGCTACCTGCACCCTGTTCATAACTTCCGGCCCCCAGGTAAAAGCGCCACAGCGACAATCCAATCCCTTTCGGCGAGCCATCCTGCTTCAGTTCCTGACTGAAAAGCAGATCGGCAATCGCCTCCTTCTTGCTTTCAGGCCAGTTCTTCCCCACAAACTGGCATCGCCAGGCATCCGACGCCCCAAACCCGTCAATTTCCTGATACTCCACCTCCGGGTCTACAAATATTTTTTCTCCCCAGTCTGTAGTGTCGCCGTCACCGGGATCATTACTCTTTTCGCATGCGGCGAAAGTAAAGAAAAGAGAAAGCACGATTGCACTGATCATCTTATATCGATTCATTCTGATGTTTTGATTAATAAATTTTCCCGGAGGAAGGATTTTCCCTTCCTCCTTTTGTGCCGGGAAACCCGCCTCCACAGCATTGCCACGGCCTTGCCTAATATCCCGGATTCTGTGTTACCATCCCGTTACTCCGGTCAATCTCACTTTGCGGGATCGGCCATAACTCATGACGTCCGGCAATGAACATGATCCCTTTATCTTGTCTTTCTTCGGGATGTTTGAGCTCCCATTTATCAGTACTTTCTTCGAGGTTATATTTCACAAACGATCCGTTCGGCCCCATTACCATTGCAATCATCGGCTTTTTTGAAACCGGGTCGATCTGGCGACGCAAGTCATAAAGACGCATACCTTCATTGGCTAACTCAAGCCGGCGTTCCTTCCAGATGGCATAAAGCAAGTCATTCCCACTCAATCCGGTTTTCACAGGAAGGTCAACCCGCTCGCGCAGGGTATTGATGTCCTGCAACGCTTCAGCCGGTTTGTTCAGAAAAAAGGCAGCCTCAGCGCGGGTAAGATACATCTCTCCCAAACGAAGGAAGATATAGGGTAGTGGAACATGCTGATCTTCTTTAATTAACTGCCTGCGCATAGCGATAGGCACATAAAATTTTCTCCAAACACGGCATGATTTGTTCTGACCCGGCTCAAACTGATAGTTTGGATTATCGGTTTCATCTCCGTAAACAGCGTCTCCAAGTTTAATGATGGTACTCTTGCGCCTGATCTCATCACCTTCCGAAAGATAAGCCTGTTCCAGATGTGAAGTCGGTACACACCAGCCCCATCCGTCCATGCTGTTCTCCGGATCTGCCCAGGTTTGTCCGCGGGCAGCCATAATAATGGCGAAACGGCTCCCAAGGGCATATGACTGGTTACTGCTCGACTGCCATTCAAAAATAGATTCCACTCCATTATGGTTGTAGACACTCCAGATATTGACAAATTTGGGATCAAGCTGGTAGGTTCCGGAGTTAATCACCAAACCCGCATAATTGTAGGCATTCTGATAGTCCTTCATAAACAGGTACGTACGGGCCAACAGTGCCTGAGCTGCTCCTTTTGTAGCCCGCCCGATGTCTTCTCCGGTATAACGTACAGGAAGCGCCTGCTCCGCATCT
>JBDKUG010000128.1:0-2580 GCA_039679815.1 Smithella sp.
AGCAGAAGGCGATTCTGGTAAGCGGCTTTTCGGAAACCGACCGGGTCAGGGAGGCGCAAAGACTCGGAGCCGGGGTTTATGTCAAAAAACCTTATGTCATGGAGACCATCGGCATGGCCATCCGGGATGAACTCAACCGCTGACAAATTTCACCCTGACATGCTGGATTTATTTATACTGAATTTCAAAGGGAAAAAGACCTTATAAAAAGAAACTCGTCCAATGCTCGGGCACGTTTTCGGGAGAAATCACATACGAACCCGGATGGTGCAACCTGGGACAATATTATTGAATGTTGGCGCGGCGACAAAGCCCGTTACTCATACCAAGTTGCATTCAAAGGATAACGCGACGGCAAGGAGGAGGCTCCGCAGGCGTATTATTGATACGTTGAGGAAGCCGACGACGATGCCAACAAAGTTAGCCAAAGACCGGATGCGCATTCCGCAAGGAAGCGCAAAAAGAAGCTATTCCTTCCCTGCCGGTAGTTGCCATACTGATATTGGCAACTACATGCGACTTGGTAGCATCATTATTCTTCTCTGCGGGCCTTCATCTGGCGGCGCGTGGCGTCAAGTTCCATCTTGCGCAGGCGGACATTGAGCGGCGTAACTTCCACCAGTTCATCTTCGGCGATAAACTCGATAGCCTGATCCAGCGATAAAATTCTGGGCGGTCTCAAAATCACAGTTGCATCCGACGTCGAGGCCCGCATGTTGGTCAGTTTCTTCTCCTTGACAATGTTCACATTTATATCCTGGGTGCGGTTTCGCTCGCCCACGATCATGCCCGCATAGACATCGGTGCCAACAGCCACGACCATTTCTCCGCGATCCTCCATCGCGAAACTTGCGTAACCTGTTACGCGTCCGGCGCGATCTGCCACCAAAACGCCAGTACTGCGCTGAGGGATTAAACCAAACCACGGCGCATAATCTTCGAGAAGCGAGTTCATCACACCGCCACCCTTGGTATCGGTTAAAAACTGGCTGCGGAAGCCAATCAGACCGCGCGAAGGGATCAGAAATTCCATGCTGACCCGGCCGCTGCCTTTATTGACCAGACTTTCCAGCCGGCCTTTACGAATGGACAGCTTTTCCGTGATTCTTCCGACAAACTCTTCAGGAATGTCCAAAAATAATCTTTCCACCGGCTCGAGGGTTGTACCGTCCTGCTTTTTAGTGATGACCTGAGGTTTCGAAACCATAAGCTCATAGCCTTCGCGGCGCATGGTTTCTATGAGCACCGCCATCTGTAATTCACCGCGCCCGCAGACTTCAAACGCATCGGTTCGATCCAGCTTTCTGATTTTGATTGCCACGTTGCGCAGGGATTCTTTTTCCAGCCGTTCCAGTAAATGGCGGGAGGTTAAATATTTTCCTTCCTTGCCCGCGAAGGGGCCGTCGTTGACGTAAAAGATCATGGACACGGTCGGTTCATCAACAATCAAACGCGGCAGGGCCTGCGGATTATCAAGGGACGAAATCGTATCGCCAATCGTAACGTTTTCCACACCGGCCAGAGAGATAATGTCGCCCGATTCAGCGCTGGTAACCGGTTTCTTCGTCAGACCGTAAAAAGTATAAAGAGCGGAGAGCTTCACGCCACTCACGATTTTCTCTTTCGCGCAAAGACTGTAAGGTTTATTCATTTCCAGTCGTCCGCTTTGCAGACGGCCGACGGCAATCTGGCCGACATAGGAATCATAATCCAGATTGGTCACCAAAAATTGCGTATTGGCATCGTCATGGCCTTCAGGCGCCGGAATACGGTCAATGATGGTTTGCAGAAGCGGCTGCAGATCGGAACTGTCGTCACCTAATTTTCTATGGCTGACGCCTAGTTTGGAATTGGTGTACAAAATCGGGAAATCAATTTGATGTTCTTCGGCGCCCAGATCAATAAAGAGATCATACGTCTCGGAGATGACCTCCTCAATGCGTGCGTCGGGACGGTCGATTTTATTGATGACCAGAATGATGGGCAGGCGCAGTGCAAGGGCCTTTTTCAACACAAAGCGGGTCTGAGGCAGCGGGCCTTCGCTGGCATCCACCAGAAGCATCGCGCCGTCCACCATGTTGAGGCTACGTTCGACTTCGCCACCGAAATCGGCATGGCCGGGGGTGTCGACGATATTGATTTTTACACCGTTATAGTCCACAGCGGTATTCTTTGCCGCAATCGTTATCCCGCGTTCCTTTTCCAGCGCCATGGAATCCATTACGCGGTCCTCCACCGCCTGGTTGGAACGGAAAACGCCGGTTTGCTTGAGCATGGCGTTGAGCAGGGTGGTTTTCCCATGGTCAACGTGGGCAATAATAGCAACATTTCTCAAATGGTCTTTTTTCATATTTCTCTTTCTTATGGGTCATCGGGATTAATTAGTATCGGATAAAATAAAACTATTCTTTACTGAAGGGATGTCCATTACGTAAATTATTTAACAAATCGGTGTCTTCCATAGCAAAATATGCCTCATTTAACCAGTTATTTTTTTTAGATAATTGCACCCCATCGCTTTCTTTCAGAAAATGGGGCGTTTTCTTCATAATGTCCTGATGTTGAAGGGCGGGCTTTACA
>JBDKUG010000224.1:0-5911 GCA_039679815.1 Smithella sp.
AGCATGATTCCGTTAAAAACCTGTTGTAAAAATAGTTCCATGCAGACTCCGTCATCGAATCACGTCACTTTGGGTTACGCTTCAGACTCATGGACTGATCCGGGTCCGAGTCTCTGTAAATTTTATACAGCAGTCGTTGTAAAATTCATAAATGAACGTGGACCCCAATGTCAAGAAAAAAAATTCTTATTATTTACGCCACACGCCCAAAACCAGATGAAGAGCACGACTGAAACATGAATGACCATCGGTCACGAATGTTGTTTTTTTTCTGACATTAAAAAGCCTTAAAGATGATCAATACAAACATATTTCAATGTTGACTTCATTTGTGTTATCAAGTACAAAACATCACCGGTCATAGCAAATTAAAGGAAAGAACGCGTATGATGCGATCAGTTCTCTTGGTTACGTTAGGAATAGCAATTACGGCTTTTTTCTCGTTCTGGTCCATTGTTTTTTCCTTTTTTGCCAACGCGGAAAACAATGTCCATAAGGTAGCCAGGATATGGGGATCCATCCTTCTGAAGATCAGCAGCACGAAGGTGCAGGTCATTGGCCCGGAAAATGTTCTACACGGAAAACCGCAAATTTTTATGGCCAATCATCAAAGCGATTTTGATATTCTGATTTCACTGGCTTATATCCCGGGACAGTTTCGCTGGATTGCAAAGAAAGAATTATTCGCCATTCCCGTTTTTGGCCAGGCGATGAAAAGCGCAGGCTACATTGAAATTGACCGTCAAAATCACGAAAAAGCCATGCAGAGCCTTGACTTGGCGGCCCTGCGCATCCGTGAAGGAAAATCAGTGATGACGTTTCCGGAAGGAACCAGAAGTCGCGACGGTGAAATCAAGGCTTTCAAGCAGGGTCTCTTTTACCTGGCTATTCAGTCCGGCGTGCCGATTGTTCCGATCAGCATCATCGGCAGCGGAGCCATCATGCCGAAACGGTCTCTGAAGGTGAAGCCGGGGAAAATAACCCTGGTCATCGATAAACCGATCTCCGTGAAAGGCTACACCCTTGAAAACCGGCAGGAACTGATCAACAAGGTCCGACAGGTTATTATGAAGAATTACGACGCACACAAGAATGAAGACATGGCAGGCATCAAAGATGTCCAGACAGAAATTAAAGCGGCGATCTAATGGCTGATACCATCAAAGATAATTCCAAAAGAACCAGAGAGATCAAAGGCGTTGTTTGTCTTGCCGTGGCTTTGTTTCTTTTACTTTGTCTTATTTCATATTCCCCCCATGATCCTTCTTTTACAAAAGTTGTGACGGACGGCGCATCGCCACACAACCTGACGGGAAAATTCGGCTCCTATACCGCTGATTCCATCATCCGATTACTGGGCATCCCGGCTTTTTTTCTTCCTCTGGCACTTCTGGTCTGTGCTTTTCAATATTTTCTGCGGCCGGCTTTCGTGGTGACCGTTCAGCGTATTCTGGGCTTTTCCTTCTTTATGCTCGCCTTTGCGGGGCTTCTGGGAGCTTTGATGAGGGGAGGAGTCACTGTTAATGGAGAAATCCTTCGTGCAGGCGGATTGATCGGTGCAGGCGTTGTCGGACTCCTGCTTCGTTACTTCAACCTGGCGGGCACCTATATTATTCTTTTATGTATTTTCATTGTCTCGCTTTTCTTCACCATCGAATTCTCCATCGTGTCGGTAACGGAAAGATTTTCCCAAAAAATGCAAGACGGACTGGCATCCATCAAAAACGCCGTTACAACTTTCTTTTCACATCTGTCCGCACGGCTGAAAACCGAAAACAAACCGCCGCCTGTCATTGAAGAGGACGAAGTAAAGCCCCGAAAGGCAAAACCGAAAAAAGTTGAACAGACTCGTTTCGATTTTTCCAAACTGAAGTCCGACGGAACATTTCAGCTGCCTCCCTTCACCCTGCTTGCAGAAGCACCCCAGAAGGATGGTCGTGTTAAACGCGATCAATTGATTACCAATTCACGCATCCTGGAAAAGAAACTGTCTGATTTCGGTGTTGAAGCCCGCGTTGTGGAGGTCATGCCCGGACCGGTAATTACCATGTACGAACTGGAACCTGCGCCCGGCGTCAAGATCAACCGCATCACCAACCTGGCCGACGACCTGGCCCTGGCGCTGATGGCGCCCAGCATCCGCATCCTGGCCCCGATCCCGGGCAAATCCGTTATCGGCATTGAAATTCCCAACCTCAAAAGGGAACCGGTCTTTCTGAAGGAAGTTCTAAACAATGATGCTTTTACCAGATCATCGCTGCGTCTGCCTATTGCTCTGGGCGTTGATTTTGTCGGTACGCCGGTGATTGCCGATCTGACCAAAATGCCTCATCTGCTGATTGCCGGAACCACGGGATCCGGCAAGAGTGTGGCGCTCAACGCCATGATCTGCAGCATCCTTTTCAAGGCACAACCCGATGACATCAAGTTCCTGATGGTCGATCCCAAGCGTCTGGAACTATCCTCCTATGAAGGGATACCCCACCTGATGCATCCGGTGGTCGTTGACCCGAAGAAAGCCTCCCAGGTACTCCGCTGGACAGTCGAAGAAATGGAACGCCGCTATAAAATCATCAGCACTCTCGGGGTTAAAAGCATCGACGCCTATAACGAAATGTTCCGCACCGGTGCCAAAGGCAAAACGTCCCGGACAACCAGAACATCCGGAACTGATAACCAGGCGGACGCCGTCGGGACAGAAAACGCCGTCCAGAACAATCCGCCATTTCAGCACGTCAGACTTCCGTACATCATCGTGGTGATCGACGAACTGGCCGATCTGATGATGGTCGCTCCCCGGGACGTTGAAGAATCCCTTACGCGTCTGGCGCAGATGGCCCGTGCGGCAGGCATTCATCTGATCATAGCCACACAGCGGCCGTCCGTAGACGTGATCACGGGGCTCATCAAAGCCAACTTCCCCACGCGCATCTCATTCAAGGTCTCCTCAAAAATTGATTCGCGCACCATCATTGATCAGCAGGGTGCGGACCAACTGCTGGGAGCGGGCGAGATGCTCTTTATTCCGCCGGGCACTTCCAGCCTGACGCCCTTTCACGGCGCATATCTGTCAGACTCGGAAATATCCCGGATCGTCGATTTCATCAAAATGCAGGCCCAGCCGACCTACGACGCATCCATTGAAAAATTTGAATTTGAATCCACGCAGGCACAGCATGATGAAGACGGTTACGACGAGAAATATGACGAAGCCGTTGCCCTCGTCGGCGAACTGGGCCAGGCTTCCATATCGCTGGTGCAGCGCTACATGAAAATCGGCTACAACCGCGCCGCGCGCATGATTGAGCAAATGGAACGCGAAGGAATTGTCGGGCCCTCCGATGGCGCGAAAGCCCGTAAGGTGTTGATCAGAAAGTTTCCCAGTGAAAAATAACCCCTCCGGCAAACTGCATATCATTTCTCTGGGCTGCTCGAAGAATCTGATTGATTCTGAAGTCATGGGCGGCCAGGCAGCCGCTTCCGGCATGACTCTGGTGGGAAGCCCCGATCAGGCTGATATCGTCATTATCAATACCTGCGGTTTTATATTGCCGGCCAAGGAAGAGGCCCTGGAAATCATCCTGACGCTTGCTCAGGGGAAAAAGGAAGGCGGACGCGCTCTGAAACTGATTGTGGCGGGCTGTCTTGCCCAGCGATACGGAAAAGAATTGCTCAGAGAAATCCCGGAAGTGGATTTGGTGATCGGCACGGGGGAAGTCGGCCGTATCGCACATCACCTGCGTCACTTGACTACGGCTGAATACCGGCGTTCGGCCGTGATAACCAAACCTGCCTTCCTGATGAGCTCTCGTCACGACAGAATCCTATCTCCGAATACCGCCACAGCTTATTTAAAAATATCCGACGGCTGCTCCAACTGCTGCGCCTACTGCGCCATTCCAACCATTCGTGGCAAAGCACGCAGCCGCCGGCCTGACGACATCCTGCAGGAAGCACAAAAACTTACCGATCGCGGCATCAGGGAAATCATCCTGATCGGTCAGGATACAACGGCCTACGGTTGCGATCTGAAAACCCGTCCGAAGCTTTCCGCTCTTTTGTCTGACCTGGCATCCCTGCCCGGCTTAAGCTGGATCAGACTGCTCTACACACACCCGGCACACATCACAGCGGACGTGCTGGAAACCATTGCAGGTCATCAAAAAATCTGCCGTTACATCGACCTGCCGGTTCAGCATATTGACAACACGGTCCTGGCCGCGATGAACCGCGGTGTTTCTTCAGAAAGAATCCGTCAAATCATCAGCCTGTCGCGGAGCCTCATACCGGATGTTGCGCTTCGGACATCGCTGATCGTCGGTTTTCCGGGAGAAACGCAAAAGCGGTTCGAGCGTCTGCTCGATTTCGTTAAAGAAGCCCGGTTTGATCACCTCGGTGTATTCACCTATTCCCGTGAAGAAGGCACGGCTGCGGCAAAAATGCCTTCGCGGATTCCGGAAAAAGAAAAGGAAAGAAGACGTGATCTCATTATGGCCCAACAGGCTGATATTTCTTATACCATCAATCAGAAATGGATCGGATCGGTTCAGGAGGTTCTGATTGAAGAGAAAAGCGACCGCGAAGGGTTTGCGTTTATCGGACGCTGCCGAAGGCAGGCCCCGGAAATCGACGGCGTCACATACATCCGAAACAAGGGCGCTAAAATCGGCAGCATCATGAAATGCAAAATAACCGCGGCTGATCACTATGATCTGTACGGAGAACTCCTGTAAAACTTATTTGACAATCGTCACTGATTTCTCATATAGTTTTTCCCAAATATTCTTGAGGTCACAAGGGTCATGCAGATATCCGATGTTTTCGCCGCTTATGCCGATGAGATGGGTCAAATCGAGGCCTATCTCGATCAATACATCTCATCCGACATCAAACTGATTCCCGAAGTGGCGCACCATTTGATTGACAGCGGGGGCAAGCGATTCAGGCCCTTGTTGCATTTGATTTGTACTCGTCTTTGCGGTTTTACGGGAGAGTCGCGATTTCCACTCGCCGCATCCATCGAATTCATCCACACAGCCAGTCTCCTGCACGACGATGTCATTGATGAAGCCGTCATCCGCCGCGGTAAAACCTCCGCAAACCATGTCTGGGGCAACGCCACAAGCGTCCTGGTTGGTGATTTTCTTTATTCCAAAGCGTTCACTCTCTTTTCCATAATCGGCGACCTTGATATTTTTCGGCTTATGTCGAAAATGACCAACATCATGTCGGAAGGGGAAGTGTTTCAATTGATGAAGTGCGGAGATACAAATCTCACAGAAGCGGAATATCTGAGCATTGTAGAAAAGAAAACCGCCGTATTGATTTCCGCCGCCTGCGAAAGCGCTGCGGTTCTGGGATGTGCGCCAAATGAGCAAATCCGTGCGCTGGGGCAGTATGGATACAAAATCGGCATGGCTTTTCAGATCACGGACGATACCCTCGACTACATGGCCCAGGAGGAAGATTTCGGAAAAGCCATCGGCAAGGATCTGGAGGAAGGCAAGATGACGCTGCCGCTTATATACACACTGGCCAGATGCTCTCAGACCGAACGGGACATGATTAAAACCACCATAGAGAACAAATCTTTTTCGCCTGAAACCATCAGAACGATATTTGCCCTGATACAAAAATCCGGCGGCATCGAGTATTCGCTGAACCGTGCGCAAACATTTATCCGGGAATCCATCAACGACCTGGACGAGTTTAACGACAGTCCGGCAAAAGACCATCTGCATGCGGTAGCCGAATATGTTCTGTCACGAAAACAATAGCCGGGAAATACGCGGCTAGGTATGTCCAAGCAGGTGATAAAACAGTTTCGTTGTCATGGATATATTCGTGGCCGTACTGAAAACAAAATTTCTGAACGTATGGGAAAGATTGTCATATTCCTTCTGAAGCGCCG
>JBDKUG010000237.1:0-13953 GCA_039679815.1 Smithella sp.
GGTCAAGATCGGAAGTTTCGCTGATTCTGAGATTCGCATAGGCCTCTTCGTTGTAGAGATATTTTGACTTCTCCATTGCCTCCTCATATTTATTTCAAATGTGCTTATGCACATCAATTTATTTGTATTACGTTTATCCTACATGTTAAACGCGGTCAAGTATAATTGTAAGTACTTGAAATCAATTAAGAACTAATGGTCATAAAGTAACAGGCCGTTGACGATTCATTGCATTTTCCTGAATTTGTTTTCACCTGATTGTCAGGTTTATAATTGTTTCAGAGGATGAAAGCAGTCAAACTGACGGCCATTTCACTTTTTGGCACGTTGTGCACCTTCATCGGAAAACGCGCAATTAATCTTTGCTTTTAAAAGCCGATGTGTATAGAATATGAGTGTTTTCAAATGTCAGCATGCAAGTTTTATTTCATAAAAATTGCATTTATCATAAAGGGGGGGGTCTATGGCTGGCGACAGAGACAAAACAAGGATACAGCTTTTTGAAGATGTGAAGGTTCTTCGGCAGCAGGTCGCTGAGTATGAGGAAAAAATCACAAAAAATCAGCAAGTTGTTGATGAGCTGAAGGAAACCCAGAGGAATTACCGCCTGATTGCCCAAAACAGCCATGATTGGGAATATTGGCTGGATGTTGATGATCGCTTACTCTATACCTCATCTTCCTGCAAAAGAATTACCGGGTACACCGAAGAAGAATTTAAAAAAACCCGGGATCTTCTATTCAAAATTATCGATCCGTCCGACCGGCCCATCTTTACGGAACACCGCAGTTTTGAGAAAAAATCAAAAGTCCCGGGTGATGAAGAATTCAGAATTATCCGTAAGGACGGTAAAGTTCGCTGGATAAGTCATGTCTGCCAGCCTGTTTATAATGATGACGGCCAGTATGCCGGTACACGAGCAAGCAACAGGGATATAACCGAAAGCAAGATAATAGAAGATGAGCTTAAAGAAAGAACAAGACATCTTGAGATTCTTGCAGAAAATATAGGTGACATGACCTGGACAATGGACATGGATCTCAATCTGACTTATGTCAGTCCATCCGTAGAGCAATTACGAGGCTTCACGGTGGAGGAGGCAATGGAACAGGAGCTGGATGAAATCTTCACACCCGAATCTGTTGAATTGGCCAACACCATCTGGGGTGAAGAACTTGCTCTGGAACATTCCAAAAAGGCCCCCAGGATTCGGTCACGGATTGTTCAACTGGAATACCTCTGTAAAGACGGATCTACCGTATGGACGGAATCCAATCTGACGCCCATTCGGGACATCAGCGGCAAGATAACAGAAATTTTGGGCGTTTCCCGGAACATCACCAACCGTAAGATAAATGAAAAAACCCAGCAGCACAGCGAGATTGAAACGCAGGGAATCGAAACACTTTTGCGGGACCAGGCAAATCAAACCCAGCTCATGATGAAAAAGTTGCAGGACAGCGAAAAATTGACTCAGGAAAAAGACACCCTGCTCAAACAAAACGAAAAACAGCTGCTGGAATTTGAAAAACTGTTGAAAGAAAAAGAAAACCAGCTCAAACAATCGGAACAGCAGCTGCAGGACAGCATGAGACGGGTGCGTGAAAGCGAAAGGCTGGCTAAGGATCAGGAAAACCGTCTCAGTCTCATGGAGTCAAAGCTTCTGGAAAGCAACAACCTTCTGCAGCAAAATGAACAGCATCTACCGGACCAAACACCCTCTGAAAATGAAGAATGCTATAAAAGCCTGTTTGAAAATGGCCACACGGTCATGTTGCTCATTGATCCGGACAGCAAATCCATCGTGGATGCCAACCGTGTCGCCTGCGCTTATTACGGATGGGAGCGAGAGGAACTGACACAAAAGAAGATGTCCGAAATCAGCGCGTTGAGCGGCGATGAGCTGAATGCGCAAATGACATTAGACCCAACGCAGAGGCGTATTTATTTTGTTTCCAAACACTGCCGGGCTGACGGTTCAATCCGTGACGTGGAAGTCTTCAGCGGACCACTGCAGCAAAACGGTAAAAACCTTCTATACAATATGATCTACGATATCACGGAACGCAACAGAATGGAGGATGCCCTCCTGAATACCGTCAAGCTCCAGTCCCTGGGCATTCTGGCGGGCGGAATCGTTCATGATTTCAATAATCTCCTCACTGTGGTGCAAGGATACCTCGACATGGCCATTCTCGGTATCAAATCCGACCATATCGCTCAAAAATGGCTGAAATCTGCACAGCAGTCGCTGGACAAAACCAGGGAATTGACCAGCCGTCTTTCTGCTTTTTCGCGTGGGGGCCAACCCAAGCTGAAAATCCAACGAGTTGAGCAACTTCTCCGCGATACCGTTAAAAGTGCGTTGAAGTCATCACCCATCAACCCGTTGATGGAGATCCAGAAAGGTCTCTGGCCCGCTGAAATTGACGACATTCAGATCAGGCAGTGTTTCATCAACCTCGCCGAAAACGCCCGCGAGGCGATGCCCGGCGGAGGAACAATCAAGGTTCGCGCCGAAAATATCGACTTGAAGGAAACTGACGCATTACCGCTATCCGATGGGCCTTATCTGCGGATTATTTTTGAAGACAGCGGGCCTGGCATTCCACCCGAGCATATCGGCAAAATATTTGATCCGTATTTCTCGACAAAAGAACCGGGACAGGACAAGGGCATGGGACTCACCGTGTGTAACGCCGTATTGCAAAAGCACGGCGGTTGCATCACCGTCGATTCCAGGAGAAAAGGCGGCACCTCATTTAGCCTGTATCTCCCCGCAAAACCGGACGGAACTCCCGGGGCAGATTCCAAAGAAAAAGTGTTTATTACTTCACGGAGGCGAATCCTGATCATGGACGACAGTTCGGACATCAGAACACTCGTGCAGCTTTATGCCGACCAGCTTGATTTTGACGCAACAACCGTGGCCGGGGGACAGGAAGCAATACAGGAACATCAGAAAGCGCAGGATGCCGGCAATCCTTACTGCGCTGTCATGATGGCATTTTCAGTCAGGCAGGGGTTGGACGGGAAAGCGGCATTGACAAGGATCAAAAAGACCGACCCGGACATCAAGGCGATTGTCATTTCCGGGTATGACGATCCCGTAATGAAAAATTACGCGGATTACGGTTTCCAGGCTGGATTGAAAAAACCTTTCCGCTTCGAGGACGTCAAGAAGGTATTGGAAGAAACCCTGACATGAAAGTGGATATCCTGCGCATTGCTGCCAGGCAGGTTCATGAGGTACGGCACAGATTCAGAAGTGTCGCCCGCCCGAACAAATCCTATCAGACTTTCAACGCCGATCATGATTGCGTGATTAAGGTAATGGATAATTTTTCTTCAAGGAGTTTATCGTGTCTGAACATATTCACACAGAAAAATGGCGTGAAGCCGCAGCGAGGGAGCTTAAAGGAAGCTCCGTTGAATCCCTGAACTGGAAGACGCCTGAAGGTATCGTCGTAAAACCCATTTACACTGCATCCGATCTGGAGGGACTGGACACTGTCAACACCCTCGCCGGTCTCGCCCCTTACCTTCGGGGACCCACGGCCACCATGTATGCCAATCGTGCCTGGACCATTCGACAGTACGCAGGATTTGCCACAGCAAGGGAATCGAATGAGTTTTACCGCAAGAATCTGGCCGCCGGGCAGACGGGTTTATCGGTGGCCTTTGACCTGGCCACGCACCGGGGCTATGATTCCGACCATCCCCGCGTGGCGGGAGACGTGGGGAAAGCCGGAGTGGCGATTGATTCCGTCGAAGACATGAAAATCCTTTTCGACCAGATTCCCCTGGAAAAAGTATCCGTTTCTATGACGATGAATGGTGCCGTGCTGCCGGTCCTGGCGGGCTATATTGTGGCGGCCGAGGAACAGGGAGTCGAACAGAAACTTCTGACAGGCACCATCCAGAACGACATTCTCAAGGAATTTCTGACCCGCAACACCTATATATATCCACCGCGTCCCTCGATGCGGATTGTCTCCGACATCATTGCCTACTGTTCGAAAAACATGCCGAAATACAACACCGTTTCCATCAGCGGTTATCACATCATGGAAGCGGGTGCGGACTCCGTTTTGCAGACCGCCTTCACACTGGCCGACGGCAAGGAATACATCCGCGCGGCCATTGACGGCGGTTTGAAGATCGACGAATTTGCGCCGAGGCTTTCTTTCTTTTTCGGCGTGGGTATGAATTTTTTCATGGAGATTGCCATGCTGCGGGCGGCACGCTACCTGTGGCATGAAATCGTCAGCGAATTCAAACCGACCAACCCCCGTTCATCGGTGCTGCGCACACATGTGCAAACCTCCGGCTGGAGTCTGACCCAGCAGGATCCCTACAACAATATCATCCGCACCACGCTGGAGGCACTGGCGGCGGCTCTCGGCGGCACTCAGTCCCTTCACACCAACTCGTTTGATGAAGCCGTCAGCCTGCCCACGCCGCTTTCCTCCCGGATTGCCCGCAACACGCAGATCATTATTCAGGAGGAATCACAAATCTGCCATGTAGTCGATCCCCTCGGCGGTTCGTACTATATTGAATCTCTGACGGCGTCAATTATCCGGGAGGCCCGGAAGATCATGGATGAAATCGAAGAACTGGGCGGCATGGCAAAAGCCATCGAAACCGGCATGCCAAAGATGAAGATTGAGGAATCCGCCGCCCGCAGGCAGGCGCGGATCGACCAGGGGAAGGACGCGATTGTCGGCGTCAACAAATACTGTATTCAGGAAGAAATACCGATCGACGTGCTGGATATTCCGGGCTCCGTCCGCGACGAACAGATCAGCCGCCTCAAGCAGATCAAATCCACGCGCAATAACGCGGCCGTGCAGAAAGCCCTGGAGAAGATTACCGCGGTGGCCGAAAAGGGCGGCAACCTCCTGGAGGCGTCAATCGAAGCCGTGCGGCTCCGGGCAACCGTGGGAGAAGTGTCCGACGCCGTGGAAAAAGTGTTTGGCCGTTATGTAGCGACAACAAGGGTCATCTCCGGCGCCTATTCCTCGGAGTACGGAGAAAGTGAAGTCCTCGAGGCATTGCGCGGGCGGACGGACAGATTCCTGGAAAAAACAGGACGCCGCCCCCGCCAGCTGGTGACCAAAATGGGACAGGATGGTCATGACCGGGGAATCAAGGTGGTTGCCACGGCTTATGCCGATATGGGTTTCGATGTGGATATCAGCCCGATGTTTCAAACCCCGGAAGAAGCGGCAAGAATGGCCATTGAAAATGATGTGCATGTGGTGGGCGTATCGAGCCTGGCTGCAGGCCACAAGACCCTTGTACCGGAACTGATCGAAAACCTGAAAAAAATGGGAGGTGAAGACATCATCGTGGTTGCCGGCGGCGTGATACCTCCCGCGGATTATGACTTCCTCTATTCCAAAGGCGTCAAGGGAATCTTCGGCCCCGGCACGGCCGTTACCGACTCGGCGGACAAGGTTCTTCAACTGCTGGAAGAAAAGTATCTATAAAAAAGGCAGGAAACGGTTTCAACCCGTTCCCTGCGGATAATGCATTCATCTCCGCTCATAGCTGACAGCCTGCATCCTAACAGCCTAGTGTGGTGCTTCATTATAATCTTGTCATATCGACCAGCGGGAGATATCTTTTTATCTACCGGATTTATTAAGATTTCTCACTTCGTTCGAAATGACATTATTGTAACGTTTTTACTGAAACACTACACTAGTAGCCTTCTTTTACATCTTCATTCCGCCGTCACAGAAAATCACCTGTCCCGTAATGAAAGAGCTTTCATCGGAGGCCAGGAAAAGCGCCAGATTGGCAATGTCCTGCGGAGAGCCCTTGCGATTCATCGGCACGATAAAAGGCAGCATCATGTCCATCTGCTTAAGCGTTTCCGGCGGCATGTTCTTCATCATATCCGTCCAGATCATGCCCGGAGCAATCGCGTTTACATTTACACCCTTGGCTCCCAGTTCCTTGGCCGCCGTTTTGGTCATCCCGATAACGCCAGCCTTGGAGGCGGAGTAGTTGAGCTGTCCGACATTGCCCAGCGCGCTGGTTGAAGAAATATTGATGATTTTGCCATAACCTTTCTCTCGCATGATACGTGCCGCGCACTGGATGCCTAAGTACACCCCGGTCAGGTTGACATCAATCACGGCACTCCACTGATCGTCGGTCATTTTGTGCAAAATGGAATCGCGGGTGATGCCCGCATTGTTCACGATGATATCCAGCGTGCCGAATTCCTTCACGGCCGTATCCACCATCTTCTGCACGGTGGCACGGTCGGAAACACTTCCAATGACCGTAACTGCCTGACCACCTTTGGCCTTCACCTGATCCACGACATTTTTCGCATCTGCTTCGTTAACGTCGTTGATAACAAGTTTCGCGCCTTCTTCGGCAAATCTCAAAACAATGCCTTCACCGATGCCGCGTCCTGACCCGGTTACAATTGCCACTTTGTTTTTCAGTCTCATAAGAAATCTCCCCTTTTATTTTTTGGGGCATGCCCCTAAATACTTTCCTATCATTCTGTTTGTCATCTGCATCTCCGAAGATTTAACCGGCGGGCCGTCTGCGGATCATCTCTCTGCAAAGCGCCAGATAATCCTCGGCGCCATGGCTTCTGGGAGCATACTCAAAAATGGACTGGCCAAAGCTGGGAGCTTCGGCAACGGCTATATTCTCGCGGATAACGGAATTGAACACCCGCTCGCCGAAGCGCTCACGGACCTTGTCCATGATGGCGTTGTTCAGCCTTTTCCGGCCGTCGTAGCGTGTGGGAATTACGCGATACGACGGACCATCCTTGTTGAATTTCTTCTTGACTTCCTCAATCAGCGATAAGAGCCTGCTCATGCCTTTGAGCGCGAGGAATTCCATCTGCAGCGGAATATACACTTCCCGGCAGGCGACCAGGGCATTGACCGTGAGCAGTCCGGCTGCCGGAGGACAATCGATGATCACGTATTGAACATCGGAAACCTCCGCCAGGCGATTCTTCAGGATTTTTTCTTTTCCGGGAAGACCGGACATTTCCGTTTCCAGGCGCGACAAATCAAGATTCGCGGGCAACACCTTCATGCCCTTGATCTCCATGACCGCTTCAGCAATACTCTCTGTTTTCCGCATCACCGAATAAATCGTGCTCTTCATCTGATGGGCGTCCAGCCCCAGGGAATACGTGAGATGCGCCTGCGGGTCGAAATCGATGACCAGAACTTTCTTTTTAAGCAGCGTCAGCCCAACGGCAATATTGAGAGCGCAGGTTGTCTTGCCGACGCCTCCCTTCTGGTTGCAAAAGGCGATGATGTCAGGACTTATCATACTCACGTCTCCCGATATTGATTTCAGTCAATCGTCGAAAAATATTCTTTGACAATCCGGGCGATTTCCGCCGGTTTTTCCATGGGGATCAAGTGTCCGGCATCGGCAACCGATCCGTATTTGCCCTGTGGAAGCATCGAAACGGCTCTCTGGATATCAACCAGGCCGATATTGGTGCTTTTTTCTCCCTCAATCGCCAGCACGGGACAGGGAATCTTTTCCAGAAGCGGCCAGGGATTGCAGCACCAGCCGCCCATGAACATGGCTGCTTCGCTTTCCGGCGTGCACGTCAGCCGCATGTCGCCTTCAGTCATTTTTTCCATGCCGAACTGCTTGTACAGCTGAAGAATCTCCGGATCCCAGGCCGAAAAAAACGAACGCGATTTTAAATAAGACATCGCCTCGTCTTCACTATTCCAGTGGTTGACCCTTTTAATCGACTTGGAGGCCAGCGGATGATCGTTCAAGCTGGGCGTCATCTCGTAAAACTGCTCGGGCAGGAAAATCGGTTCGATAAGAATCATGGCTCGCGGTGTAAGACCATACCTGCCGACGGCAATTGCCAAAATCGTCGCACCCATCGAATGACCGACCATCAGGGGGTTCTCAATTTTCTGCGCACGACAGAAGGTGGCCAGATCCTCGGCAACCACATTCCATCCCAGCCCTCCTTCATGCGGATTGCAAGAACGGTAGTTGCAGATGTAAGGCGCCCAGACCGAATATTCAGGAATAAATTTTTCAATAATGGGATGCCACAACCAGGGAAGAAATCCGGTGGCATGAGTAAAAATCAACTGGCGGGGGCCTCCGGCGTAAAACAAATAGGGCAGTTCGGCCCCGCCTACATCCTGCTTCCTTAATTCAGGTATATCCTTTTTCATAAGTCAACAGTGTTCCTTTTGTAAAAACACCGAGACGCTATAACGGTTTTTGATGTTGCCCGCTCCGTCCCGTTTACCCTGTAAGAAAAATACACGTATCTCAGAAGACAAAGACAGCGGCCGCGACAACCGTGGTATAATGATCATCCATGCATATTTTTGACTGGGTCATATTCAAGGTCCGGACAATCTTTCCACTGATTTTAAAAATCTTCTTTTTCTCATCCCAGCTCTCGTCCACGTTGAAATCGATTCCCAGGGTTGAAGCGAGCATCGCCGCAGCCAGATCCTCGGCATGGTCGCCGGTTTGTTTCTCCGTCAGGCCGTAAGCGTGATGCTCACTGATGTATCCATAGGATGATTTATCCGCTGGGATTGCGCAACCGACGGAAGCGGCAAGAAGCCTTTTCGGTTCATTGCTGCAGCAGCGGCTCATTACACAGTAAGTAATGGCCCCGGGTATCAGATATTTAAGCCCCTGAGACTTGGGAATCATTTTGCAGCCAGGCGGAAAGATGCTGGACACCTGAACCAAATTGCATTTTTCAATACCGGCATTGCGCAAGGCGCGTTCGAAAGAATGCAGTTCATCCCTGTGCGAGCCGACGCCTTTGGTAAAAAAAATCTTTTTAGGAACAAACGTCTGCATTTTTGTCTCCTTTTAACATTAATACTCGGTCAGTGTCGAAAGGCCGCGTTCGCCCACCAGAATGATCCGGGTGTGTGTCAGGCGGGTCGAAATCACCTTGGCCGTCGACTGCATGATCTTGAAACCCAGTGCATTGTCCTCTTCCATCATGTCACGCAATTTTTCAGACTCAAACGAAATGAGTTTTGTATCCTCAAGGCAGCGGGCGCTCAGGGTATAGATGAACGGCTCAACGACAGCCGACCAGCCCATTGATTCCCCCCGGGTAATAAAATCAACCGTTACCTGCAAAGGCGGTTTACCCGTTCCCACATAGGTATCCATAAAAAGAGCGATTTTCCCTTCCATGACCAGATAGAGACTACGGGCCGGATCGCCGTTGGCGTATAGATATGCCCCGGCCTGATAAGTTTCCTCCTTGCCCAAAGGTTCCAGTTTTATCAGTTGATCGTTGCTGAAATTTTTAAAAAAAGCAAAATTTTTAAGTACACTCACGGCTATCATGATCCATCTCCTTTCTCGATGTTGAAAATGTCATTATCCTGTATCAGTCTCACTTGATTCTCATCATGTCAATGGTTCGATAACAAGTTTATTGAGATGATAATTTACACGAAATCAGTGAGAATGCAAAATAAAATGATCAGGAAATACATAAACCGTTTATCTTGCCCGAAACCGAAAAAAAGACTATAAGGACCCATACATTAAGCAAAGGATATTTTTATGAAAAGATTTTTCACTCTGGTCGTCGTTTTATCTTTTATTT
Source organism: Smithella sp. (assembly GCA_039679815.1). Lineage (GTDB taxonomy): Bacteria > Desulfobacterota > Syntrophia > Syntrophales > Smithellaceae > UBA8904. Next base: position 9,626 of record JBDKUG010000237.1, read on the forward strand.
TATCAGGTTGCGTTTCCGCTCCCGAAACCGTCCGTGAAGTCAGGAGATCCCATCAAGACCGTACCCTCTATCTCTCGGATATCACTCCCCCCCCGGATACCATTCAGGACGTGCGGGAATTACGACAGGACCATACCTTTTATCTTACGGATGTCGCCACTGGCAGGGAACATCTGTCGTTGGAAAGCCAGATCAGGATGGATAGAGATTACAACAACACCTATTTTTCCGTCTGGCACATGAGTTATCCTTATCACGCCCTTCCTGACCGTGTCCGAAACGATTTTACAATATACGCCCGGAAACCCGGTTTTGGTGAAAACAAAAGAAAACTTCCGGCGGACTGGATCAGAAAACTTCAAAACAGTGCTTCACTTGAAAGCTATCCGAATATTCTTTCCCGCGGGATTACAACCAGAAACACAAACCTGAGAGAACTGCCCACCAACATACCTCATTTTTCCGCGAAGGACGGCGACAGCAAGGCCTGGCCGTTTGATAATCTTCAGCGTTCTTCCGTACCGGCCAACACGCCGATCTTTATCTGCCAGCTCAGCGCGGACAAATCCTGGGCACTGGTGGAAACATCCTTTACGTACGGCTGGATTCCGACGGAAGATTTCGCATTCGTAGACAATGACTTTGTGAAAAACTGGGAAACGGGACGCTACGCCGTAATCATCCGGGAACACGTGTCTGTTCTGGATGAGCGAAACCGCTTTCTTGTGCAGGCATCGGTGGGGCATATTTTCCCTCTGGAGGCAATCTCGGCAGGCGAAATGAAAATATCCGTCGCCATGGCTGACCCGAACAGACAGGCAGTGATACGGCATGGTTTTGTGCCGGTGAAAGCGGCTGCCCAAAAGCCCCTTCGCTTCAACCCCGTCAACGCGGCAGGTATTGCAAATGAGCTGATCGGTGAACCGTACGGGTGGGGAGGTCTTTACGGCAGGCGCGATTGTTCCGCCATGACCCGGGATTTTTTTGCTGTCTTCGGCATCTGGCTCCCCCGACACTCCTCAAGCCAGGTGAAAGAAGCGGGCTTATACATTGACCTGCGGGGTCTTTCGCGTGAAGAAAAAGAAAAAACCATCATTGCCAAGGGCATCCCTTATCTGAGCCTTTTATGGCGCAAAGGCCACATCATGCTGTACATCGGCCACAAAGACGGCAGGGTCCTCATCTTTCATAATATGTGGGGCGTAAGGACAAGAGATTCACTCGGACGTGAAGGACGAAAAATTGTCGGACAGGCGGTCATCACGACGTTGATGCCGGAACAGGAGGTTACCGATTTCGATCCGTCCGTGGGATCTTATATTGACCACATTGCGGCCATGAATATTCTGATTCCCGCAAACCAGGAACAGTCAGCTAAATGAATAAATATAAAATAATTCTGGAATACGACGGCACAGGCTACAGTGGCTGGCAGATGCAGAAAAACGCCAGAAGCATCCAGGGAACACTGATGGATACAGCGCAAAAATTCCTGAATGCGTCCGTGGACATTCAGGGTGCGGGACGAACAGATGCCGGTGTCCATGCACTCGGACAAACCGCTCACCTGGAATGCGCGCACAAACTCGACTGCGAAGCACTGCGGATGGGACTTAATGACCGCCTTCCCGCAAACATCAATGTCCTGTCCGTACAAAACGCCCACCCCCGTTTTCACGCCCGCCATTCGGCCGTCAGCCGCAGCTACCTGTACCTGATCGCCCGACGGCGCACGGCATTCGGGAAAAAATATGTCTGGTGGGTCAGAGACAAACTTCACACGGACAGAATGCAAAAAGCCCTGTCCATTTTCAAGGGATTTCACGATTTCACATCTTTCGCCGACAAGAGAATGGAAAAGAACTCGTCAACGAAAGTTCTGGTCGAAGGCATCGAGATGAAAGACTTTAACAGCCTGATTGCCATCCGTATCACCGGGTCCCATTTTTTATGGAAAATGGTCAGGCGCATTGTCGGAATGACCGTTGAAGCCGGACGCGGCAACATATCAGCCGGGGACCTGGAGCAGATGCTTGTGGCTGATTCCGATGTGCCCGCCCGTCATACAGCTCCTCCTTCAGGGCTTTTCCTGGAAAAAGTGTTGTATGAAGGTGACAAACTGCCACCCATTCAACCACCGATTCATTTCCTGTAGAAACCTTTCCCGGCCCAGCCGGTATCCAGCCGTTATTTTATCAGAAAAACATTGACAGATAGAGGGAACTTCCATATATTCCCGCTGCCGGAAAACGCTTTTTTCCCGGGCCATGCTCATCAAAAAAAGCTTTCTTCAACCGGCAGGCGGACGGATAAACGCGTTTCTTGCTGAATCGTTCAAAAATCAGAATTATACAAACCTCTGCAGTTACAGATCAGGCAGCCCTATGGACAATTTCAAAAAAAAGGGACCGACAACTTTAGAGACGCTCAAAGAGCTGATCAGCCGCCACCGCGAATTCGACATTATCGATCTTTTTTCAGACATGCACCCGGCGGATATTGCCGACCTGATCGACGAACTCGAAGAAGAAGATCGCCTTCAGCTGTTTTCCCTGCTGGATGTGGAAAAAGCTTCCGATGTTATCCTGGAGCTTTCCGACAATTCCAGAGAGCAGATCATTGAAGACCTTTCCAATGAAAAACTGACCGACATCATCGAAGAGATGGAATCGGACGACAAGGCCGACATCATCGCCGAACTCTCCGACGACCAGGCTAAAGCCGTTCTTGACGCCATCGAACCCGAAGAATCCGAGGAAGTCAAAGAACTGCTTCAATACCCCGAGGACACTGCCGGCGGTATCATGCAGTCGGAACTGGTCTCGGTAAAAAACCACGCCACCGTCAACGACGCCTTTCAGGCGGTTGTGGACGCCAGGGATGAAATGGAAAACATCCACAATATTTTTGTTGTGGACGAAGAAGACAGGCTGATCGGCACAGTCCCCCTGCAGAACCTGATCACCATGAAACGGTTCACCCCTATTCTGGACGTCATCGATGAGGCCATCCCCAGCGTCAACGTGGAAATGGACCAGGAAGAAGTGGCGCGTCTCTTCGAAAAATACGACCTCGTTTCCATTGGCGTTGTGGACAAAGAACGACATCTGCTGGGACGAATCACCATTGACGACATCATGGACACCGTGCAGGAAGAAACGTCCGAGGATATGTATCGTATAGCCGGTCTGGGTCACGATGACACCATTTTCAACAAGACCCTTGACTCCGTTAAAAAACGTCTCCCCTGGCTCTATCTCAATCTCATGACGGCATTGACGTCCGTGCTGGTCATTGGCTTTTTCGAGGACACGATCAAGCTCATGGTGGCACTGGTCTTTTTTATGCCGGTCATTGCGGGTCTTGGCGGCAACGCGGGAGGGCAGACCCTGGCCCTGATCATTCGTGGAATTGCGCTGGGAGAGGTCACATTCGAAAATGCCAGACGCGTTCTTTACCGGCAAATCGCGGTGGGAATAACCAACGGCATTGCCGTGGGCACTGTTATCGCAATCATCGCCTATTTCTGGAAAGGCATCCCCGTTTTAGGACTGGTCATCGGCCTGGCTATGATCATCAGTGTTTTTGCAGGCACAATGGTTGGTGTCCTGATTCCGCTTGCCCTGAAAAGGCTTAACCTTGACCCGGCACTGGGTTCCAATATTCTGCTTACGGCCTTCACCGACGCATTCGGTTTTTTCTCATACCTGACGCTGGCAACTATTTTTATCAAATTGCTGACGTGATCCACCTGTTGAACCGGAAGGTCAGTGAATCAGCAATTATTGCGCTTCAAAATACTTCTTATCCCGAATCACGATGTGTCTCCCGCACCCGGGACAATTGATACAGGGCTTGGAATTAAGAGCAGACACGTTCCTCCCGCAATAGGGACATTTCCCACTGATCAGGGACCGGGCGATCAGCGGATAAGCAATGCCGGCCAGGATAAGCGGTATGCCTATGATGAGCCCGACACCCGTCAGGCTGACCATAATGCCTATGGCAATTAAAATAAACGCTATGGCCGAGCCGGTTAAGCACCCGACCGGAGCCCCTTTGCCACCGTCATTTTTCATTTCAGCAGATTTGTCCTTATCCATATTGATTCTCCTGTTGATCAAAAAACCCTTAAATCGCTCGCCCATTCATAAACAGACTCATGTCCCTGCTCATGAAAAGTATAAAAAAGGGGACTTTGCTGTCAAGAAAATAATGGCTAATTCATCGAATGTATTTATATTTGTCAAAAATCATCATCGGACAGGCCGTAATTTTTTACGACTTTTTGATCTAAATATGCTAGCTATCTCCACACAATAGCCGGG
>JBDKUG010000029.1:0-3066 GCA_039679815.1 Smithella sp.
CGACGCCCACAGCGTCAATCTGCCGGTAATCGTCCGTCAGATCAAGACGCCTGTGCAGGATGCCGGCGAAAAAAGCGAACAGCTCCGTAGCGATGAACTGGTTTATCAGGAATCAGAGAGTTTTATTCGCAGCATGATTTCGTCCGCTTTCGGCTTGCAGGTGCTGGACAACTTCGTTCACGCGGTCATCAAAACACTCAACGCGGAACTGGAAAAATTCAAGGAAAATAAAAGAATTCTCAACCTGCTGATGGATTACAATCCCGAACTGGCGGTCTGTCCCATTTACGGCCAAAACGCTAAAATGGATAATCAGATTCTTCTGGGGAATAAAGGCTATTTTCTCAAAAAGCTGGTTTCGTTTGGCTTCCCGGTGCCGCCGGGGTTCATCATTACCACGGAAGTCTTCCGGGGATATGATGCCGTTTACGGCTATAAGTATCTTTTCCGCGACCTGGCCGATCGCATCAATAAACAAATTTCCGATCTGGAAAGAAAAACAGGCCGAAAGTTCGGCGACCGCAGCAATCCCCTGCTTTTATCTGTTCGGAGCGGAGCCACGGTTTCTCTGCCGGGAATGATGCGCTCTTTCCTGAATGTCGGCATCAACGCGTCCATCGCGGAAAGCCTCGGGGGAAGAAAGGTCTTTCAATGGGCGGCGTGGGATTCCTACCGCCGCTTTCTTCAGACCTGGGGCATGTTCCATGGGCTGAGCCGTGACTTTTTTGATGCCATTATGGACGGCTTCAAACAGAAACATGGTGTGGAAAGAAAAATTCAGTTTTCGCCCGATTTGATGAAAACAATCGCGCAGGCATACAAAAAAGGCATTCAGGATAACGGCATTCCGCTGGCGGATGATCCGATGCGGCAGCTGCGCCATGCTATTTTGCAGGTCTTTGATTCCTGGTATTCCGAGCAGGCTAAAATTTATCGCCATCAAATGCGTTTGTCCGATGAATGGGGGACCGCTGTAATCGTGCAGGCGATGGTTTTCGGCAATCTCCATGAAAAATCAGGTTCCGGTGTTATTTTTACACGCGACCCGAAAAGCACTTCCTCCGACGTAACGCTTTACGGCGATTTTATTTTTGGCGTCCAGGGAGATGACATCGTTTCGGGCCTCGTCGAAACGTTTCCCATCTCCGAAAAACAGCGGATTACCGAACATCCGCATACCAATATTTCCCTCGAAGTTACGTTTCCGGATATTTATGCCGAACTGGTCAAAATCGCGGAAATCATCATTTACGAAAAGGGTTTCAATCACCAGGAAATGGAATTTACATTTGAAGGTCCCCGAAAAGAGCAGTTATTCATTCTGCAGACCCGTGACATGGATCAGGTGAAAACCAAGACGCTCAGGCGTTTTAAAGACACCCCGCTGCTGGCGTCGTCCCTTCTGGGTACGGGGATTGGTGTGAGTGGCGGCGCGCTTTGCGGCAAGGCCGTTTATTCCGAAGAGGAAATTAAACGGTTCCGTGAGAAGGAGCCGAAAACATCTCTGATTCTGGTGCGTCCCGATACGGTCCCTGATGATGTCGGCGTCCTGCTGCAGGTGGAGGGGTTGCTGACAGCAAAGGGTGGTGCGACTTCACATGCCGCTGTGACGATTCCGCAGCTCAGCAAAGTCGGTGTTGTCGGCCTGGGGAAACTGAAAGTTTACGAATCGGAAGGCTATGCAACGATAGAAGGACAAACAATCAAAACAGGAGATTTTATCTGCATTGACGGCTGGAGCGGCGCCCTTTATCTGGGAAAGCATGAAAGGGAAACGGAAAAGTATTATTCGATTACCCTGTAGCGTGTTTTCAGGCAGGCTTTGCCTTTGGTCACGGTTCAAAAAAAAGAAAGCTGTTTTTCCCGCGTGTTTTCTTTATCCTGTACATGGCCTCGTCGGCATGCCGGATCAATGTGTCGGAGTCTTCGCCGTGTTCGGGATATAAAGCGACTCCGACGCTGAAACAGACGCGGTTGGTCACGTTTGTTCCCGTGAGGGCGATCGGTTTAGTGAATTTGTCAAAAAGATGGTGGATGATATTTTCAATGTGACCTCTGTGGATAATGTCCGTCAGCAGAATCAGGAATTCATCTCCGCCGAATCGGGAAATGGTATCATTTTCACGCCGGACGACTTCTTTTAATTTGCCTGCTATTTCAATCAGCAGTTTGTCGCCAATTTCATGCCCGTGCTTATCATTGACGTTTTTGAAGCCGTCGAGATCCATAAACAGCAGGGCCAGCTTTTCATTTCTTCTTTTGGCTGCGACGATGGCCTGTTCCATACGGTCCATCATGAGTTTTCTATTGGGCAGGCCGGTAAGCGTGTCGTTGTATGCCAGCTGCATGACCCTTCCTTCGGTCAGATCAACAAAATTACCCAGCAGGGCCTGCTTTTCATTCATGTGAATGAGGGCGACCGAACCCAGAATCCATTTGATCTTTTCATCCTTCGTCATGACGCGAAACATGAAAAACGTCTGTACATGGTCCGTGTAAGCTCCCTGGATACTTTTAGTGACATGCTCCCGGTCCGCTTGAAACACGATGTCTTCGGGGGTCATGTGTCTAAGCTGTTTCTGGGGAAATCCGACAATCTCGGAAAAGGCTTTGTTGGTGAAAATTAATTTGTCATTCTGGATGATGGAGATGCCGAAAGGGGACATATTCAGCATGATCTGCATGAATTCATTGAGCTCATTAACCTGTTTAGTGGCTGAAGCGTACTGGATCCGCAGCCGCTTATTTTCGCTGATCACTTTTTCCAGCTGCTCATCGATCCTGTTCGGAACGATTTTAATTTTTTCCAGTTCCTTTGACATGTTTTATCACCAATCGTTGGTCTGGCACCGGTCGCCATCCGGCCATGTTTGTGAACAGTGCCTTACAGGGCTTTGTGCTCATTGTTAAATATGTCTGTCGCGCTTCCCGGTTTGTGGAAAAATCACCCCGCTTTTCGTGTATGAAAAACGGGGGTGGCATAATCCTTGTGCTTCTTACTGAATATTCTTGTGGATGTAAACGGTCAAATCACCCAACCGGTTTGTGTAGCTTCCATATTCGTTG
>JBDKUG010000238.1:0-7421 GCA_039679815.1 Smithella sp.
AAGATATGAAAAACATAATAAGAAATAATAATCAGATTGATCTGATATATGGTTAAGGCAAGAAGAGGGATTTGAATATAATTAAAGTATATACACGCCAGGAATCCCAGCAGCAGACGGATAAATAACTGAAGGCGCGGCATGTATATTTCGGGGGTTAATGCCTCAACAACCCTGGGCATCTCATTTACGTTTTTCTCTGCGAACCGTTCTTGATTTATCCCGGATGAATTTACCAACTATTGCTCCCTGTCATTATAAGCAACGATTGTCGGTGAACTTCCCGCGTAAGAATGGATATGCCCTTAATTAACATGCGTTCTCCGTTCATACTATGTGGGAAAGTAATAATTCAATGACGAGTCTCTGCCTTCATTATAGTTGGTGTTAAAGATTATTTAACTCATCATTGATAAAGCAGAAGCCGTTCTTTCCCGTTTTCTTGATTCTGTACATTGCATCGTCAGCCTGTTTGATCAGCTTATCCATATCCTGACCATCGTTGGGACAAAGCGCGATCCCGATACTGGAACCAACCACCGCCTGTCCACCACTTAAATCGATAGGCCGGGACACAATGCCGATGACTTTTTCGGCAATCTGTACGGCATTATGGGGAACGTGAATTCCGTTTGCAATGATCAGGAACTCATCTCCCCCGACACGGGCAACCGTATCGCTTGCGCGCACGCAGGAAATAAGACGGCTTGCCACTTGTTTAAGAACATAATCCCCGGCATCATGACCCAGGGTATCATTCACCTCTTTGAAACCGTCAAGATCGATAAACATTACGGCCATCAATGTTTTATTCCGCTGAGCCAGATTAATGGCCATTTTCAAACGATCCTTGGCCAGTCTCATACTTGGATGATAAATAAAGACCTTTGCCGGCATCCGGCGAGAACCTGAAATTATTTTATTTATATCACATCGGCAACTAAATAGTCAAAAGTTTGTCACTACTTTGTCGTACACCGGCGGAGGTGGCGTGAAACGCCGGAGGTGGAAATTGTAGGGACTGCCTCAGCTGCTTCAGTCATGTTGACTAAATCAGATGTTTTGTTTGATTAAAATCAAACCAGGGGTTCAATCTACACGGGTTGTTACCCAAACAATATCCTTTTGAGTGGCCATTGAGAGAGTTTTGTTCAATAAATCTTGGCGAAACGAAAGATCAGCAATGACAACTGTTTGAGCCCAAAGCGAGTTTTGTCATTGCCTGAAGTGAGCCTTAGATTTATACAAAACACGCTCAGGTAAGCGAAAAAGGTATTTGGGCAACGGCCCGTACAAGATTGAACCCGCAAAGTTTTGCAAATAGCCGGACGGTTATACTAAGGCACACTGCATGGTAAGACATCTCCCTCCATGAGGGGGAAAACTGACTACTTTCAATTCACCGCCAGACGGTAACACGCTAAGCATATAAGGTAGCATTAATTATTTAAACATTTAATTGACGGAGTAATAATAACGTTAATTAGATTCAAAATGAACGAAGATGATTGATGCATTTGCACCACGGAATGCCGGATCGTTTTTCTGCGGGGAAAGGCCAGCAGCCTCCCCCACAGAAAAACGCATATGATGGGCACCTATTCGCCCTTCATCATTGCCGCGACATCATCACTCACGGTGCCGATCGGCTTAATGTCGAACTTCTCCACCAGAACCTTGGCCACAGCCGGCGACAGAAACGCGGGCAGCGTAGGCCCCAGACGAATGCCTTTAACACCCAAATGAAGCAGGGCCAACAGCACGGCTACCGCCTTTTGCTCATACCAGGCAATGTCGTAAGAAATCGGCAGTTCGTTGATGTCATTTAAACCGAATGCCTCTTTAAGTTTCAGGGCGATCACAGCCAGGGAGTAGGAATCATTGCACTGGCCGGCATCCAGAACGCGGGGGATGCCGCCGATGTCGCCAAGTGCAAGTTTATTGTAGCGATACTTCGCACAGCCGGCCGTGAGAATCACCGTGTCCTTCGGCAGCACTTCGGCGACTTCGGTAAAATAACTACGGGTTTTGTGCCGTCCATCACATCCCGCCATCACCACAAAGCGCTTGATGGCGCCAGACTTCACGGCATCAATTACCTTGTCGGCCAGGGCAAGAACCTGATTGTGGGCAAAGCCGCCTGCTATTTTACCGGTCTCGATCTGCTGCGGGGAATTGCAGGTTTTTGCCAGGGTAATCATCCCGGAAAAATCCCTGGTCCCGCCTGCCGGTCTGCCTGCAATATGCTTAGCTCCGGGATAATTAACTACACCGGTCGTAAAAAGCCGGGCCAGATAAGTGTTTTCCTTCTTTACGGGAATCAGGCAGTTGGTGGTCAGAAGAATGGGGCCGTTAAACGTTTCAAAATCCTCGTTCTGGTGCCACCACGACGAACCGTAATTGCCAACAAAATGGCTGTATTTTTTAAAGGCCGGGTAACAGTTGGCCGGCAGCATTTCACCATGCGTGTAAACATCCACGCCGGTCCCTTCCGTTTGTTTCAGCAACTCTTCCATATCTTTCAGATCATGTCCTGAGATAAGGATACCGGGATTTACGCGAACGCCCAGATTGACTTCTGTGATTTCGGGATGGCCATAGGTTTTAGTATTGGCCTCATCCAGCAGCGCCATGGTATTCACGGCCGTTTCCCCCGCTTTCATCACCAGAGCAATCATCGCATCCACGGAAAGATCTCTGGTCGTAGATGCCAGGGCTTCGATGATGAAACTGTAGATATCGTCTTTTTCATAACCCAGAACCGCCGCGTGCTCCGCATACGCCGCGATGCCCTTGACACCGAAAATGAGAAGTGATCTGAGAGACCTCACATCCTCGTTCGGAGCATTTGTGAGGCGAACTTCATCAGACATGGCCTTGGCCATGATTTCCTCCCTGTTCCGGGGTGTCCATGTTGCACAATCAGGCAGACTGCCGGATATGGCCGACGCCGCTTTTGCCCTGACTTCATCTCTGATCCTGAGAGATTCCTGAATCTTGTTGATAATACCGTCGTCATGCCAGGCCACGTTGGTGATGGTGGTAAAGAGGGCCTCACAAACAAAACGACCGGCTTTTTGGTCCGTGTTCTTCAATTTTTCAGCATAAACCGAAATTCCCTTGCATACGTAAATGAGCAGATCCTGAAGATCCGCCGTATTCTCCGGCTTGCCGCAGAAACCTTTCACCGTGCATCCCTGATTCTTGACTGTCTCCTGACATTGAAAACAAAACATGGTAAATCTCCTTTCGTTAAATGATTATTTCCGTTGTTGCCGCTTATCCTTCGGGATGGCTTTGCTGATAGCGGCGGTCAGATCGTTCAGATCAAAGCCATAGAGCCTCGCGGCATCTTCCAGTGTGTGAAACGCCTCCGACGGACAGCCGACACAAAGCATCTTTCGTTTGATAAAGATACTGGCCGCCCTTGGGTGTTTCGCCAGCAGATCGCTAATGGTTATTTTTACATTCAGCTTCATTTCGGCCAGATCATAAGTAATTTAATAAACGCTGTCTTTGCGCCAGCGCAAACATTAAAAATTTTATTTGTGCATCCATATCTTAAAGTAGTAAAGGAACGGAATCAAATCCGGGTGAAAGGTCAGTGGATGATTACAATTTTTCAGAGAAAAGAACCAGGGCGTGAGGGTCTGCGATGATAATCCGCGCCCTTTTGGATTTTACCCATCCTTTCTTTTCCCAGCCACTCAGGGTACGGCTTACGGTATAGAGGGTTGTGCCGGTGTAATCGGCCAGTTCCTGACGGCTGATCGGGAAATCGATAATAATCTCATCTCCCGATCGTCTGCCGGACTGTTTCATGATCCTGAGCAGGGAACGGGCAATTCTTTTTTCCACCTGCTCTGCGTGCAGTTCCAGATAGCGGCTTTGCAGGTCTTCAAGGCGATCGATGGAGTTACGGATCATATTGATGGACAATTGCGGATGTTCCGCCATTATTTCCAGCATTGTCCGTTTGTCCCATCCAACAACCCGGGTCTCTCCCACCGTTTCGGCAGATACAGGATAATCCCTTTCCTCCAATACTGTTATCATCGCCGTTAACTCTCCCGGACCAATGTAGCGGATCAAAACCTCCTTGCCAAGTTCGTGTACTTTACCGAGCTTGAGCCGTCCCTTCAAAACAAGGAAGGATCGCCTTGCCGGATCGCCCTCGTGAAACAGCACCGCTCCCGCTTTTAAATCGAGCATAGTCCCACGCCTGATGATTTCGTCGCCTTGTTTTCGGGAAAGGCCGTGTAAAAAGTCTGTTAAATTATAACCGGCTTTGTCCATGAAGATATCCTTTACTGAAAGCTTTTAGCCTGCCTCAACCCGGGTTGTTTTTTATGTCTGACGTATTCTCCATTTCAGCATCCATGTCCCAGGCGAAATCATGGATGTTCGGACTAGCCTTGCGGTCGTTCTCCAGAAGCTGTTCCTGGAGGGCAATCTGTTCACGAATATTGACAAGATAAGCCTCCTGATCGTGTCGATGCTGCGCAAGCTGACGGAAAGAGGCTTCATCATACTTGATGAATAATTGACCGGCCCGCGTGGCAGTGTATTTGCGAACGCCCAGTTTAATGAGCACATCAACACCAAAACGCACGGAGGTATCTATTGATTCGCGATAAACATCTTCAATACCCATATCAAGCAGGTTATAGGCATCCATATTGTTTCTCGCCCGTACCATAACCTTCATATTGGGAAACGCTTTTTTTGTCCTTTCCGCCAGATCTAAATTCGTCTCAGGCGAATCGATGGCCGCAATCAATATCTTTGCGGAATCCGCGCCGGCTGATTTTAAGATATCCAGACGGGTGGCATCGCCATAAAAGACGGTAAAGCCCATTTTCCTTAAAAGATCGACACGATCGGAATCGTTGTCCAGAATGGTTGCCTCAAAGCCGTTTGCCCTTAAGAACCTGCCGATGGTGCTTCCGAAATATCCAAATCCCGCGATGATAACGGGATGTTCAAAAGATATCTCGTCAGCTTCTTTTTTTTCCAGGGCTTCCTTCGTCCCGAATCGAGGAAGAATCAGCCGCTCATTCATCAACAGCAAAAGCGGCGTCACCGTCATAGTGATCGCAGTTGCACCCATCATGATATCGCTTGACTCGGCAGAGATGATCCGGAGCTGGGTGATAAAGGCAAACAGGACAAATGCGAATTCTCCGACCTGCCCCAATCCCAGAGTAAAAATCATATTCTGATCAAAACTTAAACGGGAAACCTTTCCCGTTGCATACAGGACAAGAGATTTTATTGCAATTATACCGCCCACAAGAGCTGTAACTTTCACAGGGTTTTCCGTAATCAATTTGAAGTTGATGGAAGCACCGACAGCAATAAAAAACAATCCCAGCAATACCCCCTTGAATGGTTCAATGTCGCTTTCCAGTTCATGACGGAACTCGCTTGTGGCCAGAACGACACCTGCCAGGAATGTCCCTAATGCGGGACTTAAACCCACCAGCATCATAAGATAAGCTGTCGCAATCACAATCAACAAAGCCGATGCAGTAAAAAGTTCCCGAAGACGAATACGGGCTATAAAACGCAGGAACGGCACAAAAATAAAATGCCCGACCAAAACAACGGAATTGACGGCAACCAGCAATGTTATTGTCTGCGCCCATCCAGGCAATCCCTCCATAAATGAAGGGTGGCCGGTGGAAGCTGCCTTTGCGCCGGATACAGCCAGAAGCGGTATCAACGCCAGAATCGGAATGACGGAAATATCCTGAAACAGCAACACCGCAAAGGAGGTTCTTCCCGATTCTGTTTTCATCAGACCTTTTTCCCGCAGTGTCTGCATGACAATGGCGGTGGAAGACATGGAAAGGGCAAGTCCGCAGGCCAGTGATGCCTTCAATGACAGACCAACCAGCAGCAATGCGACAAAACATAAAAATGTCGTTATGCCCATTTGCATGATGCCCGTTCCCAAAACGAACCTGCGCATTCGCCAGAATGTTTTTGGCTCCAGTTCAAGACCGATCAGAAAGAGCATCATCACGACTCCGAATTCGGCAAAATGCATTATGTCCTTGCCTTCCTGACCGACAAAACCTAAAAAGAAGGGTCCGATGATCATACCGCCAATGAGATAACCCAGGACAGAACCCATACCCATCTTTTTGGCTACAGGCACAAAAATGACAGCGGCGGCAAGGTAAATCAGGACATCAGATAAAAACGTGCTGGTCATATTCTATTTCATCCTTTGTTGGAGAGCCAGTCGTTGAGATATTCGAAGCGGCCAATGGACGCGACGTCAAACACACCGGTTGTAAGTCTCCTAAGCAGCCTGCCATAAAGGTCTGCATACGCGGTCAATTGCTGATCCGTTAATATGTGAGTGCCGTGTACGGCAAATGGCGGCAGATATATCATCTTGCACAAATTGGCGGCCTGTTCAAAAGGCCTCAAAAATTCACGCAGGGTAAATTGATTATGTTGATTGGCTGCATAAGATTCACGTGTGCCTCCCGTAGTCAGGGCTACAAATGCGATTTTATCTTTCAGCGCGTTGCCTTTACTGCCGTGCGCCCATCCGTATTCCATAACGACATCCATCCACTGCTTTAACAACGCGGGAGCACTGTAAGTATAGAAAGGGAAATGCCAGACGATAATCTGGTGGTTCCCGAGCAGCTCTTTTTCCCGTTCCACGTTGATGTTGAAATCAGGATATTCTTCATACAGATCATGGCAGTTAACGCCTTCTATCTTATCAACATCCTCAATTAAAGCGCGGTTGGCCCTGGATTTTTCAAAACGCGGATGTGAAAAAAGAATCATGAGTTTTTTCATGGATATTCCCGGGTTAAAAAATTCAATTTTGTAAACCCCTTTTGTTCATTTTCCACTTCCGTGGTGACCAAAACGTCTTCGTCTGGTTTAAGCGTCCCGGTTGTTTCCAGGTACGGCTGAACTCGACGTGTTTCAGCAGGCCAGACACGAACGTTCACCAGTCTTTCAGGCTCTGCTTTTTCCTTTGAACAGGAGATGAAAGACAAACTGAAGACGGCTATGATCATCATCATGAGTGGTGCTTTCACCGGACGGCTGGCGAATGTTTTTTTGATAGTGCAAACCATGTCCTTTTTTAAAATCATGAACGTTCAACCTCCTCAGTATGAGCCATTGGGACTATTTTTCGCGGCCTGCCGCAACAAACTGCAACAGCGTGCCGCTGGATTTTCTGACTTTCGAATGGGCAAGTTGGTAGGCGTATGAAGCCTCCGCGACATTCTTTTCTGAATTGAGCAAGAGAGAATTGGCATCCATCACATCCAGACTCGTTGCAAGGCCGTTGTCATACTGTCTTAGAACGGCGTTGAAGTTATCCTGGGCGAAAATAAGCTGATCTTCCAGATATTTCAGGGCGCCCTTTCGTGTTTCCAGAT
>JBDKUG010000280.1:0-8430 GCA_039679815.1 Smithella sp.
CATATCTTGATTTGTGTCAATCATTGACTTGCGCAAAAAGAATTTATTTGTTAAAAAAGTCAGCAATTTCCGGAAATTCATCTGTTTGACGAGCAGTATTGAGGAGACTTGAATGGAGTCGTTTAAAAAAAATCTGCAGAAAATCGAGCAGCCTCTGCAATTTGCCGCCAGAGATGATTTTAAAAATCTTTCACACATTAAAGATTTGGGAAAAGCCATGACCGGAATCATTGCTCTGCAAATTGACGCCATTCCGCCCGTCGCGCAAAACAGATTCGAACCTCCACTCGGAAATCTGCTGACTATTTTTTCCGATTATGACGCGCAGGATACCGCGGGCAAGAAAACAAAAATTATCGAGGCGGTAAAAATTCTGGAAAGATTAATGGACGCTATAGATGTTTTCGACTCACACAAACCTGTATCTCCGCTCCGGGAAGAGCAGATCAGCGAAAGAATCTCGGATTTGAAGACATCCGCCGAAAAACTGTCTGTGCCTGTACAGTATCTGAAAGGCGTCGGCCCCAAAATGGCCGCCCGTTTTCAGGCAAAGAAGATCAGCACCGTTGAGGATTTGCTTTATTTTCTGCCCCGAACCTATGAAGACCGCCGTGAAATCCGCAGAATCAATAAACTGGAAACGGGGAGAATCCAGACGATCATTGCGGTGGTTGTTTTGAACGAATTCCGGTATTACGGCAAAAAAAGAATTCTGGAGGTCACCGTCAGCGATAATACGGCCAACCTGACTATAAAGTGGTTTAAAGGCCGGATGTCTTATCTTACGGGCATTTTTAAAAAAGGTGTCCGTGCCATTTTCACAGGTCCGGTTACCCCCAATTATGCCGGAAAAACAATGATTCATCCCGAGTATGAAATTCTGGAAGAAGAAGATGATGAAAATCTGCTGAACTTCAAACGCATTGTTCCCGTCTATTCGGAAACAGAGGGCCTGCATCAGAAATATATCAGAAAAGTCATGTACGGAGCGCTGGATCAATATTCACGCTATATCGCTTCGCCCATCCCCGCTGAAATCTGCAACAAACGAAATCTGCTCAATATTCACGAAGCCATGCTCACCGTCCACTTTCCGGGTCATGATGAACAGATTGAGCCATTCATCGACGCGCGTTCGGAGGCACACCGGCGGCTGATCTACGATGAGTTTTTCTTTTTCCAGCTGGGAATGGCTGTGAAAAAATCAGGCCGTATCCTGGATAAAGGGATTTCGTTTCGTCTGGAGGGGAGACTGCTGGACAGGTTTTATGCCTCGCTGCCTTTTTCATTAACCTCCGCCCAACAGCGGGTGATTGCCGAAATTCAAAAGGATCTTCAGACCGCAACTTCCATGAACCGTCTTCTGCAGGGCGATGTGGGAAGCGGGAAAACATTAGTGGCAATGGCAGCTATGATCACCGTATGTGAGAATGCCTGCCAGGCCGCACTGATGGCACCCACAGAAATCCTGGCCAGGCAGCATTATATCACGCTGTCTGCATGGGCCGAACCGATCGGACTTCGCGTTGTTTTGCTTACCGGCAGCATGGCAAATGCCGTTCGCAATGAAATTCTGGCTCAGATTGCATCAGGCCGGGCCGATATCATTATTGGAACGCACGCCCTGATTCAGGAGAGTGTGGATTTTAAAAAACTGGGACTTGCTGTTATTGACGAGCAGCACCGCTTTGGCGTTATGCAGCGGGCATCGTTGCGCAGCAAAGGTATTCAAGCGGACGTTCTGGTCATGACGGCCACACCCATTCCAAGGACACTGGCCATGACCGTTTACGGAGATCTGGATGTTTCGGTCATTGATGAAATGCCGCCAGGAAAGAAACCCGTGCGTACGCTTTTAATGGGGGAAAGCAGAAGAGAGTCGGTTTATGAAACCATCCGCAAGGAAATCGCCATAGGTCATCAGGTTTTCATTGTGTATCCGCTGGTGGAGCAGTCGGAAAACCTTGATTTGAAAGACGCGACAAAAATGGCAGATCACCTGCAAAAGGATATTTTTACGGATTGCCGGGTCGGGCTGATTCACGGCAAGATGAAAGATCAGGAAAAAGAGTCGGTCATGAAAGACTTTCAGGATAATAAAATAGCCATTCTGGTGGCCACGACCGTAATTGAAGTCGGTATTGACGTGCCGCACGCCTCGCTGATGGTGATTGAGCACGCGGAGCGTTTCGGCCTGTCGCAGCTGCATCAGTTGCGGGGAAGGGTGGGCAGAAGGGACATCCCTTCAACCTGCATCCTGCTTGCTGATTATAAGGTGTCGGCTGACGCCCGCAAAAGACTTAAAATCATGGAAAAAACCACCGACGGTTTCGCGCTTGCGGAAGAGGATCTGGTTATCCGCGGCCCAGGAGATTTCCTGGGAACACGGCAATCCGGTCTTCCTGATTTTCGAATTGCAAGCATCATCAGGGATGCGCGTATTTTAAATGACGCGAAGGAAGATGCCTTTGCCCTTGTCGCCCGCGATCCGCTGCTGGAAAAACCGGAGCATGCCGTTCTCAAGCAATCTTTAATTGCGAAATGGCAGGGCAAACTGGATCTGGCCAGGACAGGATGAAATAAATTTATTTTGTCTTTGGATGATGCTCGTGATAAGGTCTGCGCCTGAAAAACGGATGATCATGAATGTTATCACGGGATGGATCCAATGAAAAAGACACAAATCGTCGTTCCATGCTATAACGAATCAAAACGAATCAAAGCGGAAGCCTTTCTGGGCGCTCTGGAAAAGGATCCAAATCTGTCCTTTCTCTTTGTCAACGACGGCAGCACAGACGACACATTTAATGTTCTTCAATCCCTGAAAGAAAAAAATCCCCGTCAGGTTGAAATTTTAAATCTGGAGAAAAATTCGGGTAAAGCCGAGGCCGTCCGCATGGGAATGCTCAAGTCTCTTGAAGGCCCTTTTGATAACATAGGATACTGGGATGCCGATCTGGCAACGCCTGTCAATGCCATCGAGGTCTTCTGCTGTCTGCTGGATTCCAGAGACGCAGAGATCGTTATGGGTTCAAGAGTAAGGCTTCTCGGACGCAATATCCAGAGAAAAGCGGCAAGGCACTATTTAGGGAGAGTATTTGCCACATGTGCTTCACTTTTGCTGAATATCAATATTTATGACACCCAGTGCGGCGCCAAGATATTCCGGGCCTCTGATACCCTGAAGAGGGTTTTTCAAAAACCCTTCAAGGTCCACTGGACTTTTGATGTGGAGATGTTCGCAAGGTTTCCCATGGTCATGGGAAAATCTCTTGCCGAAATCAGTTCCCGATGGGTAGAATGTCCGTTAGATGAGTGGTTTGACGTGCAGGGCTCAAATATCAAGCCAAAGCATTTTATCAAAGGGGGAGGTGAATTTCTCACGTTGTGTTTATACTTGCGCACTCCAGCCCGGAAGATTTATGAAAAATATCTTCTTGAACAGTAACGGAAGTATCTGAAAATGGAATCTCTCATCAAAAATAACCCGAACACTACCCGGTTTCTGCTGCTTTTGACCCTCTTTGGCATATTATACATGGCCGGTCTGCATAAACCTGTCGTCATTGATTACGATGAAGGTTTTTATGCCGAGATTTCCCGCGAAATGTTTACACAGAACGAATATCTTGTCCCTTCTTTAAACGGTGAAAACAATTTTGAAAAACCTCCCATGCTCTACTGGGGACAGATGCTCGGCTATTCATTATTCGGCATAAATGCTTTCGGGGCCCGCTTTGTCAATGCGCTGGCGGGAATCGCCCTGGTCCTTCTGATCTTTCTGATCAGTCAAAAACCGCTGGGGCCAAAAACGTCTTTCAGGGCGGCGTTTATTCTGGGCAGCTCCATTTTCTTTGCTTATCTGTCCCGCATCGCCATGACGGACATGCTGCTGACCCTTTTCTTTACGCTTTGCCTGTATTTTGCCTGGAAGGCAGTAGAACAGTCGTCGCAGAATAAATCCGGCACCTTTTATTTTTGGGCTGCTTGCGCGTTTGCGGGGTTTGCCATGCTGACGAAGGGAGCCATTGGAATACTTTTTCCCGCCGTTACCATATTTATTTATCTCCTTACCATTGGCCGGCTGCGTGTTCTTTTTCAACCTTCATGGCTGATTCCGGGAATCATCATCCTGATTACCATCGGCTTTTCCTGGTATCTTCTTCTGGGATTCAATCATCCCGAAGGCTTTTCTTTCATGAAAGAGCTTTTCATAAAACATCATTTTCAGCGTTTCTCGAAACCGATGGAGGGCCACTCGGGACCGATATATTTCTATCTGGTTGTTTTCCTGGCCGGTTTTATGCCCTGGAGCGCCTTTACTCCGCTTGCCGCTTATCACAGTCAATACAGGGATTCTTCAAACGAGCGTATTCGATTCCTCCGGTTCTTTCTCCTGTTTTCGCTGGTCACATTCATTTTCTTCTCCATCGCCGCCACCAAACTACCGAACTATATCTGCCCGGCCCTGCCAGGCATTGCCCTGTTAACGGCCACCCTCTTTGACCAAACGAAAATAACAGGGAAATACGGCTGGCTGACAGCAACATATTCTGCGGTGCTTCTCGTCCTTGGGCTTGGTATATTTTGTTTTATCGCTCCCACACTCGTGGCACATCTGCCGCAAATGCTAGGGGAAAAAGCCTTGAAAGCACCGGTTCTGGCACAACCCATCCATTTGGGATACACGCCTTATATTTGCGGTGCGATATTTATCGTGACAGCCGTTTTTCTGGTGATCGCGGGCAAAAAGAAATCGCCGTCGTCACTTTTTACGGCGCTTTCCATCTCCGCTCTGGTTGTCACCGGCATTCTTTTCATGGTCGGCTTACCCGTGTATGACAGTCTTGTTAACCGCCCTCTCACACAAGTGGCCCAACAGGCTGCTCTCAGAACTCCTGAAGACGGCCGTATTTTGCTTCTGGAAGCCGGAAGCCGGCCAAGTGTGAATTTCTATTCTCGTCGTAAAACCGTCGATTGCAGCATTCATTATCCCGAGGGATTAAAAAAACTGTTTCAGGAAAAAGACATACGGGTCGGTATTACGACGGAGTACTATCTTGCAAAACTGAATCAGACGGGAATAAAAACCGAACGGCTCTTTGCAGACCGGGGTTATGTGTTGTTCCGGCTTCCCGCTGATGATACACAGCCGTCTTCAGAAGAAAAATGATGTCTGGATGCTAAACAATGAAAACCGTTCATCCATAACGTCACACTGATTGTGGAATATTCAAATGAGAATCGCGATTATCGGAATCGGAGGAGTAGGGGGATATTTCGCAGGGAAACTGGCCAGAGAGTATGCCTCTTCAGGCTCTCACGAAATCATCTTCATCGCCCGTGGAGAACATGTGCAGGCAATCCAGCATAACGGCCTGAAGTTATTCACCCGGGAAGGCGATTATGTCGCATGGCCGAATATTGCTACGGATGATCCGGCTGTAGCCGGCATGTTCGATCTGGTTTTCTTTTGTGTCAAAAGTTATTCACTGGAGGGTTCGGCTCTTGCTGTAAAACCAAATATTCACAAAAACACTGTCGTAATCCCTCTCCTCAACGGGGTGGAAAGTGCCGAAAGACTGAGGCTGGTCATGCCGGACGCGGACATCATCGACGGCAGTGTCTATATTATCAGCCATATTGAAAAGCCGGGAGTCATCCGTCAGGAAGACGGTGCCTGCAAACTGATTTTTGGCACGGACGACGAGCAATCCTCCCTGAAATACACTAATGTTCTGAATATCCTGCTGCAGGCGAAAATCAACGCAAAATTGACAGGTCACATATCCGAAGCCTTATGGAAAAAATATCTATTGATGTGTCCGCTGGGATCGCTTACGGCGGCCACCGGAAAGACATACGGCGCCCTTCTGGCAGATGCCGCGCTTAAAACAAAACTCAGGGGAATGATGGAAGAAGTTACCGCTGTCGCCAGAGCCAGAAATGTCTATCTGCCTGAAAATGCGATCGACCGGACGATGGAAATGGCTGGCCGTTTTGCCTTTGACGCCAAAACCTCCATGCAGCTGGATAAAGAAAAAGGCAGGCAGACGGAGGTTGACACCCTGACGGGATTTTTATGCCGGGCAGGCAGGGAATCAGGAATTCCCACCCCGTTGCACAATGAAGTCTATCAGCAGATCATCCGTTGATTTCTCCGTAATCAATATATTCGCTTTCATCTCTTATATAATTGACAAAACGTCGGGGTTTGTTATAGGTAACTACATTCTAAACAGCGCTGAATGTGTCTGCTTTTCCGTTTTCTTAGAATATGAGGTGATCATCATGAAAAAGATTTCTATCGGTCTGATTGGTTTTGGAAATATCGGGACAGGTGTCGTAAAGCTCCTGGGGCAAAACGAAAAACTCATTTCAGAGAAACTGGGCGCAAAACTGGTCTTAAAGAAGATTGCCGATGTGAATATCACCACATCCCGCGGTGTTAAAATTTCAAAAAATGTCCTGACGACCAATGCACGCGATATTATCAATGACCCGGAAATCTCCATTGTGATTGAGCTGATGGGCGGTTATGAACCGGCAAGAACATTCGTGCTGGAAGCCATTAAGAAAGGCAAGCATGTCGTCACCGCCAACAAGGCAATGCTGGCAACCTACGGCAATGAAATATTTCCGGCGGCTCAGAAAAAAAATGTGGATGTCGGTTTCGAAGCCAGCGTGGGCGGGACGATTCCCATCATCAAGACACTCAAGGAAGCCCTGGTTGCCAACCATATCAATTCCATCGTCGGCATCATGAACGGAACCTGTAATTTCATTCTGACAAAAATGACTGACGAGGGAAAACCATTCGACGCAGTCTTGAAAGAAGCGCAGCAGCTGGGCTTTGCCGAAGCGGATCCGACATTTGACATCGAAGGGATTGACACCTCGCATAAGATGGCGATCATCCTCTCGCTGGCTTATGGCAGAAAAGTCAGCCTCGGAGATATTTACGTCGAAGGCATTACCAAAATCAGCAGCGAGGATATTGCGTTTGCAAAAGAGCTGGGATACCGGATCAAGCTGCTGGCTATCGGCAGGCTCAAGGGCAGCGCCGTGGAAGCAAGAATCCATCCGACAATGATTTCATCCGGGCATCTGCTGGCAAACGTAAACAGGAATTATAACGCGTTTCATCTGGTCGGGGACGCCTCCGGCCCGGTATTTCTGTTCGGGCAGGGTGCGGGCATGATGCCGACAGCAAGCGCTGTTTTCAGCGACATTCTTGACAGCGCGCGCAATGTTATGAAAGGTATTTCCGGGCGAGTGCCTCTGAGATCCATTACCGAAACCGGCATGAAAGACATTAACCTGATACCGATGGACAATATCGAGACGAAATATTATTTTCGTTTTTCCGTCCTGGATCGCCCGGGCGTGTTATCAAAAATATCCGGCATTCTCGGAGAAAACAATATAAGCCTGGCATCTGTCATCCAGAAGGCCCGGCAGGAAGCCGGGCCCGTACCGATTGTCATGACGACATATAAGGCGAAAGAAAAGGATGTCCGCCAGGCGTTAAAGAAAATTGACAGGCTTGACATTGTCAGGGATAAAACCATGCTGATTCGCATTGAAGATGAGTTGAGCTAGAACAAGATTACGGAAATATAAAATGAAATATATCGTATTATTGGGAGATGGAATGGCGGAGTACCCGAGCCGGATGCTTGGGGGGAAAACACCGCTCGAATGCGCCCTGACTCCCTTTCTGGATCAAATTGCCGGCCAGGGAACCCTGGGCCTTGTGGATACCGTTCCCGAGGGATACACTCCCGGGTCGGATGTAGCCAATCTCAGCGTGCTGGGATACAATCCCGCAGAAACTTACACAGGTCGCGGGCCGCTGGAGGCCGCCAGCATGGGAATCAACCTGGAGCCCGATGATATTGCCTACCGCTGCAATCTCGTAACCATCGGCAGCCAGGATACGGATGAAGCCTTCATGGATGATTTTACAGCGGGGCATATTTCTTCCGTGGAAGCCAGAGAAATCATCCAGCATATCGACAAGAATATCGGCTCATCACAAGTACAGTTTTTTCCGGGCGTGGGTTACCGTCATTTAATGGTCTGGAGAAATGCAGCCGGCTCTCCGCAGACTACACCGCCGCATGATATTCCGGGAAAACCTATCTTTCCATATCTTCCTTCGGGTGACTTTTCCGCTGAAGTTCAAGATCTTATGAAGAAGGCGGCAGAAATTCTTAAGGATCATCCGGTCAATATCAGACGTCTGGAGAACGGCAAAAAGCAGGCGAATTCCATATGGCTGTGGGGGCAGGGGAAAAAGCCACAAATCGTGCCTTTGACCCGGAAATATGATCTGACTGGCGGCATGATATCGGCTGTTGACCTCCTGAATGGGCTGGGAGTGAACGCCGGATTAAAACCGTTGCGTGTTGAGGGGGCCACAGGATA
>JBDKUG010000045.1:0-1576 GCA_039679815.1 Smithella sp.
AGTTGAACGCCGCGACCAAGTCTTGAGGACATTCTTGCTGTTTTCGGCTTCCATTTTTCTAACCTTCGCCAGCAGGCTTTCTTCAATATAAGGACCTTTTTTGATCGAACGTGCCACGTTTTATTAACCTCTTCTCTTTACAATATATTTATCGGTTCTCTTATTTTTTCTCGTTTTGTGCCCCTTGGTCGGAATCCCCCAGGGAGTACAGGGGTGACGACCGCCTGATGATTTACCTTCGCCGCCTCCCATCGGATGGTCCACCGGATTCATGACAACACCCCGAACGTGAGGACGCTTACCCATCCAACGGGTTCGGCCCGCCTTACCAATGCTCACATTTTCGTGCTCATTGTTGCCGACCTGGCCAATGGTCGCCATGCATTCAATGAAAACTTTACGCACTTCGCCGGACGGAAGCCTGACCTGGGCATAGGTGCCTTCCTTGGCCATCAACTGACCATATGCACCTGCCGATCTGATCAGCTGACCTCCACGGCCTACTTTTAACTCCACATTATGAATCAAGGAGCCCAGAGGTATATATTTCAAAGGGATGGCGTTGCCCGGTTTAATATCCGCCTTGGCACCGCTTACCAGAACATCGCCGACATTAATCTGTGCAGGCGCGACAATATATCTCTTTTCACCATCACGATAGTTCAGCAGTGCGATTCTGGCCGACCGGTTCGGATCGTATTCAATAGATGCAACTTTAGCCGGAATATCCGTCTTATTGCGCCGGAAATCAACCATACGATATTTACGCTTGTGACCACCGCCAATGTGACGCGCCGTGATTCGGCCATAACTGTTGCGGCCACCCGTTTTCTTGACCGGCTTTAAAAGGCTTTTTACCGGTTCGTTTGACGTAATCTCTGCAAAATCAGAAACACTCTGAAATCTCCTGCCGGGTGACGTCGGTTTGTACTTGATAATAGCCATTTGCTTAATCCTTAACTTGTTCTATACGCCTTCGGCGACTTCAATACGGCTGCCCTTTGCTAATGTCACAACCGCTTTTTTCCAGGAATTCTTTTGGCCCATGATCCTGCCCATTCGTTTTCTTTTTCCCAAAACGTTAAAGACGCGGACCTCCGTAACCTTTACCTTGAATAACTTTTCCACCGCGTCGCCAATTTCAACTTTGTTGGCTCTTCGATCAACTTCAAAGTGGTACTTATTCGCTTCTTCACGGTCAACGTTACTTTTTTCCGTGATTAATATTCTTTTGATGATCTGATGCAGTTCCATTATGCCAGCAATGCCCCCTCAATCTTTTTTATAGAGGGTTCAAGAAGGACCAGATGCTCGTAATTCAGGACATCATAAACATTAATTCCTTCCGACCGAATCATTTTTACGTTTTTCAAATTTCGCGATGACTTCATTAAAATGACATCGTCATGATCAACAACAAAAAGCGCTTTTTTCAGACCGAAAAGATCCACAACTTTCTGAAAGGCCCGCGTGCTGATCGATTCCATGGGGAAATTCTGCAATATTGTCATTTTCTCTTCTTTGACTTTCATGCTCAACGCAGAGATAAGAGCCTTCTTCCTCACCTTTTTCGGGA
>JBDKUG010000278.1:0-1863 GCA_039679815.1 Smithella sp.
TGTGCCCGCCCATTAACAGCACACCCGCCTCACGCATTTTATCCAGTCCCCCGCGCAGAACTTCCTTGAGGACGGCTTTATCCAACGTCTTGATCGGGAAGCACACAATATTCATGGCGGTCAGAGGGGTGCCTCCCATCGCGTAAATATCATTGATCGCGTTGGCTGCCGCAATCTGTCCAAAGGTGAATGGATCATCCACCGTCGGCGTGAAAAAATCCACGGTCTGAACCAGTGCGAGGTCATTCGAAATTTTATACACTCCTGCGTCTTCCGCATGTTCATAACCGGTCAGTAAATGAGGATCGGATATGAGCGGTAAATCGCTGAGAATGTCGGACAGGTCCCCCGGACCGATCTTACAGGCTCAACCCGCGCTCTGGACGGTTTCCGTCAAACGGAAAGGCTTTTTTTCTTCCATGTTTCCTCAATTTGAAATAAACGTTGCGCCGCTTTTTTGAAACGTCATGATTTTTAACATAGAAGTGATCATTTTCCAACAGTTATTCAGAACGGAGCGTGAACTCGGCTCCTGCTTCACCTGTCTTTTTTGTTGATTTATTTACGCCAATAAGTTTAAAGAAAACATAAGACAAGGAAGTGAAAGATGTCCATTCGCTATTACAGTACCAATCGTCATGTGAACGCCATGGAAGGGATTACGCCCTTTACCGGAGATGTATCCTTTCAGGAAGCGCTCCTTGCCGGTCAGGCGCCGGATGAAGGCCTGTTTGTGCCTGACACGATTCCGCAGCTTTCCATGAGTGATATTATCGCACTCCGGGACAAACCTTACTGGCAGGCCGCCCTGCTGGTATCCGCGGCTTTTCTGTCCGAAGAATATCCGCCCGATGTGCTGGAGTCGATCGTAAAGGACGCTTATAATTATCCCGTGCCGCTGGAAGCGGTCTATCCGCGGGCCTTTGTTCTGCGTCTCGATCAGGGACCGACGGCATCCTTCAAGGATTTTGCCGCCCGGATGATGGCAAGGCTCATGAGCCATTGCCGTCCCGAAGGGGAGAGGCTCAATATCCTGGTGGCGACATCCGGTGACACCGGCAGTGCCGTGGGTGAGGCATACAAAGGTGTTTCGGGCATCGACGTGAATATCCTGTATCCGGCGGGTGAAGTGAGCCAGATGCAGAAAAAGCAGCTCGATACCATCGGCGGCAACGTGCAGGCTCTTTGTGTTGAGGGGAAATTTGACGATTGTCAGAATCTGGTGAAAGAGGCTTTTGCCGATGCAGAGCTTGCCTGTTTTAATTTGTCATCGGCCAATTCGATCAATTTCGGACGCATTCTCCCGCAGATTGTTTACTATATTTATGCTTACGCGCAGCTGGCCGGAACCGGAGAGGAAGTCCTGATTTCCGTTCCTTCGGGAAATTTCGGAGATGCGCTGGGCTGTGAGTACGCCAGACGAATGGGCTTGCCGGTGGCAAAGCTCATTATGCCGACCAACGAAAACGACGAATTCCCCATTTTCCTGGAAACGGGAAACTATCAGAAAGTTTCGCCGTCGCGGGCCTGCATATCCAACGCCATGAACGTGGGACATCCCAGCAATCTGGCGCGGTTTTTTGAATTATACGGGGGCACCGTCGATCGTTCGGGACGCGTCCACCGTTATCCCGATCTCGATCAGATGCGCCGCCGCATTTTTTCCGTGAGCATTACAGACGAACAAACCCGCAGGACGATTAAGAGTGTTTATGAGCGCTATCATGTCATTCTGGAGCAGCATGGCGCCGTAGGCTGGGCGGGTCTTGAAACCTATCTGCAAAAAACAGGCGATTCCAGACTGGCCATTTGTCTGGAAACAGCCCATCCGGCCAAGTTTCCGGACGAAATTAAAGATCTTCT
>JBDKUG010000206.1:0-3995 GCA_039679815.1 Smithella sp.
ACGCTCCAGACAAGAAGAGGTTAATTTATATGAAGGCGAGTGAATTTGATAAAAGATTTGATAAAGGAGAAAATATTGTCGGCCATCTTGATTTATCAAAAGCGAGACGTCCGGAACAGGAACAAAAGAGGGTCAATGTGGATTTCCCCCTTTGGATGATACAGTTACTGGACAGGGAGGCAAAGCGCCTGGGTGTGCCGCGCCAATCCATCATCAAGATATGGGTGGCGGAGCGCCTGGAAAAGGTTGCTTAAAAGTAAATAGCAAATTTTATTTTACGCTGGAGCAACTATGCCGACTACTCCAGAGTCTTCGCTGGTTTAATCGATGGACGGTTATACCAGCGAAGAAGTTTAAGAGGCAAGGACCAGCTTCGACAGGCTCAGCGACCGAAGGGGCAAGGTACAAGGTTTGTTCGTTAAATTTAAAATTTAAATCGTTGAGATTGGTTCACCCTGCAAAGCATTATGAGTCTGAATTCAGAATCCCTGAAAAAAAACCTCGCCGGAAAAATGATCGGCCATCGCCTTCATTATTATAAAGACATCGGCTCGACCAATGACGAAGCGTTCCGATTAGGCGAAGAAGGCGCGCCGGAAGGGACGGTCCTCATTGCAGAAAGCCAGAGTTCCGGGAGAGGCAGGATGCAGCGGATCTGGTATTCACCGCCGGGAGCAAATATTTACACGTCCATGATTTTAAGGCCGCCAGTCGGTACGATACAGGCAACGCAGATTCCCATTGCCGCCGGTGTTGCTGTGGCTGAAACGATCAATGAGTTCTGTCCGGGTAAAGCATCGATCAAATGGCCCAATGATGTCCTGATTGGCGGTAAAAAGGTTTGCGGCATTCTGGCGCAGATGAAAATGTCAGGACAGACGGTTGACTTTATCGTAGTGGGAATCGGCATCAATGTCAACCTGGCCCGTGAACAGTATCCTCATGATATTCAAGAGATTGCCACTTCTCTGGCGATTGAGGCAGGCCGGGAAATATCGCGCCCTGACTTGATAATTCGCCTGTATGAAAATATGGCAAAATGGTATAGAGAACTCACCCGAAACGGATTTTCCGCGGTCAGGGAAAGATGGCTGAATCTGTCGGAGATGATCGGTAAAACCGTTTCGGTGATGTTTCAGAACGAAACGGTAAGCGGAAAGGCAGTGGGGCTGGATGAAGACGGCTCACTGATCCTTATGACCGCGAATAATCAAAAACTGACGGTTTCAGCGGGGGACGCGACCATTCTAAAAGAGGTGAATACTAATGCTGCTGGTTATTGATGTTGGCAATACAAACACGGTTGTGGGGCTTTATGATGAAGAACAGCTGCTGCATGACTGGCGAATACGAACGGAAATTGATCATACCATCGATGAGTACGGTGTCCTGATTTATAATTTATACCAGTCCAGCCGGATGAAGGCCAAGGAAATGAAAGCTGTGAATGCCATCATCATTTCCTGTGTTGTGCCCCCGATGCTCAATATCCTGGAGCCTCTCTGTGTCAAGTATTTTAACATCAAACCGCTTATCGTAGGTCCGGGCATCAAAACGGGCATGCCTATATTTTATGATAATCCCAAGGAAGTGGGTGCCGACCGCATCGTCAACGCGGTTGCCGCCTTCAAAAAGTATCAAAAGGAATCCATCATTGTGGATTTCGGTACGGCGACGACTTTTGATTATGTTTCGCCAAAAGGTGAATACATGGGCGGCTGCATCGCGCCGGGCATCGTGATTTCCAGCGAGGCGCTGTTTGCGCGTGCGTCCAAGCTTCCGCGTGTTGAATTCAGCAAACCCAAGACGATCATTACAAAAGATACGGTCAGCGCCATACAGGCTGGAATTATGTTTGGATATGCCGGGCTGGTGGACGGTATCGTGAACCGGATAAAAGCGGAAACCAAAACAAAACCGTTTGTGATCGCCACGGGAGGATTGGCGCGGATTGTTGCGCAGGAAACAAAGAGCATCGATATAATTGAGGAGATGCTGACGCTGGACGGTCTCAGAATTATCTATGAACTTAACAAGAAGTAAACCATGCTGAATGTCGGCTTGACAGGTGGTATCGCCTGCGGAAAATCGACCGTGGCGCAAATGTTTGTCCGCCTGGGCGGTCATCTGATTGATTTTGACAAACTGGCCCACGAGGTGCAGGAGCCGGGGAAGCCAGCCTGGCAGGATGTTGTCCATTGTTTTGGCCGGGAGGTTCTGCAGCCGGATCAGAAAATCGACCGCAATAAGCTGGCGGCAGTGGTCTTCAATCATCCGGACAAGCTTCAGGCGCTCAACGACATTATTCACCCCCGAGTTTATGAGGCATGGCGCTTCCGTCTGGAAGAAATAAACAAACATCATCCCCATGCCATTGTTTTTGCGGATGTTCCGCTTTTGTTTGAAGGCCGGATGCAGCACCTTTTTGATCTGACCATCCTTGTGATGATTGAACCGGAAGAACAGGTCAACCGCCTGATGAACCGCAGCGCTCTTTGCCGGTCCGAAGCCGAGCTTCGATTGTCTTGCCAGATGCCGATTGGTGAAAAAATGAATCTTGCGGACATTATCATCGACAATCGATGTGCCATGAATGAGACAGAAAAAAAAGTGGCCGAGGTATGGCAGCATTTACTGGAACGGGAAAAGAATCAGAAGCATCGAAAAACAGATTCGGGCGGGAAGCCTGAATCTGTAAATAAATATCATAGCGACCGGAGGTAGGAAAGATGATCGAGAAAAACGTAAAGACGGATTTCAGCCCGAACGTGTACGAGCCGGTGATCGGAGCCGGGACTTACGTTCACCCGCTGGCGGCGGTGATCGGAAACGTAATATTGGGAAACAATGTGATGGTTGCCCCGACGGCTTGTGTGCGCGGCGATGAAGGCCAGCCGCTTCATGTCGGTGATGATACCAATGTTCAGGATGGCGTGGTCATTCATGCCCTGGAGACGGAACTGGACGGGAAGCCCGTGACAAAAAATCAGGTCGAGGTCAACGGCAGGAAATATGCGGTCTATGTGGGCAGCCGCGTATCTCTGGCGCATCAGGTGCAGATTCACGGGCCGGCGATTGTCATGGATGATACCTTTGTGGGAATGAAAGTCCTGGTTTTCAAATCTTCTGTCGGCAAAAACTGCGTGATCGAGCCGGGCGTCATTTTAATGGGCGTCACCGTAGCCGACGGACGCTATGTGCCGGCAGGATCCATCATCAGAACCCAGGCCGAGGCTGATGCCCTGCCGGTGATCACCGCCGATTATCCCATGAAGGACATGAACAAAGGGGTGCTGTATGTGAACAAGGCGCTGGCCAAAGGATATCTGGCCGCAGCAAAATAAGATGTTGGAGGACAGGTGAAACGGCTGGATCCTGTGCCGCACGTCCATGATTGGGCTGTTTCACGGTGCACCATGTTAATCAAAATCAAATCATCCGCAAAAGAACGAAAGCCAAGGGCCTGTCTGTCTTGCGGCACAACGGAAAATATAAAAAACCGCCGTTATTGTTCGATGAAATGCCGTCAGCATCTGCGTCAGAAGCTCAACACGCGCAGCGGCCTGCTTCAGGCTTTGAACACGCGATACGCCACATTTTATTTCACGGATACTCTGATTATTCTGGATGTGGTCCCTCACGGGATTCGGGAGGTCTTTCGATACACCGCCCTGCGCACGGAGAAAAGTAAGCCTGCTGAAGATTTTGGAAGGCTGTCCAATATGCTGGGCGGCGCCTGGTGGGCTGAAGAAAGGCGCACGTCAAAGAACTATCTGGCATCCCGGCGTGTTCTGGAAATGGCCGAGAGATGTGCTATGTCGGAAGGCTTGGCGCGGCCGCGTCTGCAAAGAGCCCCGACGGTCAAGCCGGAAAATCTGATTCTGCTGGATATCACAAGATCGGATCTGGCCTCCCGCGATCTGGGAAGGATCATCCGGAATGCATACCGCCGGCAGGTAAAGATTCATCATCCCGACATGGGAGGCAAGGCCGCC
>JBDKUG010000145.1:0-6680 GCA_039679815.1 Smithella sp.
GATCGTTACGCTTATGTTCCCTTGATCGGAATATTCGTAATGATTGCCTGGAGCGCAGAGCAGATTTCATCAAAAGCTGCTTATTTTAAAAAAATATTCATATTCGCTGCTGTTTTAATCATTATACTTCTTACCGTTGCCGCACACCATCAAATAAAACTATGGACGAATACGGTCACTTTATTTGAAAACGCACTAAAAAAAGATCCGCATAATTATTTTGCTTATCATAAGATAGGCCGGGAGGCGGCTAAGAATGGAGACAATAAAAAAGCATTAGATTATTACGACATGGCTTTGAAAATTCGTCCCACTCTTTATCCGGCATATTATTATAAAGGTCATGTTTTAATGAAAATGGGCAAACGCGACGAGGCCTATAAAAACTTTGAAAAGGCTATACAAGTTAATAAATCCTTTGCCCAAGCATATCATGCTCTTGGTTTTTTATGTTTTGAGGATAATAACTTAGACAAGGCCTTTGCATATCTTACGAAGGCAATTGCAATAAAACCTGATCATATAGAATCATACAATGGCTTAGGCGCTGTGCTTTTAAAAAAAGGAAGGGTTCCGGAAGCCATTGTTCAATTTCAAAAGGCATTAAAAATTGATCCACATGACAAGAACGCTCAAAGAAATATGCGAATTGCCCTGGAAATAATAAAGAAAAACGGGGGTGGTCAAACTACTCCATGATGATTTTTTACATTTGATCCTTGATGCGGTTTTGAGCTTTTAACGGGCGAAGCCTGTAAATGGCATAGCCGTTAGCATGATAAATCAAGTCGGTTGACTGTGTCATTAACTGCAAGACCCGGTTCACTGTTTCCGGTGTATTGTTATCCTGCAGATATTTAAGATACAGGTCTGTACGCACAAGCAGGTAGGTGCAACCAAGGGAATGGAGATATTTTTGAAAAGACCTTTCGTCATGAGCATTATTGGCCAGACCTCTAACGTCGGCGATTCCGTAAGAGGCGCCTTCATCATACATCCGATCCAGATAATATCCGCGGCCGGCCAGAAACACTAATCTGATCCTGGCGTTCTCCGGTGTATGTTCATTGATGAATTTCATGGCCGCATAACTGCCATGATGATGTTGAATGAAATCATCTCTGGTTTCTTTACCTGAGATGTACTTCATGGGATTAATGTTCTGATAGTAATTTTTTATATAAAAAATATTTTTGCTCATCATGAAAATGCAAACAGCAAACAGGACTGCTCCCAAAATATTCCTGACTGAACTTGAATAGCTCATCGCCAAGTTCCAGATATTGACCATGCCCATGACTGTCAGAATTGATAGAAGCGGAATAACAGGTAAAGTGTAGCGAACGGTGGCTTCCATGGCAAAAGCTTTTTGGTTAAGAAAAAATACCGTTAAAATAAAGAAAATTGCAAAAGAAAAAAAGAAAAGCTTATCGCGGTAGAATGACTTGTTTATCAGGGCAAAAGGAGGCAGAATGATTAGCATGGGATTCAGGACGCCGTCGAAATAACGGATAGAATTATCCTGTCCCTGAAAGAAAATACGGACAGGAATCAACAGGGTTTCCCATAAACTTTCTCCATGTAATACCTCCCGCATCTGAAAGAATCCCATGTGGGTACCTGCGGAAACCATGGGGGAAATGCCGCCTTTAAATAATGGATATAAAGGATTGCCCGTCAGGATGATATTTTTTATCAACCATGGAGAAAATATTAAGAGTGAAACGAGAAAGAAGAAAGCACCATGCCCGATAGCATTCCATTGTTTTTTTGTGTCTCTGGAATAGATAAATACAATTGATAATGATAGAAAAAACCAGACAACCAAAGCATTATATTTTGTTCCCAGGGCAAGCCCCATGGCAACGGATGAAAGAAGCAGCCATTTAACTTCCTGGAATTTACCATCCCGATAGCGGACAAAAGAGAGGATGCTGGCTGTTACAAAAAAAGTTAAACCAAGGTCAACGTAAGCTTGTGTTGACAAACGGATCACAATCGGTGTGCTTAGAAATACAAGAATGCCCAGAAGGCCGGCGATACGACTCATTCTGTTTTTTAAATAATGATAAATTAAAAATGCTGTGCCAACACCAAATCCCATATGGATAAAGTTGGCCAGAAAGTCCTTATTGAAATAAAGGGGGATAATGTAAAGAAGATCAATGTTCATGGGGAAATATGAAAAATCCGCCCATTGTATTTCATAAAATCCGCCATTTTTAAGCCAGAGCTTGGGAATGGCTAAATGGTGCATAAGGGCATCGCGGGCTATCGGAGGTGTTAAATTTGATATAAATTCAATGGACAATAGTATTATGATGGCAGTACAGAGGATAAAGGCAAAAAGATAACGAGAGATCCGAAGCGTGTTTATTGTCATACGTTGAAAATCCTTGTGTTTATTTCAGTCGTCAAGATTTCTCGAATTGCTTCAATATGGAATATTCTGATGATTCCCGACAAGATTGCGTACTCATTGAATATAGTAAAACATAATGACGGGCTTTCTGTCAATTTTTGATTGTTATCTTTTTACGGAGAATTTAATCGCTTAAAAAAAATTTATAGTACTTAAGCCTCGAATTATTTCTTGATTTCAAAGGTAAACTTCCGCATAGTGTTCCAAAAATCAACAAGTATATCCTGGAATAGGGTATGATTTTTTGGGGTAATGCATATCGATTGTTTTCTGCACGTGCCAGTGGGGCTGACTATTCATAATAATATGACTGTAAAGGATAACGTATCGTGCGATAATATATCAAAATATGCAAAAATTACATAATGATCCATTAGCAACCGATATTCCAGATACCAAAAAGTATTTTACGCTTAATAAACAGCATGTTTGTGTATTTGTTTTTTTTCTGGTTTATCTCATCATTGGCATTTCTGTTTACAAAGATTATGGTATTTCCTGGGATGAGCCTACACATCGGCAAATTGCCATGGTCACCGCAAAGTATGTGGCATCAATCTTTATGCCCGGTTTTGAAAATCCGGAGTTAGCTTCATTGCCGCCTCTGGCGGAATCCTCGACCAGGCAGTATGGTGTAATCTTTGATCTCCCCATGTACGTTGCCGAACGGCTTCTGGGTTATAACGGCTCCATGCCTGAAATATATTACATGAGGCATCTGTGTACTTTCCTGCTTTTTTTTATCAGCGTATTTTTTTTCTTCCTGATTGTCCGGAACAGGTTTCAAAGCTGGCCGCTGGGACTGACAGCCTGCCTGTTTCTCATTCTGAGCCCCCGAATATTTGCTGATTCATTTTATGGGAAAGATGTTGTTTTTCTTTCTTTGTTTATCATCTCCATTTACTTTTTCATACGCTACCTGCAAAGAAAAACTCACGGAAACGCGATCCTCTTTGCCCTGGCCACGGCTCTGACGGTTGATCAAAGAATAACTGGAATATTTATCCCTTTTCTAGCCGTTTTTATGACCGTCGCCGACAGGATCTGGAGCGGCAAGTCCCCGCATCCCTTGCCCGAAAAGTTGTTCCCACTGTTCACGTACCTGGTTTCTTTCCTTCTTTTTATGATAATCTTTTGGCCATCTCTTTGGTCCAATCCTTTCGCAAGCCTGACAAATGCTTTTACCGTCATGAACAGGTTCCCCATCACTTACGATGTTTTCTACATGGGTACATTCATTAAATCAACAGAAGTACCCTGGCATTACATTCCGGTCTGGATCATGATTACGACACCTCCCATATACATACTTTTCTTTTTTCTTGGGTCATTTCTGATTATTAAAGAGATTTTTAAAAATCGCATAATTCTTTATTCAAATAAAAACGACCAACAAGACTTTGTTTTCCTGCTAATGTTTGCTACGCCACTAATTGCTGTAATTATATTTAACTCGGCCCTCTATGACGGCTGGCGGCATATGTATTTTATTTATGCACCGTTTCTTCTTATTGCCATGAAAGGATTTGCATGTGTGCTGGGTCTTATGAAGAAAGCGCGTTCCGGCCGGGATCGGCGTGCAAGCGCCTTTATTGCTGTTGTTGTCGTGTTTTGCCTTATGAGTACATCCTATCAGATGTTTAAGCATCACCCTTTTCAGAATGTATATTTCAACACTTTAGTCGCCAACAATGCCGGTCAGTATTTTGAACTGGATTACTGGGGATTATCGTTTCGACAACCCTTAGAATATATCATTAAAAACGATAAAAGGTCTTTAATCAAATTATCGGCGAATGTGCCGCCGCCATTGGTAAATAACGCCATTTTTTTGGAAAAATCGGATGTCAAAAGACTGCGTTTGGTGAATATCAACGAGGCTGATTATTTCCTTACTAATTATCGCTGGCACCCTCAAGAATATGATTTTAATAATGAAGTATTCACAATCATTGTTGATAATCAAAAAATAATGTCCGTATTCAAGTTGCGATGAATATGAATTGCTAGATATGTAGGAC
This sequence comes from Smithella sp., assembly GCA_039679815.1. Lineage (GTDB taxonomy): Bacteria > Desulfobacterota > Syntrophia > Syntrophales > Smithellaceae > UBA8904. The sequence continues at coordinate 4,444 of JBDKUG010000145.1, forward strand.
GAGGACATCGATAGCCATTCTTTTCGCACATGAGTGCAACCCATTAAATTTGTCAATTTTCTGACAGGTGACAAAAGAATGATTTTTCAGACAAAATCGCTAAATAACTTGTCAAATCAATATTTTTCATGTAAAAATATTTAAATAATTTTATTGTTGGACTTACAGTTTACTGAAAAAATAAGAACATATATCGCATGGTATTATTCTATGGCCCGTCATAACGACAATGAAATAAGCAAATCCCTGCGGAAGAATATATTAGAGATGGTTGACAAGTTTTATCGTCAAAGCATCTTGAAACCAGGATTTGTTGCAGGCGAAACGCCTGTGCACTACGCCGGACGATGTTACGATGAAAAAGAGATGAAGGCCGCCGTGGAAGCTTCTCTTGATTTCTGGCTGACGGAAGGCCGCTTTACTTCCCGTTTTGAAAATGACCTGGCGAAAACTGTGGGGGTCAAACATGCCATACTGGTAAATTCAGGATCATCGGCCAATCTTTTAGCAATAACCACTCTGACGTCACATCTTCTAGGCGACCGCCACCTGCATCCCGGCGATGAGGTCATTACGATTGCAGCTGGTTTCCCGACGACCATTAATCCAATTATTCAAAACAATTTCATTCCTGTTTTTGTTGATGTGGACATACCAACATATAATATTCATACGGAGGATTTGGAAAAGGCTGTAAGTCCGAAAACACGCGCCATATTTGTTGCCCATACGTTGGGAAATCCATTTAATTTAGATAACGTAATGTCCTTTGCACAGAAACATAACCTCTTTGTGATAGAAGATAATTGTGATGCGCTGGGTTCAACCTATAAAGATAAACCTACGGGCTCCTTCGGGCACCTTGCCACATGCTCTTTCTATCCCGCTCACCATATTACGCTTGGTGAAGGCGGTGCTGTTCTTACCTCAAACGATACATTGGCGAAAATCGTTCGCTCCCTCAAAGATTGGGGACGGGATTGCTTTTGCGGACCGGGACAGAACAACCGGTGCAAAAAAAGGTTTTCGGGACAGCACGGAAAACTGCCTTTGGGATACGATCATAAATATGTATACTCCCATATGGGATATAATCTGAAAGCAACGGAATTTCAGGCCGCAATTGGTGTCGAACAATTAAAAAAACTGGATGGATTCTGTGAAAAGCGGCGAAAAAACTTTAAGTATTGGCTGTCTGGTTTTAGAAAATATGAAGATTTGTTCATTCTGCCCGAAGCAACAGACAATTCAGATCCGGCATGGTTTGCGTTTCCGTTAACTGTTCGAAGCAAAAAGACTACGTTTACAAGAAATGACGTTACCGCTTATCTAAATGAGCACCTTATTGAAACCAGAAACCTTTTTGGCGGTAATCTGCTTATCCAGCCGGCTTACGAAAATATTACATATCGAAAAATTGGAGAATTGTCCAACACGAACCGTATCATGAACGACACTTTCTTTCTGGGAACATATCCCGGTATTGGCAAAGAACAAATAGATTATGTGATGAGCGTCATTGATAAATTCATTAAGAGTAGATAGTCAGGCAATGAACATTTTTGGAAGTTGGATTAGCAATAGTGTATAAGCAGTTGGTTGCCAGGAGAATATAAAATGAACAAAAAGGAAATATGAAAACGACATCGGCAAACGCAACAATTGCAGACAATTTTCTTTCTAATGGGTTTTATAGAGGGAAATCTGTTCTCGTGACCGGCCATACAGGTTTTAAGGGGTCGTGGCTCGCGCTATGGCTTTATGAAATGGGAGCAGACGTTACCGGTCTTGCTCTACCGCCAAACACCGACCCATCGCATTTTGACCTCACTGGACTTAAGAATAAGGTGCGTCACTTTGAAGGTGACATTCGCGACATCCAGGCAGTGAAGCATGTATTTGATATTGCAAAGCCGGAAATAGTCTTTCATCTGGCTGCCCGCGCGTTAGTGCGGGATTCCTATGATGATCCCAAGGCGACTTTTGATACGAATATCGGAGGCACGGTAAATGTTCTGGAGGCCATTCGAACGTGCCCGACGGTCAAGGCTGTCGTAGTGATCACATCAGATAAGTGTTATGATAACAGGGAATGGGTTTGGGGTTACCGGGAAAACGACCCGATGGGCGGACATGATCCCTACAGCGCCAGCAAAGGAGCTGCTGAAATCGTTTGCGCAGCTTATCGCCTCTCTTTCTTTAATAAAGATGGTCGCGGTCCACATCTGGGTTTTGCC
>JBDKUG010000244.1:0-2492 GCA_039679815.1 Smithella sp.
ATCGAGCGCCAATTGCGTCTTGTATCACCCAGGCCACGCATCCCGTGTGATCATTGCGTCTCATAAGTTGTTCAATCTCTGAGACGCCTCAAAAGCTGGTTTTGTTGTGAAAAGGAAAAATCAGGCTAAAAATGATGGAAACAGCCAGGTTTAATAATTAATAGAAGGAAATTCTAGATACCAAGCCTAAAACCGGTAAGCTGAAAGAAAAAGACGGTATGAAAAAAGAGAAAGAGCCGGAGCGGCGTTCATAATCTTTTCCTAATATTCCTGCCAGATCTTGCGTGACGGAAGTTCAACGGCGGTGAGCGGACCCCATTGCCAGGCGCCGGTATCGATCCCGATGCGGTTGGGCAATAATACGGGCTGATCGGTTATAGTATGGCCATGGACGATGACCTTGCCGAAGTCCTTTGTCGAAGAGAGGAAGGGCTCTCTGATCTCGACAAGGTACGATTTTCTCTGCTGGTTGAGGGGCACTCCCGGCCTGACGCCTGCGTGGCAGAAGAAGAATTCATCGTTTTCCCAGAAATGCCGGAGGGCCATGTAGAAATCCCGATGCTCGCCGAGCAGCTTCCCGGCCCGCCGGTAGCTGACCATGGTCTGCAGCCCGCCGTTCATCTTGAGCCACAGGTTCCGCTCGTATTCGTTCATATTTCCCATGAAAAGGGAGATCACGAAGTCTTCGTGGTTGCCCCGCAGTGCAACGGTGTTCGGGAACTGTTCCATGAAATCAATGATATATTCCACGGTGTGGTAAGGGTCAGGGCCGCGATCGATGTAATCTCCCAGGAAAATGACCTTATCTTCTTTCGTCGGGCTGATCTGTTCGACCAGCCCCTCAAGTTTCCGCAGGGTGCCGTGTACATCGCCAATGGCGATAACACGACCCATCACTCGTCCACCCATTCCGGCCATTCAGGCATGTAATCATCAGGTTTGAGGCCCCTCTCAATGCAATACTGCCGTAAGTCATCTTCCATGACCTTTTTCAGCAGATGGTGCAGCGGCATTACCTGGAATTGACCGGGCATGGTGAGTACCTCACCTGTGTTCTGTCTCTTTTGTTCCCCCGTTTTCTTGCTCATCATTGCCTCTTTTTTATTAATACCAAGACGCTGCAAATGTTCAAAATGTTGGATCAGCCGGAAAAGCCGGCAAATATCGGCATCTTCAATTCCCGCGACAATTCTTTAAAGCTGCCCGCAACTTCTGGATCGTCGGGAAAGTCTATACCGGGATAAAAGAACGTGGGATCATCAATGAACAGTGCCTTGATGCCAGAGTTTTCTGCCAGTAATCTCGCCCTTGCACATGCTTCCATAATGTCGCCGGGTTTTTCAATAAAAACCGGCAGATCTATGAGCCTGCCTGCGGCGAACGTAAGAACAGGCCAATCATCGAGCCTCAATCGCCCCTCTTTGAGGTCCATTGCGTGGATCCCTGTTTCCAGGCTGATCATTTCGAGCACTATACTCTCGCGGTCCTTCTGCGAAAATAAGGCAACCGGTATATTGTCGGCTTCCATGGATGCTTTAAAGACAGTGGCTCGCATCAGTAGCGGATCGCCCGGAACAAGGATAAAACCGTGCTGCTTATGCCCGCCCGTCATTTCGTTGAGCCACGAAACACCCATGTGAAGATCCTTGTCGGATTTGCGTCTTTGATAGGACCTCTCGATATTCTTGACCACACTGAAAATAGGATTCCGCAGGGGCGATAAATTTCCCGGCAGATGGACAACATTATTATTCTTTTTCAAGGTGTTTACCTGTCCTTATAGAGATATTTTCCGGCCCGTTTACGTGTTATCGTCCGGCTGCAGGTAGAGACCATACCACTCAAGCAACTCTGCTATCTCGCGAACTGATTTACGCCCACAGTGTTTGATACTCAGCAGTTCTGCGGGGGAATACGTCAACAACTCCTCAACTGTTTGTATATTGCCGTTTTCCAGAATGTGGCTGGTCCGGACGCTCCATTCCAGTTCCTGGACCGGTTTCTTCAAAATATTACACGGCACGATACGGAGAGATGGTTTTGGATCAGGTGTATATTCGGGTCTGGGAGGGTGCTTGAGGTCGTACTCTGCCTCAAATAACACCCAGCATTTACCAAAATCAAAGGTGGTATCCTTCATATCTTCTACCAGTCCGGCATCATATAGGATCCCTCTGACCTCATCGCAGATATTGTAATCGTCTCCCGCCGAAAGATCGGGCCATACACGCAGGCGGATTATTTCCAGAAGGAGGGCGAAACCAAGGCTTCCGCCATTTCGGACATGTCCTCCAGAATTTACGATCAATTGCTCATCGTCGCCCCAGTAACCCTTGTCCCAGGGCGGCAGATTATAATGATCGGGAACCTTGAGGAACCTGACAAGCCTGCCGTTATCGGTACGGTCGAAGATGAACTGCCCCTGTTCGCATATCCTGTCTTTAAAGCATCCATGGAAGCCGACAATATACCGGTTGCCTTATTTTCGCAGA
>JBDKUG010000225.1:0-3636 GCA_039679815.1 Smithella sp.
CTCATCATCACCGTTCTGATACTTCATAATTACCGGCATGAGCTTTTCCAGGCCTTCCTTCGCCTTGCGTTCCAGATAATCTTCAAGGGTTTCCTCGGGATTTTTTACTTCAAATTTAGGCAGATAAAACTTACCGAATTCAAATGTCAGATTACAGCGTTCTGCAATTCTGACGGTGTTTGCTATTGCCTCCGGCGTGGCGGCAAAAAGCGTCTCCATCTCTTCAGGGGATTTGATATAGAACTGATCGGTAGACATGGACATCCGGTCGGTGTCTTCAATTGTTTTTCCCGTCTGGATGCACAACAGAACGTTGTGCGCCTCGGCATGTTCGACATTCAGATAATGACAGTCATTGGTGGCAACCAGCGGAATAGACAGTTCTTTGCTAAGTTCAATCAAACCCTGATTGGCTATTTTTTGTTCGGGAATGCCGTTTTCCATGATTTCCAGATAGAAATTGTCTTCACCGAAGATGTTCCGGTATTCCATCGCGGATTTCCTGGCTTCATCCATATTGCCTCGAACAATATAAGAGGCTATTTCGCCGTGCAGACAGGCGCTCGACGCGATCAGTCCTTCGGAACACTCTTTGAGCAATCCCTTGTCCACGCGGGGACGGTAGTAAAATCCTTCGATATGGGCGGCCGAGGTCAGTTTCATCAGGTTTTTATAACCCTGCATATTTTTGACCAGGACAACTAAATGACGTGTGGCTTCCCCTATGGTGGATGTGGTCTTGTCAAAACGGCTCCGGGGTGAAACATAAAGTTCACAGCCGATGATCGGCTTGATGCCGTTGGCATAGGCCTGTTTATAAAAATCAATCGCACCGAACATGTTGCCGTGGTCCGTGATGGCCATGGCCGGCATCATGAATTCTTTGGCCTTTTTAAAAAGGTCGTCGAGGCGGATCATGCCGTCGAGAAGGCTGTACTGTGTATGAACGTGAAGATGAACAAAATTTGCGTGCTTCATTTATGACTAATCAATCCAGTAGTTCGGCGCTTCTTTGGTGATGATGACATCGTGAACATGGCTTTCCCTTAATCCGGCGGACGTAATGCGAACAAAGCGCGATTTCTCAATCAGCTCGGGAATCGTTTTACAGCCCACGTAGCCCATGCCGGCTTTTAATCCTCCCATCAGTTGGACAATGCTGGAAGAAAGCGATCCGCGAAAGGGTACCCTGCCCTCAATCCCTTCAGGAACCGTCTTTGACGGGGCATCTATATCATCCTGGTAGTAACGGTCCCGGCTGCCCATTTTCATTGCCTCGAGCGAACCCATGCCGCGGTAGACTTTGTAACTGCGCCCCTGGAATAAAATCGTTTCGCCGGGGCTTTCTTCGGTTCCGGCAAACAGGCCGCCGATCATCACGACGTTCGCACCGCATCCGATAGCTTTTACAATATCCCCGGAATACTTGATTCCGCCGTCGGCAATGATAGGAATGCCATGTTTGGAAGCGACTTTGTATGCGTCGCGAATGGCCGACATCTGTGCCACGCCGACACCGGCAACAATGCGTGTGGTGCAAATGGAACCGGGACCCACACCGATTTTCACCGCATCCACCCCTGCTTCGATAAGCGCCTTGGCACCTTCCGCTGTTGCCACATTTCCGGCAATAAGCTGGCACTTCGGGAAATTTTTCTTTGTTGATTTAATGGCATCGATGACACCCGTCGAATGTCCGTGCGACGTATCGATTGCAATGACATCTACACCGGCTGCCAGCAGCGCTTCAATGCGCGGTTCGCGATCGATGATCCCCACCGCCGCCCCTACCCTCAACCTGCCCATGGAATCTTTGCAGGCACTGGGATAACGCTTTATTTTCTCGATGTCTTTGATGGTAATGAGGCCCTTGAGGCGGTATTCATCGTCCACCACCAGCAGCTTTTCAATGCGGTGCCTGTGCAGCAGTTTCTTGGACTCTTCGAGCGTAATATTGGATTTTACGGTGACCAGATTGTCCTTCGTCATGACGTTGGAGACCGGCTGATCAAGATTTTCTTCAAAACGCAGATCCCGGTTGGTCAGAATGCCGACCAGTTTTTCGTTTTTGACAACGGGCACACCGGAAATGGAGTATTGATGCATCAAGGCCAGAGCGTCGCTGACTTTGCGTTCGGGTTCAATCGTGATGGGATCGACAACCATGCCGCTTTCCGATTTCTTCACCCTGTCCACCTCGATGGCCTGGCTGTCGATGCTCATATTCCGGTGGATGATACCGATGCCGCCCTCCTGGGCCATGCAAATCGCGGTGCGAGATTCTGTGACCGTGTCCATTGCCGCGGACACTATCGGAATGTTGAGGGGAATACTTTTTGTCAGAAGCGTGGACGGATCAACATCGCGCGGCAGAATACTGGAAGCCGCCGGCACTAAAAGCAGATCATCAAAAGTCAACGATTCTTTCACGACATCATCTAGCATGATACCCTCCGTTAAAATTGAATTGAACTATTGGTTGCGGATCATAAATTTTTGATTATTCAAAAAAACATAAAAAGCATCTTCTGCTTCATCCTCTCGGATGTGTTCCGTAAGTTGATAATAGCTCTTCCTGCGGAACCGGGCGGGAAATTTCCCGTCTTTTATCCGGCAATACATGACATTGTCTTTGCCCACGGCAAGTGTGCTCAGGTCCAGTATTTCCGTGCTGTCGTCACTTAACAGAATTTCAATCTGTTCAAAACCGTCAGACGGATTTTTCGTCCTGGAAACTGATTCAACAACAAAAGCGGTATCTTCAACGTCCAGATAACAGATTTCCTGGTTTAGCTGAATAAAGTACCGGTCGCAATCATCCAAATTTAAATTTTCAAAGAAAATACACAGGATGTCTTTACGGAACATGTGCGCTCCGCGATAGTACAAGATGCCATCTTTGTCTATTTTAATGTCACTTTCAAGCATGTACTAAAATGTTTTTCTGCTGTCCAGCAATATGGTTACCGGACCGTTGTTGATCAATTCGATCTGCATCATTTCCTGAAACTTGCCCGTGGCCAGTTTCTTAACTTTAGGGGCTGCCTGGGAAACAAAATATTCGTAAAGCTGATTAGCCCTTGCCGGTTTTTCCGCACGCACAAAGGATGGCCTTCGTCCCTTAACACAGTCACCAAGAAGAGTAAACTGGGACACCACCAACATTTCTCCTGAAATATCAATCAGTGATAGATTCATTTTATCCTGTTCATCTTCGAAAATACGTAAATTGACCGTTTTATCCAGGATATAATCCGCGTCTTTCTCGGAGTCGTCTTTTTCTACACCCAGCAAAACCAGCAGACCACGATCAATAGCTGAAAATAATTGAGAATTTATCCTGACACCGGCCCGGTCAACTCTTTGAATCACTGCTCGCATGAAGCATCCCATTTAAAAGATTGAGCATGTTAGCAACAATTGCGTTCGTCTTCAAGTTCTTTCTCAAATGTTGTGATACGGCTCTTTTTTTTGACTATTTTTGCAGGTTATTAGAATTAAACCGTGGAGAGAGCTGGCGAGTAGACTGGCTTCTTCCGGTGCTGTAGGTTGACGTTTGTTTTCTCCGTTGCCGCCTGGTTTCCCGTCGGTGCCACATGATCTCAACCGTACACAGGTTGTCACCAGCCCCTCTCA
>JBDKUG010000305.1:0-5903 GCA_039679815.1 Smithella sp.
GCTAAGACCAATCATGGCCGCAATCAAAAAGGCAGGGACACTCCATCGGGGATATAAAAAACTGAAAGCCGTGGCCATGGCAAAAGCTGTCACCGTGTGCCCGGACGGGAAAGAGGTGGTTTCATACAGGTAAATGATTCGAAAAAAATCAAACCCGAACACACCATCCTCGATGAGATTAATCGGCCGGTTCCTTCCCATCAGCCATTTGATACCCGTGTTTAAAATACCGGACAGGGAAATGCACAGAATCAGATAAAGAATCTTTGCCGACCATTGCTCATTCTTCCATACAAAGCGGATGACAATAAAAGCCGGGACCAATAAAATGAAATACCACAGGGAATCACCGGCCTGTGTAATGATTTCAGCGGCGCCCACAATGGACCTGCTCAACCCCTTGCAATAATACATCAGTTGAACATCCCAGAAATAATAGGAAATTGCCGACAGTACACCGCCAAAGAGGAGAAGCCCGGCGGCAATCCATCTTTTTTTCATTTTTTCACTCCCTGATTATTTCCCTTCTTCAGCAGGCAAGTCACTTGAAATCGGAAAGAATATAGGCAAAATGTATTCAGCTGTCAACAAAACAATATGATTCGGCAGGTAAAAAGCTGTTTTGCGATGTTATGATGTTTTTCTTGTACAATAGGATCGATACATGCTAGTTTTTCAAAAATTTTTGTTAATTACCTTATGAATAAAATTATCAGCCGTTACATATTCCGGGAAATCGCTTTTCCTTTTTTCCTTATTCTTTTTGTCCTGACGTTTGTCCTGTTAATGGGCAGGATTCTTCAAATCATGGACTTGATGGTCAACAAGGGAATCAGCGTTTGGGCCATCATGCACCTGGTGATGCTCATCATGCCTTCTTTTTTAATGTTTACCATCCCGATTGCGCTTTTGGTCTCCATCCTGATTGCCATGGGCACTTTTTCCGCAGATAATGAAATTACGGCCCTCAAGGCGGCAGGAGTGAGCCTGCTCCAGATTTATTATCCTATTGCGGTTGCTTCCCTGCTGACGTTCACGTGCACGATGCTCATCGGATATTATCTCGTGCCGCAGAGCAACTTTGCCACCAAGAAAATTCTTTTTGAACTGGCCACACAAAACGCCAGCATAGGAATCAAGGAAAAAGTATTTAACTCGGATTTTAAAGACCTGATTTTGTATGCAGACAAGATTCCGGCAAACGGCGAATACATGGAAGGCGTCATTATTTCAGACAAACGCAACAAGGAAGAACAAAACACGGTTATCGCCAAAAAAGCGTCTCTGGTGGCCGATTCGAAAAAGATGATTGTAAAACTGCGGCTGGAAAACGGCTCCATTCACACCGTGAGCGCCGACTTGAAAAACTACCGCAAAGTGGATTTCAGAACTTATGATCTTATCCTTGACCTGTCCACAACGCTCGCTACTTATTCAGAAGAATACAAGTCCAGCACTGAAATGACCTTGACGGAGCTCATGGAGCGGATGAAAAAACCGGGGCTGGATGGTGCGGCTGTTCGTGAGCTGGCCATTGAAGTGCATAAAAAATTTTCCATTCCTCTTTCCTGTATATTCTTCGGGCTGCTGGCCCTGCCCCTGGGCATTACCAGCCACCGGGCTGTTAAATCCCGTGGTTTTGCCGTCGGCATTATTATTGTTGCCGCTTATTATCTTTTACGCATTGGAGGGGAGGCGCTAGCGGAAACCGGCAGGCTTTCCCCGGCTGTCGGTGTCTGGACCCCGAATGTATTATTTGCCACTGGAGGAATTTTCCTCTTTTATTTCGCCTACAGAGAACTTTCGCCTTTGCAAATGATTTCTGCTTATTCAGGACGCAACAGGCATCATCGTTGAGGGCATATCATTGAAATTGCTTGATAAATATATTCTCAGGGAATTTTTAAGGTTTTTTTTGATAACGTGTGTCACTTTCGTCGTTCTGTACATACTTATCGATCTTTTTGAAAAAAGCCGCATGTTCATGAGCAACAAAGCGACAGCGGCTCAAATCGGGTCTTATTTTTTATATTCCATTCCCCTGATCATTTCCCTGACGCTGCCTGCGGCAATCCTCCTCTCTACGTTGCTGACGTACAGTTTCCTGTCCAAATTCAGCGAAATCACAGCCATGAAAGCCAACGGCGTCAGCCTGTATCGCATTGCCGTCCCGACACTGGCGGTGGCGGCTATTGTATCGGTCTTTTTATTCTTCTTTACAGAACTGTTCACGCCTTTCTCGATTCAGAAAACAGAGCACATTATAAAGGTGGAAATGCAAAAGCAAAAAGCCATGGGTTTTTTCAAACAAAATGAAATCTGGTACCGAAGTCATCAGGCCATATACAATTTCAAACTGTTTGAAGTTGAAAAAAATATCCTGCGCGGCATAACCATCAATCAACTCAATCCCGAGTTCTCACTGAAGAGACGCATCGATGCCGAGCGGGCGGAATGGAAAAACAATCAATGGGTGTTTTATAATATGGTCATCACAACGATTGATGAGAATAACAACCCGTCGCTGGAATGGTTAAATGAAAAGGTCATCCCGCTTCCCGAAGGACCGAATGACTTTAAAATTATCCAGAAGGATGCGGAAAAGATGGGTTTCTTCGAACTCAGGCGGTACGTGAATAAAATACAGTCAGAAGGCTATGATGTTTCCAGATACCGGATTGATCTGCAAGGTAAAATTGCCTTCCCGTTTGTCTGCCTGATTCTTGTCCTGATCGGCATGTCCTTTTCCGTTCGTTCAGAACGAAGCGGAGGAATCATGCAGAGTCTGGCCAGCGGCATCTTTATTGGTTTTTCCTACTGGATCGTCCACGCGTTCAGCATGTCCCTCGGGCGATCGGGAATCCTGCCCGTTTTCGTGGCCGCCTGGGCTTCAAACGTCCTTTTTGGCGGTCTTGCGGCTTACCTGTTCTATAAGATCAGAACCTGATGGTTGTGAAATGGTGAATGGTGGATCGCGGACGGAGAAAGGACAGAAGCTAAAGACGCTCTACTCCGGATCGTTGCGCCACCTCCGCCAGGCGAAGGAAAGGAAGCAGAGCTATGTCTTGTGTCTTTAGCGCTATACCTTTAGCTTTCACCTTGTTCCTCAGGTCGCTGAGCCTGTCGAAGCGTCCCTTGTCCCCGTTTGTAGGCCCCATTTTTGTCCCCCTTTGGAAGGAAGACTGTGTCACAATTCAATTTACGTCATTCCGGACAAGCGAAGCGCGATCCGGCTTGTGCCCTTCAGGGTAAATCCAGTAATAATGGGACTGGTTCCCCGCTCTCGTACCCTAAAGGGCACAAGCGGGGGACGACGTCTGGATGCCGGCCTGCGCCGGCATGACGACTTTTATTTTAATTCCGTTATTACGACACAGTCTCGAAGGCGGGAATCCAGAACCCTTTAATATTCCTGGATTTACCCTGAAGGGCACAAGCCGGATCGCGCTTCGCTTGCCCGGAATGACAAAATATAAGTTCAAAACCGGTAGAACTCGGGTTTGTAGGGTCCATCAACCGGAACACCGAGATACTCGGCCTGTTTCCTGGTCAACTTCGAAAGTTTAGCATCCAGCCTGGACAGATGCAGTATTGCCACCTCTTCGTCCAGTTTCTTGGGAAGCGTATAAACACCCACGGCATATTTCTTTGACGCCAGCTCGAGCTGTGCCAGCGTCTGATTGGTAAAGCTGTTGCTCATGACAAAGCTCGGATGGCCTGTCGCACATCCCAGGTTCACCAGCCGCCCTTCCGCCAGCACAATGATGGAACGTCCCGATTTAAGCGTCCATTTATCAACCTGCGGTTTGATGGTTTCTTTCCTGCAGGTCCTGCTTGATTCGAGGTAACTCATTTCGATTTCACTGTCAAAATGGCCGATGTTGCAGACAATAGCTTCATCTTTCATCATTTCCATGTCACGGCCGGTAATGACGTCGCAGCAGCCGGTTGCCGTTACAAAAATATCCGCGGCCGGTGCCGCTTCCTCAAGCGTCCTCACTTCATAACCTTCCATTGCCGCCTGCAGGGCGCAGATCGGATCAACTTCCGTCACCACCACCCGGGCCCCGAATCCCCGCATGGATTGGGCGCACCCTTTTCCGACATCGCCGTACCCGCAGACTACAACCATTTTGCCGGCAATCATGATGTCCGTTGCCCTTTTGATCCCGTCCGCCAGAGATTCACGGCATCCATACAGGTTATCGAATTTAGACTTGGTAACGGAATCATTGACGTTGATTGCCGGAAACAGCAGTTCTCCCGACGCCTGCATCTGATAGAGACGGTGTACGCCGGTGGTTGTTTCTTCTGAACCCCCCCTGATTTTGGATGCAACTTTCTGCCAGCGCTTGGGATCCTTTTTATAGGCCTGTTCCAGACGTGATAGAATAATTGCGAATTCTTTATTATCGGCCTTCTGCTTCAGCAGTTTTGGATTCTTTTCTATTTTGGCTCCCTGGTGGATAAATAAAGTCGCATCGCCGCCATCGTCCACAATCATATCCGGACCGGAACCGTCGGGCCACGTCAAAGCCTGTTCCGTGCACCACCAGTATTCCTCCAGAGTCTCTCCCTTCCAGGCAAATACAGCAGCCGAACCCGCCTTTGCCACTGCCGCCGCCGCATGATCCTGCGTGGAGAAAATATTGCAGGATGCCCAGCGCAGGTCGGCGCCTAACTCCGGAAGAGTCTCAATCAGCATGGCCGTCTGGATGGTCATGTGCAGACTTCCCATGATTTTCATGCCCGCGAGCGGTTTTTTGCGCCCGTATTTTTTACGCACCGCCATCAAACCCGGCATTTCGTTTCGGGCCAGGATCATCTCTTTCCTACCCCAGGCAGCAAGCGACAAGTCCGCAACTTTATATTTCAGATTTTTATCGATTTCCAGAAAGGCCATTGTTTCCTCCAAATTTATTTAAGATGGTTTCATATTGCGCGATAGCGATAACATACCCGCCGGTTGACTTCAATATCTTTGTGACCGTATTTCATAAAAAAACAAAAAGCATCCCCGTTGGCAAGAGGATGCTTTCGTTAAGACTGCTTTAATCTATCTGGACGCTTTTTTGATCTTGTTCGCGGTGTCAACCCGGACACATTTCGGCTTCCAGGTTTTCGACTCTTCGTCATCAACAGACACGTAAGTTGCTATAATCACCAGGTCACCTTTGGCCACTTTACGGGCAGCAGCGCCATTGAGACAAATTGTCCCCGAATCCCGTTTTCCCTTAATGATATACGTTGAAAAACGTTCCCCATTGTTGACATCGTAAATATCAACCTGTTCATAGGGAACCATGTTGGCCGCTTCCATTAATCGTTCATCGATGGTGATACTGCCTTCATAGTGCAGGTCAGCGTCTGTCACTGTCGCGCGATGGATTTTGGATTTCATCATAAATCTCTGCATGGCTCGTTTTTTCACTCCTGTCTGTAGCAATTCGTATTATGCTTTGAGCTCTTCACCCAAAACGGAATTATCAATCAACCTGGTCTTTCCCACTTTCACCGCCAAAGCCATTACCGCCTCTTTTCTGATCTCGTTTACATCTTCAAGGGTGGAGGTATCGCATACTTTGACATAATCAATTTCGGTAAACGGCGCGCTTTTAATCAGGGCTTCCGCCTTTTCGATCATCACCGCCGCATTTCTTTCACCTTCCGCGTAAAGCTTTTGGGCAATCCTTAACGCTCCGACAAGCGTCAGAGCCGATGAGCGTTCCTCTTTGCTCAAATATACATTGCGTGAACTCATGGCCAGACCGTCCGGCTCCCGACATGTCGGCAGCCCGATGATCTCCAGGTCCAGGTTCAGGTCTGTAACCATGCGTTTAATCGCCGCCAGTTGCTGAAAGTCTTTTTGACCAAAAACAGCACTGTGGGCTTTGACAATATTA
>JBDKUG010000119.1:0-34961 GCA_039679815.1 Smithella sp.
ACACAAAATTAGATTTGATTCCCTTTTCATTGGTATGATATCATGGAATACCGCTTTTATGAAAGCTCAGGTACAGTTGTTGCCATGGCCATCACAAATAGAGAAAGGGGACGGTTCTGTTTATTGATAGGAATACCACCGTGTTCGGGCAGCATATGCTCTTGGTGACATGGGATATAGCGCCGCACCTGCCGTTCCTTTCCTGATTAAGGCCCTAGGTGATACCGAAGTTGGAAAATCTCTAACGGACAAGCTATTTGACTCTCTGTTCCTCGGTGGTAGTGGCTGCGGTGTTAGCACCGCGGTAATGAATAATCTGGTGCGAATCGGCTCACCCGCTGTAGAACTCATCGGTGCGCTTCGACATCCCAACTCTCGTATCAGATATCATGCAGCATCGGCATTGGGTAGTCTTGCCCTAAGAGGGATCAAGGCGCATAATGCAGTATCGTCGCTTATTGAAGCCCTCCATGATGATGATTCACATGTAAGAAATTCTGCGGCGCGGAATCTGGGTGACGACGTCTGGAAATGGCAGGAATTCTGTGAAAAAGCAAATTTGGACAATGACCGATAAGAAACCAGAAACGCACAACCAGCAAATGCACCGGACGGTTTTCAACCGCCAGTGATGCCTAGTGTTGAGCATTCGCTCTGTCAGCCGTTCCGGTTGCGCTTCGCTTGGTGATTGGCACGGCTAATTGCATAAATGCAATTTCCGCTCCTAAAAAACGGCAGCTCAACACCCACGTTATGTGTAAGGAAAAGAAGTGATGGAGAAAACAGTATTTGAAATTACCAAAATGGACTGCCCTTCCGAAGAAAACTTAATCCGAATGAAGTTGGACGGAATTACAGGTATTGAAAAGCTTGAATTTGACATTTCCCATCGAAAGCTGACCGTGTTTCACAACGGACAAATTGAGCAAATAGAAAAATTTATTCTCGAATTAAAATTAGGCGGGAAAAAGCTTTCTACTGAACAAACTGACCAAATCGACTATGCAGCAGATACTAATCAAACAAAAATACTTTGGATGGTTCTTGCGATCAACTTCGCGTTCTTTCTCATCGAAATGACGACGGGATGGATTTCAAAATCGATGGGGCTTGTTGCAGACAGTTTGGATATGCTTGCGGATGCATTTGTTTACGGAATCAGTCTTTTTGCAGTCAGTGGAACAATACTTAGAAAGAAAAGAATTGCCAGGGTTGCGGGTTACTTTCAAATCACGCTTGCAGCTATTGGATTTGTGGAAGTTTTAAGACGATTTATCGGAGAAGAAAAGCTTCCGGACTTTTCAATGATGGTCATTGTTTCTATTTTTGCCCTGATTGCTAACGGAATTTGCCTGTACTTGCTTCAAAAGTCAAAAGGCAAAGAAGACGCTCACATGAAAGCTAGTATGATTTTCACATCAAATGACGTGATTATCAATTTGGGAGTGATTGCAGCAGGATTTTTGGTGAATTGGTTGAACTCGAATAAACCCGATTTGATTGTTGGAACAATCGTCTTCATTTTAGTTATCCAGGGAGCGATAAGAATACTAAAATTAGGAAAATCATAAAGAAAAGAAGTTCTGACTACGACTAGAATCTCGTATAGTCGGACAAGGAGAAAGGTAACAACACATAATCCGTCGAACATAGCCGATCGCTGCGCTCCGGCTGATGTTTCCGTTCGGTTCTTCAAAAAAAGGATTAGATGACTATGGATGAAAGAGAAAACGTAAATATTTTAAGAGCGGTGTTTGATGCGCTGCCATCACTTGTCTTTGTGGTCGACCAGGATGTGAGGATTCAAGAGTATAATGCAGCAGCCTCCGATCTATTGATGGTTGAGAGGACGACTGTCATCAAACAGCGAGCAGGCGATATTCTTCATTGTGTGCATTCGCGTGATGTACCTGATGGTTGTGGTAGATCTCCATTCTGTAAAACCTGTATAATAAGGAATTCCGTCACGGAAGCCTTTCACGGGAATCGTGTTGTGCGACGCCGTGCAAGAATAGAGCTTCTCCAAGGCGCAACCAAGAAAGAGATTTACGCACTGATCACCGCTTCTCCCTTTTCTTTCCAGGACAGGCCACTTGCGTTGCTGGTGATTGAGGACATCAGTGAGATAGCTGAGCTTTATCGCATGATACCTATTTGTTCTGTCTGCAAAAAAGTACGAGACGATAAGGAATCCTGGATGTTGGTCGAAGCCTATTTCAAGAATAATTGGGACGTCGACTTCTCACATGGACTTTGCCCAGACTGCTATAAGATCGAGAGTGATAAGCTGAAAGCATACATCAAAACAGAATAGGCAAAGCCACCGGACCTGCGTTCCTCGGGTCGGTGATCGTCGTGTTTCAAAAAAATATTACGGATGCCGGATTTTGGAAATACATTATGGTTCCGGCACCGGATGATATTCTTATTGAATTGTTTGAAGTCGATAAAAACCAGATTCCGCCGGAGTATCAAAATTATTTTGAATAGAAAGATTGATGTGCAAAGTAAACCGATCTGTCGATGGTTTACAGTCGCGGATGATCAGCGTGCGCAAATTACATCAGCGACATATTTTCAGCTTCCCGCATGAGTTCGTCACGGAATTTAGGATGGGCAATGCTGATCAGGGCAAGTGCGCGCTCCCGAGTAGACTTTCCCCTCAGGTTGACGATGCCGTATTCCGTCGCGATATAATGCACGTCGTTGCGAGGTGTTGTGACCATGGTCCCCGCCGGGAACCGGCTGACGATCCGCGATACTTCTTCATTTTTGGCCGTTGAGTATAAAACGAGGATAGATTTGCCTTCGGGCGAGTCGTAAGCTCCCCGGACGAAATCAAGCTGGCCCCCTGTTCCGCTGTATTGACGTCCCTCCAGGAATTCCGCGTTGCACTGTCCCAGCAGATCAACCTGCAGGATGGCATTGATGGCCGTCATCCTGTGATTCTGCGCAATGATCCCGGGGTTCATGACGTAGGAACTGGGATAATTTTCGAAACTTTTATTTCCAGTCATAAACTCAAAAGTCTTTTTGCCGCCGTAAGCGAGAGAAAAAATATGCTTGTCCGTGTGCACATTTTTATGCCGTCCGGTAATCACTCCTTTTTCGATCAGGTCCACCATGCCGGGGCAGAGAAGCTCCGTGTGGATGCCCAGGTCTTTGTGCCCTTCCAGACAGGAGGCGAGCGCATTGGGAAGGGTGCCGATGCCCAGTTGAATCACCGCTCTGTCCGGAACATATTCGGCAATGATCTTTCCGATCACCAGGTCCAGCGGATTTGACTCCATCGGCAGGATTTCCGGAAGCGGGACCGTGTTTTCCACAATCATCGAAATATTGGATATATGGATCAACGCTTCGCCGTAAACAAAAGGCATGTTTTCGTTCACTTCAACGATCAATGTCTTGCACAGCCCCGCCATGACAGACAGGTAGCCGTTGCACGGTCCAAAACTGAAGTAGCCATCTTCATTCATCGGAGAGACGGTGGCAACCGCGACATTGACGTCCATGGTTTCCATGACGATTTTCGGTATCTGATGGAGATAGGCGGGGATAAATTGGGTCAGTCCAACCTGCACCATGTTTCTGGACGATTCACTGACGAACCAGGTATAGGAATCGACAATATCCGATATATCCGGATTGCCCAGCGTCCGGGCAAAATGCTTCTGGGCGTTGAATGTATAAACCTTAAGCTGGTTCAGATCGCCTGCCCTTGCCCGTTGGGCAATGGCGGTCAGCATGCCCGGCGGTTCCGCGATGGTGACACCATGAATCAGCGTGTCTCCGTCCCGAACGGCTGCCGCGGCATTTTCGCAAGTTGTCAGTTTTGCCCTGTATTCATCGTCGTATCTGTTCATCGCAGAGCTCTCCTTTTCAAGGCCGTGTTATGCTATCGTGTGCGACCGGTTCTTTCAAGAGAAATCGTCGAGTCAGGCAACCCCCGGGGCCCCGAATCATTATTTCTCAGCTTGCCGAAATGGTTGATAAAATATTGCATATGAGGTATCGATAGAATCAAAGTATCCACCATAAAAAATAACCAGTGGATGAATCAATATGCCGGCACCGGATTCATTGACCCAAAAAACCTCACGGAAAATTTCCACCCAGTATCTTCTTCTACTCATCCCTGCCATTGCCCTGCTTTTCATCATTTTCGGGATTGTCGCGTATTATCTGGGCAAACCGGAAGCCATGAAAGCCAACCGTGAACTGTCAGAGATTATTGCCAGAAAAACAAATCAGGCCCTGATCAGGTGGCTGGAGGAGCAGATTCGAACAGCCCAGACGATTGCCCGTGATCCCCGGATTATTGATGCCTGCGCCGCCCCGCTGGATGTGCAAAAACGGGCGGCCGCGCAGAAATTCCTCTCGGAGATGCACGCCCTGTATCCGTATTATGAAAACATTCCCCTGGCCATCAGGCTTGCTGACGGTCAGACGGTGTCCATCGATGTCCATGGTGTAAAAAAGAACGTTGGAAACGGGAATTTCTTTATTGATACAGTAGGCGGCAAAACCATCGGAAAATGCGGTCCCGATTTCAGCTATATCCGGAATGTTTTCTCGGGAAAGCCATATTTCATCAGCGAGGTCTATCCCAGCATCCTGCGGGGAAATCCCATCTTTGTGGTCGCTGTGCCCATTCTGCACAACAATGAGATCATCGGTGCGACAATCGTTGCCCCGAGAATGGATTATTTCACGGAGTTTTTTGTTGAGAAATCCGTGATCGGCATGACCGGTTATCTGTCGATGATTGATCACGACGGCATGATTATTTCGCATCCCCAGAAAAAATTAATTCTGAATCCGAAGGGCCGGGACATGATAAAACCGGTCATGGACCGCATCGCGGCCGGAGAAACCTATTTTTTATCCGACTTTGCAGGCACTCTGAAAGTTTATTATGTGGAGAAACTTACAACCGCACAGCTAAACATGGAGGACAGCTGGTATATCATCTTTTGCCGGTCGTATGATGAAGTTCTTTCCGGGATCTATACCTTTCTGGCCAAAACGTTTATCGGCATGCTTCTGGTTGCCATTGCGGTATCACTGCTGGTTTACCTCCTTACAAGGCACTTTATTACCACACCCATGAGCAGACTGACCAGGGCCGCAAACGACGTAGCCGAAGGCAATCTCCTTGTTCAAATCGATACCCTCGGCAGCTTGAATGAAGTGGGTGTTTTGAGCCGGTCCATTAATCATATGACCCAGAACATTCGTGAACAAACGATAAAAATAAGGGAAGCCGTCGATACCCTGCGTGAAACCGCGACCTCCATCGTATCCGCGTCAGGCCAGCAGGAAGAAGCCATGAAAAGCCTTGAGGGTAATGTGGCACAGGTCGGCACTGCCTCACAGCAGATTTCAGCGACTTCTCAGGAGCTGGCGAGGACCATGGATGGCGTCAAGAAAGCTGCCTCAGAAGCCTCCAGTCTTGCCAATGAAGGGCAGGCGAGCCTCGCGGATTTGCAGGGAGCCATGCATACGCTGTCAGACGGAACGGGCAGTATTTCTGATAAACTTGCCCTGATTCGCGAGAAGGCCGGCAGTATCGACACGATTATTGCAACGATTACGAAAATTTCCGACCAAACCAATCTCCTGTCCCTGAATGCCGCCATCGAGGCGGAAAAAGCCGGTGAATACGGAAGAGGATTTTCTGTGGTTGCCCGGGAAATCGGACGGCTGGCCAATGAAACGGCAATCGCGACACTGGATATTTCGGACATCATCAATGAAATGCAGACATCCGTTCTGGACGGTGTGAGGGAAATGAATCATTTCCGGGAAGGGGTCACCCATGGCGTGCGGTCCGCGGAGGATGCCACGATGCAGCTGTCACAGGTGATTGCCAGGGTGGCCTACCTGAGCCCGGAATTTGACAAGGTGAACGAAGGCATGCATTTCCAGTCGCTCGGTTCCAAGCAGATCAGTGATTCCATGGCGGAACTGAATTTAAGCGCCGCGCAGTTGACCGGATCACTTTCTCAATTCAAATCGGTGACGGACCAGCTGAATGCTGCCGCCAGCCAGCTCAGCGAAACGGTTGCCCGGTTCAGGGCATGAGAATATTCTAATCATGCAGCCGGTAATTGAACGAAGCAATGATGTGGAGGCGGGACAGATCGTATTGCGAAGGCAGCGGCTGAAATGGAGCGGCTGCCTGAATAACCCCCAGGGTTCCGGAATCCAGATGCACCGATCCTGATGACGTTATAACCATCGTGTGCGCCAGGTTTCCGTCCGAGTCAATGGATATTTTAATCACCACTTCTCCTTCCTCGCTGTTTTCGAAAGCCCCCGCCGGATACTGCCAGAGGCTCATAATCTTTCTTTTCAATTCCGCCAGATAAGCCGCGTATTTGACATCGGAGGAACCGATATGCACGGTTTCTTCCCGTGTGCCCTGCGGAATCGGTTTTACTTCCTGGGCCGGTTTCGCTGTTTCTCCCGGCGCCGGTTTTTCTTCTTGTTTGGGTTTGGAAACAGGCTCGGATTGCGCGATCTGCACCGTAAATAACTGGACGGTTTTTGCATTGTCGCGCAAGTCAATCATGCTGCTGGCTGTAATCAGCGCAACATGCCCAACAATTGATATAAGGACCGGCCAGATGAATATTGATTTTGAATCCATTCTTATCTCGCTTGAATGTAATCATATACGGCATTTGCCTCAAAATCAACAATATGATAACCAAAATACGACATCGGTAAAAGAAAAGAGATTGATGGATGCTGACGGATCATGATTTTATGCGGATCGCGCTTGAAGAGGCCGGTAAAGCGATGGCGGATGGCGAAGTGCCCATCGGGGCGGTTCTGGTGCAGGAAGGCCGGATCCTGGCCCGGGCGCACAACGCACCTATTTCCCGCAAGGATCCCTCTGCGCACGCGGAAATGCTGGTCCTGCGAGAGGCCGGCGAGAAAACCGGCAACTACCGCCTGGCCGGCGCCGAGCTTTACGTTACGCTGGAGCCCTGCGTGATGTGCGCAGGCGCGATTCTCCAGGCGAGAATCGCGCGGGTCATTTTCGGCGCCCGTGATCCGAAAGCCGGCGCCGTGGTGTCCCTCTACCGGATTTTGAGCGACAGCCGCCTGAATCATCAGCCGGAAGTTACAGAGGGAATATTACGGCAGGAATGCGGGGAAATTTTGAGTAGATTTTTTAAGGAAAAAAGGATAAAAGCCGATTCGGCAGTCAAATAAGCCGCGGAGAGATGTCTGAGTGGCCGAAGGAGCACGACTGGAAATCGTGTGTATGCCCACAAAGGTGTACCGCGGGTTCGAATCCCGCTCTCTCCGCCAGAATATGATGCAGAGACGCTGCAAGCAGCGTCTCTGCTGTGTTACAGCAAAAATCCGGAGAGGTACCGAAGTGGTCGTAACGGGATCGACTCGAAATCGATTTGGGGGCCACAAGCTCCCACGGGGGTTCGAATCCCCCTCTCTCCGCCAGATTTCAATGCAAAGGCAGACGACTCCTGCGGCCGGTGTTTTCATTACCGGATTCCATGATCCAGCAAAAATTTGGGTTGATTCCTGTCGATTTATCCATTAAGAGTTTCTGCGTGACAGTCATTATGGGAATATGGCCGGGTCCCGTACAACGAAGGCTTGTGAACCCCGTCAGGTCCGGAAGGAAGCAGCGGCAGCAAATCCCGTCGTGTGTTGCGGTAAACCCGGTCACCAGTATATAAATGATAAAATTCCGTGGCTTCTAAAAATCAGTGAATTGAGGTTTCATTGGAATACCAGGTTTTAGCGCGAAAATTCCGACCGCAAAAATTTGACGATGTTACGGGGCAGGAGCCTGTGGTCCGGACGCTCAGCAATGCAATCGCCCAGGGACGCATC
The DNA here is from genome assembly GCA_039679815.1 of Smithella sp. Classification (GTDB taxonomy): domain Bacteria; phylum Desulfobacterota; class Syntrophia; order Syntrophales; family Smithellaceae; genus UBA8904. The sequence continues at coordinate 7,876 of JBDKUG010000119.1, forward strand.
GGGCACGCATTTCTTTTCGCCGGTCCGCGCGGTGTCGGGAAAACGTCTGTGGCACGCATTCTGGCCAAGTCGCTCAATTGCGAACAGGGGCCGACAGCGACGCCCTGCAACGTCTGTCCGAACTGCCGCGAAATTACGGACGGAAACTCGATGGATGTGCGCGAAATCGATGGCGCCTCCAACCGCGGCATCGACGAAATCCGCGAACTGCGGGAAAATGTCAAATTCGCGCCGGCTGCCTCCAAATATAAAATCTACATTATCGATGAAGTTCACATGCTGACGCGCGAAGCGTTCAATGCGCTCTTAAAGACACTCGAAGAGCCTCCGGCGCATGTCATTTTTATCTTCGCCACAACGGAAAATCACAAGGTGCCGGCCACGATTTTGTCGCGCTGCCAGTGCTATGATTTCCGCCGTATATCGCTGGGCCAGATCGCAGCCAATTTAGGCAAAGTTGCCGCGGCCGAAGGCATTACGATCAGTCCCGCGGCGCTTTCCTGGATTGCCGAAGCGGGTGACGGAAGCATGCGCGACGCCCAGAGTATTTTTGATCAGGTCATTGCCTATGCCGGTTTGAATATTTCAGATGACGACGTGGAAGACATCCTGGGACTGGCCGACCGCAAGTACCTGTACCGTCTTTCCGAGGCTGTTTTGTCGCGCAGCGCAGGCACCTGCCTGACGATCCTGGAAGAAGCCTACCTCGCCGGGATTGATATGAAACACTTTTACACAATGCTTTTGAGGCATTTCCGCAATCTGCTGCTGGTCAAAATCGCCGCGGACGACAGTTCATCTTTCGATATTCCTCCGGAACAGGTTGAAAAACTGAAGGGACAGACGCTGAATGTTTCCCGCGAAACGTTGCAGCGTTATCTGGACATTCTGCTTTCCGAAGCCGACAGCCTGCGCCGCAGCCAGGAAGTGCGGATGAAAATGGAAACCATCCTGGTCAGAATGGCATACCTGGAGCCGGTTCTTCCGGTGGGAGAAATTCTGGCGGCTCTCGAATCCATGGAGCAAAAGCTCCAAAACGGAATGCCGTCCGGAGACAGGATGGATCATGTGCCCAATGCCCCGAAACAGCCCTCCGTGTTGCAGCCGGCCGTCGTTGAGCAATCAACCGACGGACCCCGGCCGAAGCCAATGCCGGTGGATACGACGATCCATCATGCCGGGAAGCCTGTATCGGGAGACGACTTGAAAAAGTTTATCCAAAGGGAAAATCCGCCGCTGGGGGCAAAAATTGAAGCTGCTGAAGTTCTGGGATTTGAAAACGGTTGTTTAACCCTGGGCTTTCCCAAGGGTTATCTTTTTATTGACAGCATTATGGAAAAGACACAAAAAGAAGAACTGGAAAGAATTGCGGGGATTTATTATTCACAAAATGTTTCCCTGTCGGTTCAAACCATAGATTCGCCAAAGACAAACGGCAATGGCGGAAGCGCTCGCGGCATCAGGGCCAATAACATGAACGATATCAGACGTGAAGCCATGAATAATCCGTTGTTTCAGAAAGTGCTGGCCCAGTTTGAAGGGGCTGAATTGATAGAAATTAAACCAATTACTGATAAAAAACAGGGGGGATAAGCAAGTGCACAACATCGGAAACATTGTAAAACAGGCAAAAAAAATGCAGGAAAAAATGGGTCGGCTCCAGGAAGAACTGGCCCTCAAAACGATTGAAGCGCAGTCCGGCGGCGGCATGGTAAAGGTGACCGTGAACGGTAAGTTTGAAATCGTTTCTCTGAAAATCGAGAAAGAAGTTGTCAACCCTGAAGACATTGACATGCTGCAGGATCTGATTGCGGCGGCTGTGAATGAGGGCATTCGCAAATCGCAGGAAATGGCTTCTTCGGAAATGGCCAAGATTACAGGCGGGTTGAACCTTCCCGGTATGGGCATGTAAGGCGACCCATGAAATCATACGCACAACCCATCAAACGCCTGATTGATGAACTGGCCAAACTTCCCGGAATCGGGGCAAAGACGGCGGCCCGGCTGGCCAATTATATACTGCGCGCCACTCCGGATGACGTTGAGAAACTGGCGGAAAGCCTGGTCGAGGTGAAACGCCGAATCCGGCTTTGCAGTATCTGCCTCAATCCGACGGAAGAAGATGTCTGTCACATTTGCCGGAATTCTGAACGCGACCAGCACGTGATCTGCGTGGTGGAAGAGCCGGATGCCCTTGCCGCCATTGAAGAAAGCGGTGTTTTCCACGGAACCTATCATGTTCTGCACGGTGCGCTGGCACCGCTTGACGGTATCGGACCGGAGCATCTGCGCCTCGGTGAATTACAGAAAAGAATCAGCGAGGGTCATGTTGAGGAACTGATTCTGGCCACGAATCCCAATGTTCATGGTGAATCCACGGCACTCTTAATTACCCGGATGTTCAAGGATTCGAACATCCGGATTACGCGCATTGCCACGGGCGTCCCCATGGGTGGCGATTTGAAGTATGTGGATAAGATGACGATATCGAAGTCGCTGGAATTCCGGCGGGGCATGTGATGCCCTTTCGCATGCTTCGGCTAACTTTGTTGGCAGCGTCGTCGGCTTCCTCAACGTATTTTCGTATACGCCTGCGGAGCCTCCTCCTAGCCGCCTCGTTATCCTTTGCATGCAAAAGGGCATTAAGTTGAGGAGAAACATCTCTCCTCTGACTGTTTTAAGGCGTCATGGAGAACAGTTTTATGGACACAGAAATTAAAACAACAACAACTGTACGGCGGATTAACACAAAACGCATTACCGGGGCTGTCCGGAAATTGTTTATTGAAGCCAATCGTAATTTGGGACCGGACGTGGTTTGCTCTCTGCGCTCCGCCCTGAAGCGGGAAGAATCGCCCATCGGAAGACAGGTGCTTTCGAAAATACTCCAGAACGCCGACATCGCCTGCCGGGACGCAATGCCGATTTGTCAGGATACCGGCCTGGCGGTTTTGTTTGTCGAGGCAGGTCAGGACGTCCGTATCGTTGGCGGGAGCTTGCACGATGCCCTTGAAGAAGGGGTGCGGCAGGCCTACAGGGAAGGTTATCTTCGCAAATCTCTTTGTGATCCCCTTACCAGAACCAATACTAAGGACAATACTCCCGCGGTCATCCACACGGATATTGTGCCCGGCAACCATTTAAAAATCATTGCCATACCCAAAGGCGGCGGCAGTGAAAACATGGGCGCCGCCCGAATGCTCACGCCTTCAGCGGGCATTGACGGCATTAAACAATTTGTCCTGGAAACCGTGGAAAAAGCAGGGGCCAATCCGTGCCCGCCAATTATCGTAGGTGTCGGTATAGGCGGATCGCTTGATCAGGCCTGCATCCTGGCGAAAAAAGCACTTTTAAGGAAACTGGGAAAAAAGAACCAGAAGGACAAACGGCTGGCGACGTTGGAAAAAGAACTTTTTGAAAACATCAATAAAACAGGCATAGGTCCCGCCGGAATGGGCGGCAGGGTAACGACCCTGGGGGTTCATGCAGAGATGATGCCCTGCCATATCGCCTCACTGCCGGTGGCGGTGAACATTCAGTGTCATGTTGCCCGACATAAAGAGACGACTTTGTGAAAAGTCTCCATGCGGAGTTTACCCCGGCATAGAGATTGTGTAGTAATTCATTCTCATGTCATTTCGAAGCGAAGCGAGAAATCTTTTTTCAATAACTACAATGCATTAAGATTCCTCACATACGTTCGGAACGCGTGACCTGAAAGGTTATGACACTTTTTCTAATTGCGAAACAGCCTCCGAGCCGGGAATGACGAGAGAAAGAAAAATGACAACGACACGAAAAATTGAAACACCTCTGACAAAAGAAATTATCACTTCGCTTCGTGCCGGTGATATGGTTTTGTTAAGCGGTGAAGTTTACACGGCCAGGGACGCGGCACACAGGCGAATGTATGATGCGTTAAAGAAGGGCCTTGTTCTGCCGATTGATTTATCGACAGTAACTCTTTTCTACGCCGCTCCATCGCCCGCTCCGCCGGGCAGGGTGATCGGCTCGATCGGTCCGACAACCAGCTACCGGATGGATACGTTCACGCCTGCGTTCATCGAACATGGACTCAAAGGAATGATCGGCAAAGGCGGCCGGTCTCCGGAGGTGGTCAAAGCGATCCGTCGGTACAAAGCGGTTTATTTCGGTGCGATCGGCGGGATCGCCGCCCTGACAGCCCGGTGTGTAAAAAAAGTGGAACCGGTTGCCTATGAAGATCTGGGACCGGAGGCAATCCGAAAGCTCACCGTCGCCGATCTGCCGCTTATCGTCATCAATGATTCACGAGGCAACGATCTGTACCTGTCTGAACAGAGCAAGTGGCGTATTCTTTCGAAATAAAGCTCCCGACAGATAAAATGAAAAAATATTGACTCGAAAAAATTTCTATAATAAGGGTGGTTTTTATTTTTTACAGATAATGAAGGAGATCGTAATATAATGATCGAAGTAAGATGGCATGGACGGGGCGGTCAGGGAGCAGTAACATCCGTGGAATTACTGGCAGTAGCTGCAATTGCCGCGGGAAAATACGCTCAGGGATTTCCGAGTTTCGGTCCGGAGAGAAGAGGGGCGCCGGTTGCTGCGTTTACACGCATTGATGATAAAAAAATCAATGTCCGTTCGGGCATTTATGAACCGGATGTCGTGCTGGTGCTCGACTCCAGCCTGATCGGTCTGGTTAACGTCACAGATGGTTTAAAATCCAACGGAAAATTAATCGTCAACACGCCTAAAACACCCGAAGAAATCCGCAAGGAATTAAATTTCGGCGGTACGGTCGCCACCGTTGACGGCACCGGCATCGCGCGCAAGGAAATGGGCGTGCCCATTGCCAATACGACCATGATCGGAGCGCTGCTCAAAGTGATCGGCATCATGGAGCTGGACGCGATGAAGGAAGCCATTGAACACCGGTTCGGCAGAATCGCCCAGAAGAATCTCAACGCAATGAAACGGGCTTTCGACGAAATCAAAATAAGCAATTAAGGGGTATATCCATTATGGCATTGAAAACATGGAAAGAGCTTCCCATAGGATGTGTTGTATCCGAGCCGGGCAGCGCCAGTGAATATCATACGGGCAGTTGGCGGTCGCAGCGACCTGTCTGGAATGACACGAAATGCATCAAGTGCGGCATCTGTTATGTCTATTGTCCGGAGGGTTGCGTACAGCAGAGCGAGGATGGCTTTTTCCAGGCAAATCTGGATTATTGCAAGGGCTGCGGAATCTGCGCACACGAATGCTGGCCGCACGCGATATCGATGGTAGAGGAGGGATAACATGGGCAAGCGCATTGGAATGGAAGTGGCAGTTGCCGTCGCGGAAGCCGTGGGACTTTGCAATATCGACATGGCGGCCGTTTATCCCATTACCCCCCAGTCGCACATCGCGGAACATCTTTCCGATCTGGTTGCCGACGGCAGGATAGACGCGGAATTCGTTACGGTCGAGTCCGAACATTCTGCCATGAGCGCGGTCATCGGCGCCTCCGGAGCCGGAGCACGCTCCTACACCGCAACCAGTTCTCAGGGACTGATGTATATGCATGAACTGCTGCCCATTGCCTCGGCGATGCGGCTGCCGATATGCATGGCCATTGCCAACCGGGCAGTGTCCGGTCCCCTGAATATTTTAAATGATCATACGGATATTATGCCCCAGCGAGATTCCGGCTGGATTTCCATCTTTGTGGAAAACGGACAGGAAGCAATCGACATGTCGATTATATCTTTTAAAATCGCCGAGCATAAAGATGTCATGCTGCCGGTCAATGTCAATATTGACGGTTTTCAGCTGACCCACATGGTTGAGCCTTTTGAAATGCCCACCCAGGAAGAGGTCAACCAATTCCTGCCGCCGTTTGTCCCCCACGCAACGCTTCATCCCTCAAAGCCGGTAACCATGGGCGCTTTTGCCATGTCCGACTACTTTGCAGAAATCATGAAGGCCAAAGATGAAGCTCTTAAAAATTCCAAAAAAGTTATTGTAGACGTCTGGGACGAATGGGGCAGATTGTTCGGCCGCAATTACAAACCAGTCGAAACATACCACGTAGAGGATGCGGATGTCTTGATGCTGACGATGGGGTCCATGGGTGAGACCGCGCAGATCGCCATCGACGAGCTTCGCGCCAAGGGCGTAAAGGCCGGTCTGGTAAAATTGCGGCTGTGGCGGCCTTTCCCGCTGGCCGAAATCAAAGCCGTTTTAAAAAACGTGAAGAAACTGATTGTGACCGACCGCGCCATATCGTTTGGCGGTCCCGGCGGCCCGGTGTTTTCGGAAATCAAGTCGGCCCTTTATGCCGAAGCGAAGCGTCCCCTGATTTACAATTACATTTACGGACTGGGTGGACGCGACATGGCTGTTAAAGATTTTGCCGGCATGTTTGAAAAGGTTCTGGCCGACACAACAAACCAGGAATCAGATACGTATGAATTTTGGGGAGTGAGAGAATAATGAATATTGTAGAGAATTTTGATTTATTTGCTCCACGGCTGATTAATAAAAAAGAGTTGCTTTCGTCCGGCCACCGCGCCTGTTCCGGCTGCGGGGAAGTTCTGGCCGTGCGTTTGATGTGCAAAGCCCTGGGTGAAAATACCGTCATCGCTTCCGCGACAGGCTGCATGGAAATCATCTCCAGCATGTTTCCCACCACTGCCTGGGAAGTTCCCTGGATTCACGTCGCCTTTGAAAACGCGGCATCCGTCGCTTCCGGAATAGAAGCCGGCCTGAAGGCGCTGCGCAAGAAAGGCAAAATCGACGACCGCTATGTGAAGGTTGTCGGCATGGGCGGCGACGGCGCCACCATGGACATCGGTTTTCAGGCTCTTTCCGGAGCAATGGAGCGCGGCCATGATATGATTTATGTCTGCTTCGACAACGAAGCCTATATGAACACGGGCATTCAGCGCTCCAGCGGCACGCCGATGGGTGCTTCCACCACCACCGCTCCGGCGGGTAAAGTCAGCATGGGGCAGAAAACGTGGAAGAAAAACATGCCTGAAATCCTGGTTGCTCACGGCATACCCTATGTTGCTACGGCCTGTCCAAGCTATCCACTTGATTTTATCAGAAAAATGGAAAAGGCCAAAAGCATTAAGGGTCCTTCATACATTCACTGTTTTTCCATGTGTCCAACCGGATGGCGTTCTCCGTCGCATACGGCGATCTCCATGGGACGTCTGGCCGTGGAAACGGGGGCTTTTCCTCTGTATGAAGTGGAAAACGGACATTATCATCTGTCTTCGGAAATGCCGAAAAAATTCAAGCCCATTAAAGATTACTTTAAGCCTCAGGGACGATTCCGTCACCTGACCGCTGATGAAATCGAGATGATCCAGGAAAGAGTAAATATTGAATATAAGAAACTGGTGGAAAAAGCCAAGTACCTGAAGGTTTAGGATTATAAATAAAGGGGGACTCCTTCAAGAATACCGAGGTGAAAAAAGCATGACAAAAGCCAATGATATCGTGGTGAAAACAAAACAAATCGTCAAAAAGCACAAGGGCGATAAAAGCGCGCTCATTGCCGTACTTCAGGAGATGCAGGAAGTTTTCAATTATCTTCCGAAGGAAGGATTAAAGGCGGCGGCCAAAGCGATGAATGTGCCCTTTACCCGCATGTATGAAGCGGCCACATTTTACACTGCCTTCAGTTTGAAGCCGCGCGGCAAGAATGTGGTCAAAATCTGCAAAGGAACAGCCTGTCATGTCCGCGGCGCGTCCGCCCTACAGGACAAGTTCGAACGGACATTGTGCATCAAACCTGGTGAAACGACTGCCGATGGAATGTTTTCGCTTGAGACCGTGAACTGTGTGGGTGCCTGTGCGCTGGGCCCCGTTGTGGTTATCAACACCGACTATCACGGTCAGGTGACCATGAACAAGGTAGATAAAATCATCAAGAAGATCAATGAAGAGGGGGCGCAGCAATGAACGATAATCCCGACACTCAAGCCCGCCAGATTATGGAAAAGTTGACCATCTACTATGGTCCGAAGAAAAAATTTGTGGCGATTTGCGCCGGCACCGGATGCCGTGCTTCCGGCAGCTTCAAGGTCAAAGAAGCGTTCGAGGCCGAATTTAAAAAACAAAACATGGACGTGGATGTGCTGGCTACCGGCTGTTTGGGGTTCTGTGAAAAAGGGCCCATGGTCATCGTTCATCCCGACAAGTATTTTTATCAGCATGTAAAAGTTGAAGATGTCCCGGAAATCGTTTCCAAAACCATAGCCAACGGTGAAGTGATCAGCCGTCTGCTCTACCGTCATCCGGAAACGAAAAAAACCCTGTTTCGGGAAGAAGACCTGCCCTTTTACAAGAAGCAGCACCGAGTGGTTTTCGGCCAAAACGGCATGATCGATCCGGGACGCATTGAAGATTATTTTGCCATCGATGGATATCAGGCACTGGCTAAAGTTCTCACCGAGATGACCCCGGAAGATGTCATCAGCGAAGTGAAGAAGGCCGGTCTTCGGGGCCGGGGAGGAGGCGGATTTCCCGCTGCCATAAAGTGGGAAGGAGTACGTAAAGCAGAAGGTTCTCCCAAATATGTCATCGCCAACGGCGATGAGGGCGATCCCGGGGCCTATATGGACCGAAGCCTTATGGAAGGCAATCCCCACAGCGTCATTGAAGGCATGATCATCGGCGCTTACGCCGTAGGTGCGCATGACGGCTACATTTACGTGAGAAACGAATACCCTCTGGCGGTGGAGCACCTGACAAAGGCTATTGAAGTTGCACGGGAAGCGGGTCTTCTGGGCAAAAACATTTTAGGTTCGGGATTTGCTTTTGATATTCATATTAACAAAGGCGCGGGAGCATTTGTCTGCGGTGAGTCCTCTGCGCTGTTCGCTTCAATCGAAGGCCGCGCCGGCGAGCCGCGAGCTAAATACGTACACGCGGTGGAAAAAGGTCTGTGGGACAAACCCACCGTCCTCAACAACGTGGAAACCTGGGCCAATGTGCCGCTGATCATTAATAAAGGCGCGGACTGGTATGCTTCGATCGGAACGGAAGGCTCCAAAGGAACGAAAATCTTTTCACTGGTCGGCAAGATCAACAACACGGGTCTTGTTGAAGTTCCGATGGGCACCACACTCTATGAAATTATCTACGACGTAGGCGGCGGCATTGCCAATGGCCGCAAATTCAAGGCCGTGCAGACCGGCGGTCCTTCCGGTGGCTGCATACCGGAGAGCCTGCTGGATATTCCCGTTGATTTTGATAAGCTCACCGAAATCGGATCCATGATGGGTTCCGGCGGTATGATTGTCATGGACGACAAATCCTGCATGGTCGATGTCGCCAAATATTTTCTTGCCTTCCTGCAGGAGGAATCCTGTGGCAAGTGTGTTCCCTGCCGCGAAGGCGTTCGCCGCATGCATGATATTCTTGAAGATATCTGCGCGGGCAAAGGCAGGGAAGGAGATGTTGAAATTCTGGAAACCATGTCCCGGGCGATAGCCGACGGTTCCCTCTGTGCACTGGGCGGTTCAGCCCCGAATCCGGTTATGAGCACGATTAAATATTTCCGGGAGGAGTATGATGCGCATATCAAAGAGCACCGCTGTCCGGCGGGTGTCTGCAAAGCGCTCATCACTTACAGCATCGATCCGGTAAAGTGCACCGGCTGCGGTTTATGCATCAAGGTCTGCCCTGTCGAGGCGGCCTCCGGTGAAAAGAAGAAAGCTCACAGCATCGATAATGACAAGTGCACACGTTGCGGAGCCTGTATAGAAAGCTGCAAATTTGACGCAATCAATGTGAAATAAAGGTAGGATAAACCATGGTAAATATGATTATTGACGGAAAAAATGTGTCGGCGAAGAAAGGCACAATGCTTCTGGAAGCCATCCGTGGCGCCGGCATTTCGGTTCCCACCCTTTGCGCGCATGAAGCCGTGACCCGGTCAGGCGCCTGCAGGCTGTGCGTGGTGGAAATCAGGAAAGGCAACCGGACACGGATTGTCACCTCCTGCCTCTATGGCGTGGAAGACGGCTTGGTGATTGATACGAGAAGTGACCGCGTCCTTAATGTTCGCAGGCTGGTCATGGAATTGCTGCTGGCGCGTTGCCCCGAATCCGAACTGCTGCAAAAGATGGCCAAAGAGATGGGTGTGGAAACCCAACCGCGCTATGTCGCCGATACGGATAAAGGCAAGTGCATCTTGTGCCGTTCCTGTGTGCGCGTGTGTGAAGAAGTCGTAGGCGTAAGCGCAATCGGGCTTTTTTCCCGCGGTTCTTTCAAGACCGTAGGTACACCGTACAACGAAAAGTCGGATGTCTGCATCGGCTGCGGAGCCTGTGTATACGTCTGCCCCACCGGTCATATCGAAATGACATCGACAGGCGACAAACGCAAAATCTGGGGTCGCACCTTTAAAATGCAGACCTGCGAAAAATGCGGTAAATTCTTCGCCCCCGTGGATCAGTTGAAGTTCATCAGCAAAAAAACCGGTGTTCCCTACAAAGAATTGACCACCTGCACGGAATGCCGCTGAGCATATTTCCTGATTCAAAAAACCCGGCCGTCAAAGCCGGGTTTTTTATTCCGGATAAACCAACAGAGAGATTTACTTTAGGGGTACTCAAGGCAATATTCAGGGTTATAAACCGGTGCCAGCCGAATAATAGAAACACCTCTCTTTAAATCCTTGAAACATCAGAACACTTTTGATACGCTTCGCGGCACAAATTTGTTGAAAATACAGGTTTGTGCTTAATGGTTTGCAAAGAAAGGACTTTTCACATGAGTTTTTCCCAACGGATCTTTTGCGGACAGGTGACGCCGGATGATGTCGGACGCAGCGTGCAGCTTTGCGGCTGGGTGGATGCTTACCGGGATCACGGCGGTCTGTTGTTTATTCACCTGCGCGACCGCAGCGGCATCATGCAGATTGTTTTCAGTCCGGAAATCGCCTCAGCCGATCTGTGCCGGAAGGCTGCCTCTCTTCGCACGGAATATTGCATTTCCATTGTCGGTGATGTCAAAAAACGCCTCGCGGGCACGGAAAACCCCAACATCGAGACAGGAAATATTGAAGTCATGGTCACCCAATTGACCGTGCTTTCCGAATCCGACGCGCTGCCCTTTGCCGTTTCCGACAAGGCCATGGTCGCAGGCTCGTCAACAGCGGGTGCTGACAATGTGGCCGAGGATTTGAGGCTCCAGTACCGATACCTGGACATCCGCCGTCCGCAGATGCGCGACAATCTCATGGCCCGTCACCGTATTTTTCAGTGCGTTCGCGAATTTCTCGATTCAAGGGGTTTCGTGGAAATTGAAACGCCGGTCCTGACGGCAAGCACACCGGAAGGAGCTCGCGATTACCTTGTGCCCAGCCGGGTCCATCCGCAGAATTTTTATGCCCTGCCGCAGTCGCCGCAGCTTTTCAAACAGCTGTTGATGATCGGCGGAATGGAACGTTATTTCCAGCTGGCGCGCTGCTTCCGCGATGAAGATTTGCGGCCCAACCGGCAGCCGGAGTTTACCCAGCTTGATCTTGAAGCTTCGTTCATCGACGAAGAATTTCTCTACGAGCTGATTGAAGAACTGACCGTAAAGATGTTCGCGGTTGGCGGCATTGATCTTTCCCGCCCTTTCCCCCGCATGACCTATGCGGAGGCAATGAATACGACCGGTTCCGACCGTCCCGACCTGCGCTTCGGTCTGCGCTTTGTCGATGTGACGGATGTGTTTTCAAAAACCAATTATTCAATTTTCCGCCAGATCCTTCAGCGTGGCGGGTGCATCAAGGGCATCAACATCAGGGGCCAGTCCGAAAAACTCAGCAAGAACGTCCTGCAGAATGAATACGCCAGGGAGATCGTGCCGTCGTTTGGAGCAAGGGGCATGACCTGGATGCGCGCCGAAGGCGGTAAACTGGAATCCAATATTGTACAGTTTTTCAGTAGTGAGGAGCTGGAAGCGCTGTGGAAAAAATTCAATGTGGCCGACGGGGATGTTCTGATTATGATTGCCGACTCCTCATACAGCGTCGTTACGTCCGCACTTGGTCAGCTACGTCTGCATCTGGCGAATCGCCTGGAGCTCATTGACGAAAACTGTTTTTATCCGGTCTGGATCACGGAATTTCCGCTGTTTGAACCTACGGATGAGGGGGGTGTTACCTCCAGCCACCATCCGTTTACCGCGCCGGATCGTGTTGATTTTGATCCGAAAAATATTGAAGAGTTGCTCTCGCTTCATTCTCTCGCTTACGATCTGGTGATGAACGGCGAGGAGCTGGGAGGCGGAAGTATCCGCATCAACAACCGCGATGTTCAGCGTAAAATATTTGCCGCGCTGGGGCTCAATGAAGAAGAAATGAGGGAAAAATTCGGATTTTTCCTGCGGGCTTTTGATTTTGGCGCGCCGCCGCACGGCGGTCTCGCCCTCGGGATGGACCGCACGGTGTCGATGATCCTGCGGACCCCATCTATCCGGGACGTCATTGCCTTTCCCAAAAACCGCAGCGCAAGCTGTCCCCTGACCGGTGCGCCCTCCGCGGTGAAGCGCGGACAACTGGCCGAACTGGGGCTTTTAAATCTGGGCGGTCAGGATGTCCTGCCCGGAACCGCCGAAAAGGAAAACAAGGTCGATCATTTGTCCTGGGTCTCGCGCATCGGTATTGCCGCCCATGAACGCCCCGTTATCGAAGAAATTATTGCCGAGGCGGAGGAACTGGCTTTGATCGCCTTCCAGAAGGCAGGCAAAGAAGAACCGATGTTTACCGTCGCCCCTGTTTCAAACCGCACACGGCCCGGTACAGAAGAAAAACGATCGGCGCTTGCGCAAAAAGGTCAGCTGCTCAAAAGCGCGCCTTCGGTAAAGGGGAATTACTTTAAAGTCGCCAGCATTCTGGAATAACAGGGAGACAGTTCTATGGATTCTATTTTTGTTTATCTCAATCCCGAAACAGCGTCCGAAGGGAGCGGTCCTCTGCAGGGTTTGAAAATTGCGATTCAGCCCAACATATCCGCATCAGGCTGGCCAACGGACGCCGGCTCCAACGCCCTCATCAATTTTAAAGCGCTCGAAGACGCAACGCTGGTGAACAGGCTCCGTGAGGGGGGAGCCGTGATTCAAGGTTTAACCCACATGAGTGAATTCGGTTTTGGTCTAGCGGGAAGCAGAGCCGGGGATGCCGTCAGGCGCGGCGCCGTGGATGCTGAACTGGTTTTAGACCTGATGGGGGAAAGCCGCCTGGCTGCCCAGCGCACCTCCGTTTGCGGTTTCAAGCCCAGCTACGGTCTGATATCCCGCTATGGTCTCATCGGTCTGATTCCATCGATGGAATGCTGTGGCGTTCTTTCCCGCAGTCTGAAAAATATCCGGGAGGTGGTGAAGATCATAGCCGGTCCGGATGAAAGGGATTTTGCGCTTCCCGATGAAAAGCCGCTGGACTTTTCCCCGCAAAAAATGAATCCGGAAAAAACAACCGTTGGTGTGATCACCGAAACGAAAAGCGGACTGCAAGGTGATCAGGAAGGCGCTTTTCATGCCGCTATCGATGAGCTGAAAGAAACGGGTTTCCGCATCAAAGAAATGTCTTTTCCCGATTTTTCTCTTTTTTCACTGGTCCATAAAATCGTGGGTTCCGTCGAGGCGTCCTCCTGCGCCGGGCGCTACGATTCGGTACGCTATGGTCATCGTGTGCTGGGCGCAAAAAACTGGAACGAAATGTACCTGTCCTCGCGCGAAGAGTCCTTTGGCCTGCTTGTGAAAAGCTATCTGTTTCAGGGCGCGTTTTTCCAGTTTCAGCGCTACGACGCCTATGAAGACGCCTGCCGTATCCGCGCGAGGCTGCACGCGGATATGCAGAAAACCATTTCGAAGGTGGATTTCCTGGTTCTCCCGGCTGCAAACGAAGTTCCAACAAACACAACGGCTTCGCTTGCCGGCACATACGAACAATTTTCCCCGACGGTTTTTGCCAATGTGACCGGCCAGCCCGCGCTGTACCTGCCGCCTGAGTCCGGCCAGGAGCGATTCGGGTTTCAGCTTTCCGGGCCGAGGCTCAGCGACGCGCGGCTTTTCGCGCTGGGCGAGCATCTTCTGAATCTGCGCCAGGGAGGTAAATAGTGATGGAATTTGAAGCGGTCATCGGACTGGAAATCCATGTTGAACTCAATTGCAAAACAAAATTATTCTGCGATTGCCCCAATAATCCCGGCGACGAACCGAACATCAACACCTGTCCTGTCTGCCTGTGGTTCCCGGGCGCCGTCCCCCGCTTGAGCCAGGAGGCGTTGGAAAAGGCAGCGATTTTATGCCTGGCACTGGGCGCCGAGCTCCAGCCAAAAAGCGCTTTTGACCAGAAGGTCTATTATTATCCGGATCTGCCGAAAGGCTACCAGTTGTCCCAGGCCCATCTTCCGCTTTCCCGGGGCGGCGGCATTGATATTACGGACGAAGACGGCACAACGAAAAGACTGCGCATTCATCACATCCACATGGAGGAAGATGTCGCCAAGCTGGTGCATGAAATGGAGGGGCGTGTGCCGATCAGTCTGGTGGATTTCAACCGTGCCGGCTCGCCGCTGGTGGAAATTGTCACAGAGCCGGATTTTCGCACGCCATATCAGGCAATGGAATTTTTAAAGGCGCTGCGGACACAGGTTCGCTACGCGGGCTCCTCCGAGTGCAGCATGGAAAATGGCACCATGCGCGTCGATGCCAATATTTCCATTCGTCCGAAAGGCACCGGACAGATGAATACCAAGGTGGAAGTTAAAAACATGAATTCTGTCCGTCATGTGGGCGATGCCATTGCGCATGAAATCACCCGCCAGAGCGCATGTGTCCAGGCGAATGAAGCCGTGGTACTGCATACCCGTTTGTGGGACCCGGATAAAAAAGTCACCCTGCCGATGCGGGCCAAGTTTGAAGGCCCGTGCGTTCCCGATCCGACGGTGCCGGCAATCGAGTTGTCGGCGCAGGAGATCGAACTTCTGCGCTCGCGGCTTCCGGAAATGCCCGCCGCAAGGGCCAAGCGCTTTGTTTTACAGCATGGCCTGACCGGTGAAGAAGCAGCCTTTTTGAGCACCGATCCTGAGGTTGCGGGTTATTTTGAAGCGCTACTTACAGAAGGGATCGCGCCCCGCACCGCCATGCACTGGCTTACCACGCAGCTTATTCCGGCTGTCAGGGACCGCGGCCAGGAACTGGGCACAACGCCTGTGACCCCGGCCCGCTTCGCCGTGCTGCTGAAAATGCTGTCCAATGACGAAATCAACGCCAACGCAGCCCGCGAAGTGCTGTTCCATCTGTTTGACTCTGACCAAGCGCCGGAATCCATTGTACATGCTAAGGGTTTTAAGCAGGTTTCCGACCGCGCTGAACTTGATTCGCTTATCGACAGGGTTTTGGGTGAACAGCCGTCGGCAGTCAATGATTTCCGTGCCGGCCAAAGCAAAGCCATGGGCTTTCTGATCGGCCAGGTCATGCAGGCCTCCGGCGGGAAAGCCAATCCGAAAATCATCCGTGAACTGCTGGCAAAAAAACTGGGAAAGATTTAACGGACGCAATTTGATTAAGCGCCCGTACCTGACATGATCTGTCCCGATCTATACTTGAAAGACCGTGTTCTATAAAATTTTTTTCAGCAACCATTTCACAAACAAATGATTTTAAAAATTCTTGACGTTGTGAATTACGACTTGAAAGGTGACTCGGATTTTTTATCACAGGAATACTTTTGTAGTTGTGATAATGACTGATAGAAGATGTTATTGACATGCTGCAAAATGGTGTTTATTAAAATTGTTAATGGATTCCATTTTTTCGAAAACCTTGGCCGGTCCTCCGGAGTTCGGTAAGGTGCCAATGCTGTTTCTACGGGAATTGAAAGGGGCTTTCTTCTCAGCTGTGGAGATATTGACCGATCATTTCTTTTGGAATGGTTAAGGGTAAATCACTGTTTCTAGTAAAGGGCTTTCTGTTTTCCATGACCCACTCTATCAAATTTACTGAAGTGGTCGCCCCATCTGATTTCATGAGCTTGCTGCTCACATCCTTGAGCCGCAGCTTTACTTCAGTGTTGTTCCTAAGCCTCTCGATCGTGCTGCAGAGAGTTTCATTGTCCAGCGAATCCATGTCAATCCTGCATCCCAGCCCAAAGAACTCTATCCGGGATGCATTATCATGCTGTTCACCTCCTACCGGGAGGACAACGACCGGCTTGCCGTAATAGAGCGTTTCATTCAACGTGTTGTTTCCGCCATGACTAACCACAAGATCGACTCGTTTCAGTAACTCAGCTTGGGGTACGGACTGAAAAATCATGACATTAAAGTTATGACTCTTTCTGGAAACTGTTTCATAAGCTCCTCCGGCACTCACGATAATTTGGTAGTCCGGATTCTCATGCAAGGCTCTTATAATCTTGAGATAGGTCTTCGGCTTGTCGTTGAATACAGTGCCGAGCGAGACATAGATCTTGTACTTGTCATCTCTCAAGTCGCAGTAAGGGAAGGAGGATATGTTCATTCCCATGTTCATAAATGTGGGGCCTACATAAACCGTGTGGAGGCCGAGGCCGTGGCGCGGTATGTCTATGGCCTCATGGGTTATCAAGAGATTGAGCCATGGTGAATGAGGCGTCTTCAGCATATCAAAGGCGATGGGCTTGAGTGAGAAAGCCTGTCTGGCCCTGTTGACAGAAGTCTTAAGCCTATCGGAGAGCTCCTGTTCCTTTTCTCTGAATATTCTCTTAAGGGGTGTGTCCCGATGGGAAGCCGGAAGACCACTGCCGAATGGAGGGGCGTCTCTCCCTGAAAATGGGAGCCCGCAGTGGTAAATTGCAGCATAAGGCAATGCATTCAATTCCGCCACTAGTGGTGCGGCATAGAAAAAGAAATCGGCCACTATCATATCAGGCCTGAGTTTCTTAACAAGTCTGTTTACACGCCTTGTTAAGTTTTCAATCCCGGAGCTAAAGAGTCGTAGTGCAGTCCTGGTTTCCTCAAACCCCACTTTCGATGGTAGCAGCGCTGCAAGATAGATGTACGGCAGAGGCGGGAAAAGCAGGTGAATTGGGATGTCGTGCGAACGGATCTTGTCAGGGACAATTTTTCCGTTATATAGTACCTTGAACATCTTGATCCTCGGGTCCGCAAGGTTTGACCCGGGAACGATGAAATGAACATCATGTCCATTTTCCCTCATTTTCAGGGCTATTGTTAGAAGGCTGTTCAGATGTCCTACGGTCGGATGTGTGAGAAATATGACTCTACTCATAGGTGAAGTATAAGAAGTCCGATCCTGTATGTCAAGAATATCTAACAGAATATCCTGACCGCAAAATTTGGATTATATGAATTAAAAATAACACGGCAAGGTAATCGCTATCAAATGAAATATTTGATAACTTCCATTATTATCCTGTTATTGACTTCAGGAAGCCATGCGTAACAAAGTCATGATGCGAGAGTGTCTTTACTCGTGCTCTCAATAAAACTCCACCTGAAAACACACTTATGACCAGATGATCCTGTTTTCTTTCCATAATCGTATATGCACATCAGGCGGAAAGATTCTTGTCATCCAGCATCTGGACCTGATTTCTGCCCAGATCTTTGGCTCTGTAAAGAGCCTTGTCGGCCAGTTCGACCAGCCGCTGCGGAGGCAGAATCTTTTGCGGCATCATGGTGGCAACCCCGACGCTGACCGTCACATAAGGACCGACACGGGAATGCTGATGATGAATATTTTCCAGCTCGATGTTGTTTCGGAGTTTTTCCGCTATCTGCAGGGCGCTTTTCTTGTCCGTATTGGGAAGGAGAACGACAAATTCTTCTCCTCCGTACCGTGCACACAGATCACGGGGACGTTGGATGCATCTTTTCAGTACCTCCGATATCTTCCCCAGGCAGACATCCCCCGCCTGATGGCCATAGTGATCATTGTAGGATTTGAAGTCGTCTACATCTATAAAAAGCAGGGACAGCGGAGTGCGGTACTGGGCGCCCATTCGCCACTCCGTATCCAGGAAAGTGTCGAAGTTCCGCCGGTTGGCCAGTCCCGTCAGAACATCCAGCGAAGAAATGAGTTCAAGTTCCGTCTTGGCTTTTTCGAGGCGTATCGTTTCAATCTCCTTCGAAAGATTGCGAAGGTAATTCCACCGCAGGGCGCTTTCGATCTGATAATTGGCGATCAGGCTGATAATGATGGCGGAAAACAACACGACACTGCTGTTGATCATGACCGGCGGCTGCATGGAGGTGATTCCGGGTACAGTCAGGACGTAAAGAGCGAAGATGAGCGAGGAAACGGCTAAAGCGTGCCAGAATCGGAGACGAACAACAATATTGCCGAACATAATGATCAGGATAATACCGGTGTGGTAATGGACAACATTGGGATGATGGCTGAAATACAGAATCATAATGATGCTCGAAGCGCTCAGAACAATGAGAAAATCGGCCATGAAATCAACGTAACGGATCAAAACGCGATAATGGAGCAGGGCCAGAATGATGACCATACAGGGGGTAACGATCCCCAGCCTGATTTCCCAGGCTGTTTGGTAGATGTCCGGAAGCATCTCCCGGTCGGTAAAGAGAAACAGGTTGTACATGAAAATGGCAATGATGGTCATGACGAAAAAAAATTTCCTGCGGGCATCCAGATTATAGGTGAGAAAGTGACGCTCGAGGTTGCGGGTAAACACCAGAAAAGGAAATCCGTCTTTCA
The DNA here is from genome assembly GCA_039679815.1 of Smithella sp. Lineage (GTDB taxonomy): Bacteria > Desulfobacterota > Syntrophia > Syntrophales > Smithellaceae > UBA8904. The sequence goes on from JBDKUG010000119.1 coordinate 26,584, forward strand.
AGGATTTCTGTATAGCTGTTTCAAGATAAAGGATGTGATCTCGACTGTTGTCAATTGAGGCCTGATCAGTCATGGTCTTCTTTGTGGAAATTCCTTTTATTTTCGTAACTATAGAAACAGAGCATTGCCGAGTCAAGGGGTTTTTCAAAAAGGCGATATTCTCCGTTCGTGATCATCCATATCCTTATCTGCCTTCTGTATTCAAGTGGATCAACGTTGAATCCCGTTTCAGGTTCGGGGGAGCGATCTTGAAAAGCCTGCGGCGCTTTCTCCTGCCACATATCCCGTTGAGAACGCGGCCTGAAGATTGTAGCCGCCGGTATCGGCGTCAAGATCCATCACCTCGCCACAAAAATAAAGGCCCGCTACTTTTTTTGATGAAAGCGTGCGCGGATCGATTTCATCAAGTGCGACACCGCCCGCCGTCACTATCGCCCTGGCAAGCGGCAGCGGCGCCTTGATGTTGAAACGCAGGGCTTTGAGCAAATTAATGATGCTGTCCCGCTCGACCGCGCTGACCTGATGAGCGAGCTTTTCCGTGTCCATACCGGCAAGGGCGATTACCGGTTCGATCATTTTTGCCGGCAGGTATTCTTTCATGATGCCCGTGATTTTTCTTTTACTGAATTTGTTTAAATCCGATTGCAAGCGCTTTCGGAGCTGCTCTTTGGTCAAGGCGGGCTTCAAATCGATCAGGATCGAGACGGGTCCTTTTTCCAGGGCTTCCACCACGGCCAGGCTCATGAGGAGGATGATCGGTCCGCCCAGGCCGAAATGAGTAAAGAGCATTTCACCAAACCGGCTTTCCAGGACAGGCAGCCGGGGAGTTTTCTTTTCGCCGCGGCCATAGTCGCAATCCGGTGTACGAGAGGCATCCACACTCGCTGCGGTCCCCTGAAACGCGGTGGCGCGGACGTTGCGCAAAGAAACGCCCTGCATGGATCGGGCAAGGGGTTGCTCGCGGACAACCAGGGGAACCAGGGCCGGCTTGGGAGCGACGATTCTGTGGCCAAGCGCCGCACTGATGGCGTAGCCGTCACCGGTTGAACCGGTAGCCGGCCAGGATGCGCCGCCGGTAGCGATAATGACGGCAGGGGAAAGATAACGACCTGATGCTGTCCCGACGGCAAAGCGTGAATGCTGTTCCAGGCTCACCGAACTCACCTGTGAGTTGGAAACGATGCGTACGTTATGGTCGGCGAGATATTTTTGAAAAACCCGGACCACGTCGCGGGCATCGTCGGAAACCGGGAAAACTCTGCCGCCTCGTTCTGCTTTGGTTTCCAGGCCGTATTTGTCCAGAAAGGCAAGAAGCTCCGGACGGAAGAAGCGGGCAAAGGCGCTGTGCAAAAAGCGGCCGTTTGGTCCATACATGGCAATGAAATTTTTTATGCCGGCGGTGTTGGTCAGGTTGCACCGCGTCTTGCCGCTGATCAGGATCTTTTTCCCGCAGCGGTCCGTTTTTTCCAGAAGCAACACGCGTGCGCCCAGCTCGGCGGCGCGACCCGCAGCCATCATGCCCGCTGCGCCACCGCCGATGACAATGACATCAGTGTCAATCATTGATTTGTTCATTGTGTCACCATGGGTTTGACAGCTATCACAAATCGGAGGAACCGGTCAATTGATCAATTTGCATTTTCTTGAGATAGAGGCCGGCCTGTGCTAGAGGTTTGCGCATCGATATGTGAACAGCAAGGAGCCGGATTTGCAGGTACCGACCAATTTTATATCACTGACAACAAAAATGATTTTGAAAGTGCAGCCGCTCACTCATTTTTATTTGCGCCAGTGGAAAGAACGTGCCTTGCGGATTCCCGATCCGGAATTGCGCAAACAGGCGCTTGCCAGCATTGCAACGAAAGCGTTTCACTGCGAAGGCGGCGCTCTTTACGGCCTGCTGGCGGGTGTTCATTATAAAGAAGCAATTGCTTTTATCGTTGCGTACCAGACCATCAGCGACTATCTGGACAATCTCTGCGACCGCAGCACATCGCAGGACCCGGAAGACTTCCGCGCGCTGCACGAATCCATGCTTCAGGCCCTGTCGCCGGATATGCCGCCGAGCGCCTATTACCGCTTCAGGCGGGAACAGGACGACGGTGGATATTTGAGTGCGCTGACGCAGACATGCAGGAAAGTCCTGAACGGTATTCCCAACTATCATCTCGGTGCGGCAGCCCTCCGGGAACTGGCAGAATTTTATGTTGATTTGCAGGTGCACAAGCATGTTCGAAAAGAAGAGCGCCTGCCGCGTCTGCAGGCGTGGTTTGAAGGCCACGCAAATGAACTGCCTCCCATGGCCTGGTATGAATTTGCCGCCTGCACCGGCTCTACACTGGGGATTTTTTGCATTGTTTCACAACTCTTCAATCCGTCAGCATCCGCCGCGCTGATTACTAAAATTAAAAACGCTTATTTCCCCTGGGTTCAGGGATTGCATATCCTCCTGGATTATCTGATTGATCAGGAGGAGGATCGCAGAGGCCAGGATTTAAATTTTTGCTCATACTATGAAAACAAAGAACAAATGGCCGAACGTATTGGTTATTTTTATCATCGGGCGCAGGCGAGTGTCATGCGTCTGCCCGACACTAAATTTCACCGGTTAATTACCCGTGGCCTTTTGAGCATCTATCTGGCCGATCATAAAGTTACCCGCCAAAAAGATGTCCGGGACATTGCCAAAAAACTTTTGAGCCTGGGTGGGAGCCACACGTTTTTCTTTTATCTGCACTGCTGGATTTACCGCCGTCTGACCGGTTAGCCCGACCGCTGTCAGTTAATCCCAAGATGATTGATGCATTATTCTCCAGCGACTGGGGAGTTATTCCCCTTTTCTCCAGGCCCTGAAAAATACCAGGAAAAGGGGATTCAATATTTAAAACGTAATATCATGAATTTAGACGGTTAGCGGTCCGATCATGCAGTTGGCATGTTCGATGCTATATGATGGTCAGAAATGATCGGGGGATTATTTATTGAGAAAAAAAACGTTGGCTTGCATCACAGTAATTCTTTGTCTATTGGCAGCACTTGCTTTTGCCGTTGATAAGCCTGTTGAAGAGTCAAGCCAGGGTGTTGTCTTGAAATCGACGAACGTCAAAGCACCTAAGATGAACGCCAGAGGCAAGGTCGTAGAAATTTCCGATACAGCCATCAAAATTGAGCGACGCATTAAAGGGACTATAGAAGTTATGGAGTTCTCGCTCGAAAATCCAGCGCAGAATATCACGGTAAACGATTCCGTTAAAATTGACTACAGCGTTAAAGACGGGAAGTTGACAGCATCCAGGGTTGCCAAACCGAAAACAGGAAAAAATTCAGGCAATACTGGAACAAAGCAGACAAAAGAGAAACCAGCATCCGCTGCGAAGTAACGTGCAGGGTGCCTTTCTATAGGTGAAGTCCCTTAAAACCATTTAAGGGGTTATCAAAGAACTATTAACAAGGAGGATTTCAGATGAAGCGTTTAGTATTATTAGTTGTAGCATTTGTTTTTGCACTTAGCATGACCGCAATTGCGGCCGACAAAATGGCCACTGACAAAGTAAAGGCCGATAAGGCCGTGGCCGCTGAAAAAGTAAAGGATGATAAAGCTGTAGCAGCCGAGAAAGTAGATGAAGCAAAAGTTGAAGCAGCGGCTGATGTGCAGAAAGCAGAGAAGAAAGCAGTAAAGAAAGTAAAGAAAGCAAAAAAGAAAGCAGCAAAGAAAGTAAAGAAAGCAAAGGAAGAAGCCGCCGAAAAGAAGGCTGAAGAAGCAGCTCCTGCTGAAGCTCCGGCCGTAAAATAAGTTATAGAAACGTATGAAATGCCAAAAAAGGGATGAGTGAAAACTCATCCCTTTTTTTCGCGCTGGACCATTGATGAACCCGCGGCGCAAAACAAACTCATCGTGGTGTAATTTATTACATTCTGTTATATGATTTTTTATCATGCTGAAAAACCTATTGGCAAAATTTATTGCGTACAACAGTAATTTGACTGTACGGATCAGGCTTGTTGTATTGACCGTGGCAGGACTTGCCATTGCCATGGCCGTCTGGGGTGTCATCCAACTGACCGCCCTGGACAGGCTTCTGGTCGATCAGCAGGTGAAACGGCTGGAGAATGTTGCCGAAACGGTCAGTACGTTCTATCAGCACTTTCCAACGAAACGGGGCATTGCCGCCCTCGACTCCGCCCTGAAAGATCATATCCAGACGGATGTTCGCCTGGCCAGAATCGATATTTTTGATACGCGGCGTAATCATGTGGATTATGTCGCCGGTGCCAGCCGTCTTCAATATGAATGGCCGGACAAGATGGTAGCCGAGGTCAGTGCAAGGGGAAAATCCCGTTATGTTAAACTGGAAACGGAAGCCGGACCTTCAACAGGGCTGCTCTATCCCGTTTCCGGCGAGGTCAAGGATTCCCGTATTGTTGTGGGCATCATTGCTTTTTCGCGTGCGAACGCCGAAATTATGAACAGTGCCCGGTTCCTGCTTCTTTTCACCAGCGTCGGCTTGTTGCTGGTAATCCTTTTGCTCCTGGGAGTGAGCTACGGCTGGATGATCGGCAGGCCGCTTAAACTGATTATTGAAACCATTGATGAATTTCGGAAAGGACGATACGTGGAGCGTATACCCATCATGCGGGAGGATGAATGGGGACATCTGGCTAATCATTTCAATCAAATGGCCGGCGAAATTCAAAATGTCATGGCCAGAAATCTTGATTTGACGAACAGTTTATCCGATCGGGTGCGCGAAGAAACGCTCAAGGTGGTTCATCTCCAAAAACAGGTTGATGATCTGCAGCAATTAACAGCCCTGGGTCATTTAACGGCGAACCTGGCACATGATCTGGGAACGCCGCTTCATTCCATCGCGGGGCTTGCCCAATTGATGCTCGAACGGGAAGGCTGGCCGCCTGATGTGGCACACAAGTTAAATTTGATTGTTGAACAGACCCGAAGACTCGACAACGTTATTCAAAATATCCGTAAAGCAACACGTCTTCCCGAGCCTAATTTTGAGTTGATGACTGTCCAGACGATATTGAACGATACACTGCCTCTGGTCGAACCGCTGATCCAGAAAAATCATATAACCATTGAAGCTCACATTGACCGGTCGACGGAATCTTTATACGTTGATCGTTACAGGATTCAGACAGCACTCTTGAACATTATTCAAAATTCCATTGATGCCATGCCGGACGGAGGAAGAATCAGCATCATTGCCGAAGATGACCGTACAGCCGGTAATATCAAAATATCCATTACCGACAACGGAAAGGGCATTGCAGCTGATCTTCTGCAAAAGGTATGCGAGCCGTTCTTCAGCTCACACAAGGATGAAGGCATGCGCGGCCTCGGACTGGCCATTGTGCGTGATATCATCAAGGCGCATGGCGGACAGTGGGATATCCAAAGCACGCCCGGAGCCGGGACAACTGTTACGCTTTGCCTGCGGATGGCCTAAGGTTCCCGGTCGGGGCCGAAACGTTCACTTTTCATCTTGAAGGCCGTAGCGGCGGATTTTCATACGCAGGGTTTTGCGGTCGATACCCAGAATTTCGGCGGCCCTGGATTGATTCCAGGATGTTTCCCGGAGGGTTTGGGCAATCTGCTCCCTTTGCGCTTCCTCAAGGGGCGTCATTTCCGGCACAGTGCCGTTTTTGCTGTCTGCTTTTTTCTTCCGGAACCGGGCAGGCAGATTATCGGGCAGAATTACTACAAAAGGCGAGAGCAGAAGTGTCTGCTGCAGGACATTTTCCAGTTCGCGCACATTGCCCGGCCAGTCGTAGGCCATCAGTAATTCAACGGCCTCGTTCGAAACCCGCACGCCGGGGTAGCCCAGTTTTTTTAACATGGCTTCAATCAGCAGGGGAATATCCTCTCTCCGTTCCCGTAAAGAAGGGATGCGCAGACGCACAATGAAGCGGTATAAAAGATCCAGACGGAAATGGCCCGCGCTTACTTCGTCATCAATGTTTTTGTTGGCTGCCGCGACCACGCGAACCGCAACATGCAGTACTTCATGGCCGCCGATTCTGCGCACTTCACCATCCTGCATGAAACGCAGAAACTTGCTTTGCAGCGCGGTTGACATTTCCGTAATCTCATCAAGAAAAACGGTGCCGCCCTGCGCGGATTCGAGCAGACCTTTATGCTGATGGTCCGCTCCCGTATAGGCCCCTTTTTCGTACCCGAAAAGTTCCGATTCGAGCAGGTTGTCGGGAATCGCCCCGCAGTGCACCACCACAAACGGCTTCTGGCGTCGCGACGACATAAAATGAAGAGACCGCGCGGTCAGTTCCTTTCCCGTGCCGCTTTCGCCTTCTATAAGCACGCTTGCCGGGGAATCTGCGACACGTGCTATCTGTTTGTAAAACTCGACCATCATGGCGGAAGAGCCGATCAGCTTCGCTTCTTCATGGGCTTCCGGAGGTCCGTTTTGCCGGCGCTCGCGCAGTTCCCTCACTTCCAGGACTTTTTTGACGATAGTGCGGCAGTCTTCAGGGGAAAAAGGTTTGCTGATGTAGTCCCAGGCGCCCAGCCGGATTCCTTCCATGGTGGTTTCCAGGGAGCCGTATGCCGTCATCAGGATAACGGGCAGATGCGGCCATGTTTTCTGAACTTCACTTAAGAATTGTAGACCATCCATGCCGGGCATGCGAATGTCGGACATTAACAAATCGTATTTGGAAAGGTCTTGTTTCAGGGCGTCAAGGGCGGAGGTAAACGCAGTGACGTCATAGCCGTCGCGCAGGAGAACTTCCTGCAGGAATTCACAGGCAACGGCATCGTCATCAATGACCAGTATGCGGGCTTTCATATAATCACCTGCTGCGCCTTTTGAGAAAGAAAATATCAGGGCAGCGCGGCCACAAAGAAACCCTTGAGCTTTCTGCCGCCCTGCGCGTCGCGGACACTGATTTCGCAGCGGATTCTCTTCTCTCCGTTTTCTTCATACTTTTCGGTTACTGTGCCGGTCACGGTGATGGTCGCCCGATCCCTCGTGTTTTCAAAATCATCCAGATTGACGGGTTGTGTCATGCTCAGGAAATGCACGGAAAATTTTCTCAGGTATTTATTTTCGATCCAGGAGGTCACAGCTTCACCCGCAATGCCCGCAATGAACATGCCGTGAGCAATGACCGAATCCAAACCGATTGATCTGGCAAACGTTTCATCCGTATGCAGGGGATTAAAGTCGCCGGATGCTCCTGCATAGCGCGCAAGCTGCATTCGCGTGATGGGCGCCGATGTATAGCTTGGCATGCTGTCTCCAACGGCTATCGAATCAAAATCAATCGTCATCTCGTCATCCTATCTTTCCATAAACGTCGTACGTGCCCTGAGCACCATTTCACCTTTTTGATTAAAAGCTTCCGTTATCAGAACGGTCACCTGAATGTGCCAGCCTTTTCTTTCTTTTTTCCCGCGGTCGTACATCTCCGCAACTTTCATTGTACAGGTAATAACGTCCCCCGCGCAGATCGGCGCAAAAAATTCATATTCTTCTTCGGAGTGCAGCAGCTTGCTCAAATCGGCGCCCACACCGTTGACAATGCCCATCAGGCCGCCGCCCGTCCAGAAGGGGAAGCAGGTGGGAAAAGTCAACGGGATCGGGATATTTTCGTAGCCGGCTTTCCTTGCCGCGTCGACATCCCGGTAAATCTCCTTAACATGATCGATATCATCCAGCTGTTCCACGGCTGCGGCAAATTCTGCGATCTTGTTTTTGGGAACCTCAATGGAGCGAACAGGGAACTCCATGCCGAGTTTCGATTTATCCGCCATAGCAACCTCCGATGGATTAGGGACATATTTTGTTTTAATACCACAGTCCTCCGATAATTTCATCTCTAATGATGGGGTAATTGAATCCTGTGCCGGGCAATGAAACGTTCTTGACAATGTCCCCTCGTTGCCTGTATTTCTTCGCTCATGAAAGTCTGTCATCATTGTCAGAAGGAAATACCGGCCGATTTTCCGATCGGCAGACAGGCGCAGTGCCCCGGCTGCGGTGAGGATCTTTACTGCTGTATGAACTGTGTTTTTTATGAACGCGGCGTGTACAATGACTGCAGGGAAAATCAGGCGGAGCGGGTTGTGGATAAAAACCGCTCTAATTTCTGTGACTTTTTCCGATTCCGTGACGCACGTGGAAAGCCGGAGGCCCTGTCGTCTGATCCCAGGACAAAACTGGAGACCCTGTTTAAAAAATGAATGATAGCCACCGTTGAAATTTCCTGCTGAGACAGCGGCATTTTTCAATACCTGGAGCCGGGCGGCTGGTTCAGGCCGGTTTCCTGGTCTTTTTCCGTACCTGGGTCAGGCAGTACAGTCCCTTGCCTGCGTGAACCGGCCGATAGCATAGATTATCCGA